>CAZAQK010000075.1:0-8055 GCA_964487265.1 uncultured Rickettsiales bacterium | reverse complement strand
ATTTTGCGCCGCGCCTTTCTTTCTTCTTTGGCATTGGCATGAATTTCTTTATGGAAATTGCCAAGCTGCGTGCTGCCCGCCTGCTTTGGGCGAAGGTGATGAGCAAATATAATCCGCAAAATCCGATGTCACTGGCACTACGCACACACTGCCAGACCTCCGGCGTTTCTCTCACCGAGAAAGACCCATATAACAACGTCATCCGCACCACCATTGAAGCCATGGCCGCAGTACTTGGCGGCACACAATCCCTTCACACCAATGCTTTGGATGAAGCCATCGCCCTGCCGACTGATTTTTCTGCCCGCATCGCTCGCAACACCCAATTGGTGATCCAGCATGAAACAGGCATTCCCAATGTGGTAGACCCGCTGGGCGGCAGTTATTATGTGGAATCCCTCACCGCAAGCCTGGTTTCCGAAGCAGAAAAACTCATGGCAGAGATTGATGGCATGGGCGGCATGGTGAAAGCGGTGGAAGCCGGATACCCCAAACAGAAAATTGAAGAATCCGCCGCCCGCAAACAGGCACGCATTGATCGCGGCGAAGAAATCATCGTTGGCGTCAATAAGTTTGCACCCAACACTAAAGAAGATATCGAGATACTCGATATCGATAACAGCAAGGTGCGCGCCGGGCAGATCAAGCGTATTGAAAAAATCCGCTCCACGCGTGATGAGGTGCTGTGCCAGACCGCACTTAATGTGCTCACCGAAGCTGCTGCCAAGAAAAATGGCAATCTGCTGGAACTGGCGGTTGCTGCCGCCCGTGCCCGTGCTACTGTGGGAGAAATTTCTTTCGCGCTGGAAAAAATCTATGGCCGCTATAATGCGGAAGTACGCACCGTATCCGGCGTGTATGGCGCGCTGTATGATAAAGATAATAGTTTGCAACCCATTCGCGAACATGTAAGTGGCTTCGCCAAATCGGAAGGCCGCCGCCCTCGCCTGCTTGTTGCCAAAATGGGGCAGGACGGGCATGACCGCGGGGCAAAAGTCATCGCCACGGCATTCGCAGATATGGGGTTTGACGTGGATGTCGGCTCATTATTCGCAACACCCGATGAAGTAGCGCGTCAGGCCATAGAGAATGACGTGCATATTGTGGGTGTGTCATCGCACGCCGCTGGCCATAAAACACTGGTGCCACAGCTTATCAAGGCACTTGGAAAAGCCGGTGCGAAGGATATCATCGTGGTATGCGGTGGTGTCATCCCTTCGCAGGATTATGACTTCCTGTATAAGGCAGGCGTGGCGGAGATCTTCGGCCCGGGTACTAATATCCCAGAAGCCGCCCAGAAAGTGCTGGAGCTTATCGGCAATAAAAGGAAGGCTGCGTGAAAACGCTGACTGACCGAGCCTCCCTCGCCCGTGCCATCACGCTGGTGGAATCCACCCGGCCTGACCATCGCAGGGAAGCGGAAGAACTGCTCAATTCCATATTGCCGAAAACCGGTAAATCCATCCGCATCGGCATCACCGGTGTGCCGGGCGTTGGTAAATCCACCATCATCGAAACTCTCGGCTTACACGCCATCGAAAAAGGCCACAAGGTGGCGGTGCTCGCTATCGACCCCTCCAGCATGCGCACGGGTGGCTCCATACTGGGTGATAAGACCCGCATGGGCAAACTGGCACAGCATGAGAATGCCTATATCCGCCCCTCGCCCACCGGCGGCACGCTCGGCGGCATCGCCCGCCACACACATGAAAGTATGTTGCTGTGTGAAGCTGCGGGTTATGATGTGATCATTGTGGAAACCGTGGGTGTCGGCCAATCGGAAACCGAAGTGGCCGATATCGTGGATATGTTCGTGCTGCTCCTGCTCCCCGGCAGTGGCGATGAACTTCAAGGCATCAAGCGCGGCATTATGGAACTGGCTGATTTAGTAGTTATCAATAAGGCAGATGGAGACTTGCTGGCACAGGCCAACCGCGTGAAGGCGGATTATGCATCGGCACTGCGCATGTTCCACCCCGCAAGCGCGCACTGGCAACCCAAGGTACTCACCTGCTCTGCCCTTGCTAATGAAGGAATTGATACGCTGTGGCAAATCATGCAGGAATTTTTTGATGTGATGGGCAAGGCCGGCGCCATCGCCGCCCGCCGCAAGAAGCAAACCCGTGCATGGATGTGGAAAGATGTGAAAGATGCGCTGCTCGATGATTTCATGGCACATCCCAAGGTTTCATCTTTGATTGACCAGCTGGAAACCGCCGTGCAGAAACAGGAAATCACGCCACATGCCGCGGCTGTGAAATTGATAGAGAACTATAAAAAGTAAAGCCTGAGCATGATACGAAGCTACTCTGCACCCATATATTTTACATTGTTGCTGCCTTTTGCCGCACTTCTGCTGCACGCATTCTATTATTATCCCTATTTTGTCGATGATAGCTTTATCACGCTCCGTTACGCCCAGCGTTTCATTGAAGGCAAAGGCCTGACATGGAACGATGGCGAGTATGTTGAGGGATATTCCAACTTCCTGTGGCTGATGGTGAATGCAGCGTTTGGCTATCTTGGCTTTGACATGGTGACTGCCAGCCGCTTGCTGGGCATTATCGGCAGCTTTTTTACGATGGCCGCAATGGTGCGTTTCCAGCAACGCATTGCGCCAGATGCGCATTATGTAGCCGTTGCAGCCAACATGATGCTGGCCTGTTCCGGCTCGGTGGCCATATGGTCAATAGCAGGGCTGGAAGCCACGTCCGTCATGGCTTTGCTGGCATGGGCATATGTGTATAGCCTTGATATATTGCAAAAGCCGGATATGCGCACAGCCTGTAAAACCGGTTTTTTACTTGGCCTTGTGTGCATATCAAGGCCTGAAGGTGCACTATTTACCATGCTTATTGCAGCCAGCCTGCTCATCTGTGGTGCGCCCCTAAGAAGGCAGTTATTGCCGAAACTCTTTGCATTATGCCTGATTCCATTCCTGTTCTTCATGATGCAGTTGATCTTCAGGTTGTCGTATTACGGGGAATTCCTGCCCAATACGTTTTACGCCAAAGTGGTGGTGGATGGCTCAGAACGCTTCCTCGACGGGCTGGCCTATATAGGCGGCGCACTGATGATATATCTGCCAATTCTGCTGATACTTTTGCTCTGCATGGATAAAATCATCAGCCGTACCGATTTCAGCCAGCGCAGGACTTTTGTATTCCTGTTTATCATCTGCCTGGTCTGGATCGCCGTGTTTACTGTAAGCGGCGGCGATATCTTTCCCGGATTCCGCCATTTATTGCCGATCCTGCCGGCTATTATCATGATGGTGATGCAGAGTATGCTGTTGATGGATAAGCAGCCAGCGTGGAAAGATGCCTGCTTTTACGGCGCGATTATTGCCGGATTGCTGTGGGTTCAAACCAACAGCGCACACAACATAGATGCCAAAAAAGAACTATGGATGTGGGATGCCAAGGAAATTGGCGAAATACTCAAAGAACGTTACAGCTACAGCACCGACAAGCCGCTTATTGCTGTTGGCGTCGCTGGTGCCATACCCTATTATTCAGAGTTGCCAACGCTGGATATATTCGGCCTCAACGACCATTACCTGGCGCATAACTGGCAGAGCACTAAATATCGCGGGCAAGGTTATCTTGCTAATGAGCTGTTCAATCTTGCCTATATCAAAAAAAGAAACCCGGATATCCTGATATTTAATATTCCAACATTGCCGGATATCTGCCGCCCCACCTTCAATGACTGCCAGGACCTGCACGATAATTACTGCAAGCACAAGCTGCAGTTATCTCGCGTTAGCGTGGATATCTGGATACGTAAAGACAGTAAATTCGCTAAATATCCAGGTTCTCAACCTTCAGCGCATTGCTCACGATAAAGTCGCGGCGCGGCTCAACGATATCACCCATCAGTGTAGAAAAGAGCGATTCGGTTTCGCCATCATCACTGATCTCCACCTTGAGCAGGCGGCGGGTTTTCGGATCCAGCGTGGTTTCCCAGAGCTGCTCCGGATTCATCTCGCCCAGACCTTTGAAACGCTGGATGGTTGAACCTTTGCGGGCAAAATCCATCATCGTGCCATAAAGCTCGGAAGGTGTATCAACACGCGCGGTATTCTGCTTGCGGTTGATTGTGAGTTCACCAGCAAAATGCTCATCGAGGAAAGCAAGCTGCGCCGCAATATCATGCGCATCTTTGGAGGCAAGCTGCTTTTCATCAACGAGATAGAGTTCTTCAACCCCGCGCACGGTGCGGCTTACTTTGAACACGCCGTCGCTGAAGCTGCAGGTCCAGCCAGCCTGTTCGCCATAAAGCGCATTAGCTTTCTTTTCCCATGCCTTGGCTTTTGCCTCGCTGCCGCCCTTACCATCGAACACGTGGGCAAGTGCTGCTGCTTCAATAATTTTAAGCGGTGCGCGCTTGGCAATATGGCGGGCACTTTCGGCTATTTTGCCAGCCTGCTCGATCACTTCACCCAGTTTCTCACCGGAAAGCTGCTGGCCTTTTTTCAGTGTCACCACCGCTTCTTCAAGGCTGCTCTTCAGGAGATGGACTTCAAGTGCTTCATCATCCTTCAGATACACATCGGAATTGCCGCGTTTCATTTTATAGAGCGGCGGCTGGGCGATATAGAGATAGCCCTTTTCGATCAGCTCGCGCATCTGGCGGAAGAAGAAGGTGAGCAGGAGTGTGCGGATATGCGAACCGTCCACGTCGGCGTCGGTCATGATGATGATCTTGTGATAGCGCGTTTTGTCTACCGCGAATTCCTCACGGCCAATGCCGGTGCCGATCGCGGTGATCAGCGTGCCGATCTCGTTGGAGGAAAGCATTTTATCGAAACGCGCGCGCTCCACGTTCAGGATCTTACCACGCAGTGGCAGGATGGCCTGGAAATTACGGCTGCGGCCCTGCTTAGCTGAACCACCCGCCGAATCACCCTCTACGATGAAGAGTTCGGATTTTGCCGGGTCACGTTCCTGGCAATCCGCCAGCTTGCCGGGGAGTGAAGAAATATCGAGCGCGCCTTTGCGGCGTGTCAGTTCGCGTGCCTTGCGGGCAGCTTCACGCGCCGCAGCGGCTTCAATGATCTTGCCGATGACATTCTTGGATTCCTGCGGATGTTCTTCCATCCACTGCGAAAGTTTTTCATACGCCAGCGTTTCCACTACCGGACGAACTTCGGAGGAAACCAATTTATCCTTGGTTTGGGATGAAAACTTAGGATCCGGCACTTTGACGGATACAATACAGGTCAGGCCTTCACGCGCGTCATCACCCGTGATGTCGAGCTTGTCTTTTTTACCAAGTGCAGAACCTTCATAATATTTATTGATGGCGCGGGTGAGCGCGGCACGATAGCCAATAAGATGTGTGCCACCATCGCGCTGGCGGATGTTGTTGGTGAAGCACAGCACGTTTTCATGGTAGGAATCGTTCCACTGCATGGCAACTTCCATGCTGATGCCATCCTTTTCACCGCTGATGAGGATGGTGTTGTGCAGTGCTGTTTTACTTTTATCGAGATATTGCACGTAAGCCTGCGTGCCGCCTTCGTAATAGAATTCGGCTTCTGCCGCAGGGTCCTGCCGCATATCCACCAGGCGGATGCGCACACCGGAATTGAGGAATGCCAGCTCGCGCAGGCGGTGCTCAACGGTTGCGAAATCGAATTCCGTCATCGTGAAGATTTCATTGGATGGCATGAACGTTACGCGAGTACCGCGGAAGCCCTGTGCATCGCGGGTTGCTTTCAGGTGCTGCGTGGTCACGCCATTTTCAAAGCGTGCCTGATGCTCTTTATCACCGCGCCAGATGGTCAGATCCAGCCAGATCGAAAGCGCATTCACCACTGAAACGCCCACACCGTGCAGACCGCCGGAAACCTTATAGGTATTCTGGTCGAATTTACCGCCGGCATGCAGCTGCGTCATGATCACTTCGGCGGCGGAAACGCCTTCTTCCTTGTGAATATCCACCGGAATGCCACGGCCGTTGTCGGTTACAGAGCAGGAACCATCGGCATTGAGTGATACTTCCACCACATCGCAATGACCCGCCAGTGCTTCGTCGATGGCGTTATCCACCACTTCGTAGATCATATGGTGCAGGCCTGAGCCATCATCGGTGTCGCCGATATACATGCCCGGACGTTTGCGAACGGCTTCGAGCCCCTTCAGGACTTTGATTGAGCCAGCACCATAATCATCTTGTTGTTCTTGCATCTGCATCGGTTTCTTTAACATTGTTGTTTGTGACATAAATAATCCATTTATTGCCTAAATTGTTCTTCGGCTCCTGCATTCGCTATCCTTACCGCATATCCTGGCTCCAATCTTTCCAGGGCATCAGGCTCTACCGCCAATAAGCTGCGGATTGCTTCAGAAAATGCTGCCTTATCACCCCAGCTCAACGTAGCATCCTTGGATAGGTTAACGATAAGGTCTGGTAGCGACGGATGTCGATACATGTAAGTTCTGCCGTGACTATCCTCATGACGAATTTTTTTAATCCTCTCAGCCCGGCTGGATTCATCTTTGAATCTCAGGCGTTTTAGTATCTCCTGTGCATCCTTGGTGTCAACGCCCTGAGTACCTGCACCATACGCCAACAACAATTCTGCCAAGTTACGATAGTTCTTTTTAGATGTCATTTACAGTGCCATTTTCTACATCAAAAAATTGCGCTTTACCCGTTAATTCTTCAAAAAATTTCCTATCGGTTCCGGTCATCCAGACTTGGGCCCCAATCTGGCAGATTTCCTCAAACAACTCAAGCTTTCTTGTGCTGTCCAGATGGGTGGCAACCTCGTCTAAAAGCAGCACCGGAACCACCCCTTTCCAGAGCATGGAGGCACGCGCCTGAGCCAGTATCATGGAAAGCAGCATGGCTTTCTGTTCACCCGTGGAGCAAGACTCGGCAGGCATCTGTTTTGTGGTATGGAAAACCTGCATTTCACTGCGGTGTGTGCCGCTTAAGGTGCGACCTGCCGCAGCATCCTGCCTTCGGCTTTGCCAGAGAACAGCCCTGAAAGCATCTTCCACACTTACGGCGGCAAGCCCCTGCTGGAACAATTTTTCCACTGTGCCAGCCACAGAGAGCCTGGCTTTCGGGAAACTATTGGTTGAAAGGCCGATGGCATGGTTCAGGGTTTCGATGGCTGCAAGCCGTGCCTGCGCCACGGCCGCGCCGGTCTCCGCCATGGTCTGCTCAAGGGCAGTCAGCCATGCTTCATCAAAGCGGCCATCCGCCAGCAGTCGGTTGCGCTCACGCATGGCATATTCATATTCATTGATGCGTGAGGCATGCTCCGGATCAAACCCATAGACCAGCCGATCAAGGAATTTTCGCGCTTCTGAAGTGCCCTGATTAAAGAGCTGTTCCATCTGTGGCGTCAGCCAGACAATCGAAAGCTGACGCGCCAGGTCTGCCTGGGATTTGGCCGGTTTTCCATCAATGCGAACGAGCCGCTTATCCTGCTCACCCATGTTTTCAGGGTCACGCCCCGTACCGATCTTTACTTCGCCCTGAAGGCCATGAATGGTTGCGGCAATAACCCATGCCTGCTGCGCGCCGCCCTGCGCATCCATCTCGCTTAAGCGCGCTTTTCTTATGCCCCTGCCCGGCGTGAGTAATGAAATGGCTTCAAGGATATTGGTTTTGCCCGCACCATTATGGCCAGTCAGTACAACTGGCGAGGGCTGCACTTCAATACGTGCTGTTTGATAATTGCGAAAATGGCTGAACGACAGCGTGGAAAGATGAAGACATTTGTGCGTATCCGGCGTCAGGCCGGAATCCAGTATCGCTGCTTCAGCAATGCTTCCTGCCGTCATACCCTCATCGGCATGATGACATAGAGCGCGCCGACATCCGCCGTATCGCGCACCAGTGCGGGAGCAGCCGAGTCACTGAACAGGAACTGTGCCGTATCGCCTTCGATGTTTGCCATCATATCCAGCATGTAGCGGGAGTTGAAACCAATCTCGAGCTTAGGCGACGAGAAAGTTACATCGATTTCTTCTGAAGCCGTGCCGTGCTCTGGGCTGTTGGCAGAAAGCGTGAGCCTGCCGTTTTCCAGCTGCA
>CAZAQK010000074.1:4897-8060 GCA_964487265.1 uncultured Rickettsiales bacterium | reverse complement strand
TGACAAACGGGACTTTTCTGCTGCGTGTACCATAGGAACCTTTAGGTTTCTGTGACCTGTGGCCGTAAAGCCAGTGGTCGGTTATTCTTGAGTCTGGTCATGAGCGAAGCCCCTGACCCACTTATTTACAAACGCCAAAACCGGAGCATCGCATCTGCGATACCCCGGTATTGGAGTTATGCTATTGCACTACTTAACTTCAACGGTAGCGCCAGCTTCCACGAGAGATTTCTTGATTTTCTCAGCGGTTTCCTTGTTAACGCCTTCCTTAACAGGCTTTGGCGCGCCTTCAACGAGGTCTTTAGCTTCTTTCAAGCCAAGGCCCGTTACTTCGCGAACAACCTTAATCACGCCGATTTTCTTGTCAGCAGGAGCTGAAGCAAGGATGACGTTGAATTCGGTTTGAGCTTCAGCAGCCGGAGCACCAGCTGCAGCACCGCCAGCAGCCGCTACGGCTACAGGAGCAGCAGCAGACACACCCCATTTTTCTTCAAGCATTTTAGAAAGCTCAGCAGCTTCCAAAACGGTCAACGCTGACAGCTGGTCAACGATTTGAGCAAGATTAGCAGACATTTTACAACTCCTAATTATTAATCAAAAAAATTATTTTTTACCCGAGAACCCTGCCTTGCATCGGGGCAGTGCTCCTACCCCTTCTCATCCTTCTTTCGTTGCCTTGGCAGCTACCACACGGGCGACTTGACCTCCCGGTGCCTGCAGCACGCAAGCAATGCGCGTAGCAGGTGTTTGCAGCATGCCAACGATTTTGGCACGCAGCTCGTTGAGTGAAGGCAGTTTTGCCAGCGACTCAATGGCTTTTACATCCAGCTTCTGTTCACCATATGCACCGCCGATGATCACCAGCCTGTCATTAAGCTTGGCGAAATCAACGATACCTTTGGCAACAGCCACAGGATCTTTCGATGTTGCAACAGCCGCAGGGCCCTTGAACATATCTGAAATAGCTTCAAACGGCGTGTTTTTTGCCGCAATTTTGGTCAGGCGGTTCTTGGTTACTTTGAATTCCGCACCTGCTTCGCGCATTTTTGCACGCAATGCGGTCATTTCAGCTACCGTCAAACCTTTGTTATGCACAACCAGCGCAATGCCGGCATCTTTGAAGCGGGCGTTGGTGGTTTCGATCTGAGCCTGTTTTTCTGCGCGATTCATGAGAGATCTCCTTACGCTGCCATCAGGTCAGCAACATCAACTTTGATGCCAAGACCCATGGTGGACGACAAGCCCACTTTTTTAATGTAGTTACCTTTGGAAGCAGATGGCTTTGCCTTTACCACCGCATCAACAAATGCTTTTACGTTAGCAAGCAATGCATCTTCCGTGAAGCTTGCCTTGCCGATACCAGCATGAACGATGCCCGCTTTATCGATACGGAATTCAACCTGGCCAGCTTTCGCAGCCTTCACCGCTTCTGCCACGTTTGGTGTAACGGTACCGAGTTTTGGATTTGGCATCAGGCCTTTAGGACCAAGCACTTTACCAAGCTTACCGACTATACCCATCATGTCAGGCGATGCGATAAGACGGTCAAAATCAGTGAAACCGCCATTGATTTTTTCGTAGAGATCTTCAGCACCGACGAAATCTGCGCCAGCTTTCTGTGCATCTGCCGCTTTGTCACCACGTGCGAAAACAGCTACGCGGATGCTTTTACCCGTGCCGTTTGGCATGGAAACCATACCGCGCACTGATTGATCAGACTGCGAAGCATCCACACCAAGGTTCATCACGATATCGATGGTTTCATCGAATTTTTTGGTAGCGGTGGATTTCACCAGCTTTACCGCTTCCTTGAGCGGATAGCGCTTTGCGGTATCTACGCTTGCAACGAGTGCTTTTCTCTTTTTTGCGATACGTGGCATATTATGCTCCTACCACTTCAAGGCCCATAGACTGGGCAGAGCCGCGAATCATGCGCGCAGCCGCCTCAATATCATGAGCGTTAAGATCTTGCATTTTCAGTTTGGCGATCTCACGGATCTGATCCATGGTGATCTTGCCAGCTTTTGCACCTTTACCCGGCGTCTGTGAACCAGACTGGATCTTAGCAGACTTCTTCAGGAAGTAAGAAACCGGCGGGGTTTTGGTGATGAAAGTAAAGGTACGATCCTGATAGGCGGTGATGATAACCGGAATCGGCGCACCTGGCTCCATTTTCTGGGTAGCCGCGTTGAATGCTTTGCAGAATTCCATGATATTCAGGCCGCGCTGACCGAGAGCAGGACCAACTGGGGGAGATGGGTTTGCTTTACCAGCCGGGATTTCCAGCTTCACATACCCGACAATTTTCTTTGCCATTTTATTTTCTTTCGTAAGTGGTGTTAACGCCCGCATCACACCGATTTCCCGGCGGCACGGACTCCCATAAACTTCGCCCCTCAAACGCGAGGGAGGCGGATTTATAGGAGCTTATTTTCGTGATTGCAAGCAGAAAAAGAGGCTTACGCGACTTTTTCCACCTGGCTATATTCCAGATCCACAGGGGTTGGGCGGCCGAAGATGGAAACAGATATTTTAACCCGTTGTTTTTCCTCATCAACACCTTCGATAAGACCGGTAAATGTATCGAACGGACCGTCGATGATTTTGACATTTTCGCCCACTTCGAAGTGAA
Source organism: uncultured Rickettsiales bacterium (assembly GCA_964487265.1). Classification (GTDB taxonomy): domain Bacteria; phylum Pseudomonadota; class Alphaproteobacteria; order Rickettsiales; family SXRF01; genus CAZAQK01. Next base: position 5,428 of record CAZAQK010000074.1, on the reverse strand, counting down.
CGGTGGATTTCGGATGCTCAATACCCTCGCGCACCTGTGCAAATATGGATTCTGCTTCTTTTTCAGTAATAGGGACCGGACGGCCTTTGCCGCCGCCGCCAAGGAAACCGGTGACTTTCGCTGTGTTCTTCACCATGTGCCAGGTGGCATCGGTAAGCTGCATCTTCACCATGACATAACCGGGGAAGAATTTGCGCTCAGCCTGCACTTTTTTGCCACGGCGCACTTCGGTGACCTCTTCAACGGGCACCACCACCTCTTCGATCAGCGAGGTAAGGTTTTTCTGCACAGCCTGCTCTTTAATAGACTGGGCTACTTTCTTTTCAAAGCCTGAATGAGCCTGAACAATATACCAACGGGCATTCATTTTACTAACTCCTTAGATACCAATCATCATCCGCACCAGCGTGCCGATGAACCAATCCACAAACACAAAAAATGTCGCAGCGACAAACACAAGTGCCAGCACCATAAGCGTAGAAACCGTGGTTTCCTTGCGGGTTGGCCACGTCACTTTGTTCATTTCCTGCC
>CAZAQK010000074.1:0-4797 GCA_964487265.1 uncultured Rickettsiales bacterium | reverse complement strand
GTAGAAACCGTGGTTTCCTTGCGGGTTGGCCACGTCACTTTGTTCATTTCCTGCCGCACTTCGCGGATAAACTTCGCCGGATTCAAACTTGTCATAACGCTCACATGTTCTGGGGGAAGGCAGTGCTTATAGCGGAAAAATCCAAGAGTGCAAGGATTTTCATTACCAACCAGTGCGGCTCAGCTTTACGGGTTCAGTCCCAGGCAGCAAAAATCACCTGTCTGGGTCATGCGGTTGCGAATGGCATCTGGTGTTGCTGCACATAATGTCACCATGCCGGAGGACTCCCTATCCCGCATGATGCGCGAAAGCGCGCCGATATCTATATGCTCCGTATACCAGCTATCAATCAGGTAATCGATACTTAACGGCTTGAATGTACGTATAAAAAATGGGTAGGTCAGCATATCCGTCACCACGTGACGAGCTCTGCCATCAGTCGCTATTTTGCACTTCGCGGCAGCGGCCAGCACATCCTGTTTGGTATGCACGAACGATGATGTATCTGCCATGACCAGACGGCGCATATCACCATCTGCCAGCACGCGGTCATGCGTCCGCGCTTCAGAAGATGTGACATACGGAGCATATTTGATCATGATATTCGCAAGACTTGCCACCGCAAGCAAAAGCAGCACCAGTCTGAATTTCCGATATCGCGGTGTGTCAATAGCCGCCGGTGATTCCGCAAGCAGCCAGATAAGAATAAAAAGTGGCAGGAAGAATACAATTTCATAGAACATTTTGATGGTCTGAATTGATGCCAGCGCGATCATGCAGCCAAGTAATGCTATCGCAATGACTTGGTTCGCTGAGTAACTGCGTGATTGTATTCCGCGCACGGCCTGCCGTACGACACAACGCATGGCAATGAACGCAAAAGCCGAAAATACCAGCCATATGGCCAGGGAGAATGCCGAGTCGGCCATCTGGTATAACTCACCCAGATCATGCACGGAAACCGGCAACCAATCAGTTGTATTGCGCGGCGTATACCACAGGAAGAGGAAATATTCCGGTAGGCGCAGCACATTGATGAGCGCAACGGCCATAAACTCCAGCGGCGATTGCATAAAAGAGCGCGGCGACAGGTAAATGGCTGAGAAATGAGCCTGTATAGCCGCCTGCCCTGTGCAATCAGCACGCGCAATATGGAAACCAACCGATATAAAGGCGCATGTTACGCAGGCAGCCGTAACTAAAATGGCAAGCGGTGTATTACTGCGCCCGCCAGCAATGATCCATCCAAGTACCAGCACGACCGGCAGCAGCATGAATGCTTTGGGATGCAGGGCGAAAAAAACATTCGCCAGCATGACGAATACAAAACAAGCAGCCCATCGCCAGTATTTTGCCATAAGAGGTTTCTGCACCACGGCCAGATACAACAACACCATCATCGTCAGGGTGATAACCAGATTTTGTTCCGGCCGGTTGATGGTTATGGCAAGCAACATCGTATCAAGCGCAAAGAGTGGCACAACTATCAGTATACCAGCACGTGAATAGCCTAGCTGTTTGGCGACAAGGCACAAAAGCCCGAGCATTACAGCTGCGGCACCAACGCCCAATATGCGAATGAGGAAAATATTATCCAGCGTGCCATATATGAGCCCATCAAGTGCCCTTGGCAGAAACCACAATGCAGGAGGTTTTAACGAAAAACTTTCTTTGCACTGGGGGAACAGGCCTATCAGCTCACCATCATCTGCAAACAACCGTGCACTGACCAGCTTGTAAAGCACTTCGTCGGTCTGGATGGGAAGAAAGCACGCCAGAAACAACCCGCAGGCTATCAAGACCAATAATATGCTTGATAATCTGGTATTCAATTCGGTCATAAAGACTGGGCACGCGCAGGCCCAAGATAGATTTCAGCTGCACGCAATATCTGCGTTATGTGGGATTCGATACCGATCCATAGCGGCAACCGCACCAGGCGATCACTCAACGTTTCCGTATGTGTCATTGCGCCGCTTACCCGGCTGAACCGCTTACCGGCCGGTGAACTATGCAGCGGCACATAATGAAATACACAATTTACATCATGTTCCTTCATATGCATGATGAATTCTGTGCGGTCCGCCAGATCTTTTAGAATAATATAATACATATGGGCATTGTTCTCTGCATCTGCAGGTATCGATGGGCGGATAAGTCTGCCCGCCTGCTCATAAGCTGCAAAAAATTCATGGTATTGCTGCCATATTGCTTTGCGTCTTTGCGTGATCGCTTGTGCTTCCTGCAACTGTGCCAGCAGGAATGCGGCGATCACCTCGCCCGGTAAATAGCTGGAGCCAATATCCACCCATGTATATTTATCCACCTGGCCACGGAAGAACCGGCTGCGGTTAGTGCCCTTCTCACGGACAATTTCCGCTGCTTCGATAAAGCGTACATCATTAATGAGGAGTGCTCCGCCCTCACCGGAAATGACATTCTTGGTTTCATGGAATGAGAACGCGCCCATATGGCCGATGCTGCCAAGCGGCCTGCCCTTATAATCTGCGCATATACCCTGCGCGGCATCTTCTATCACCAGCAGATTGTGCTTTTGGGCGATGGCCATAATGGTATCCATCTCGCAGGCCACACCTGCGTAATGAACGGGTACTATCGCCTTAGTTTTTTTAGTGATAGCCGCTTCGATTTTACTTTCGTCGATATTGAGTGTATCCGGCCTGATATCGACAAACACCGGCACCGCTCCACGCAGCACAAATGCATTTGCGCTGGAAACAAATGTATAAGATGGCATGATGACTTCATCACCCTCCTCAAGCCCCGCCACCATTGCAGCAATTTCCAGTGCCGCCGTACAGGAATGGGTAAGCAGTGCTTTGCTGCAGCCCGCATGTCCTTCAAGCCATGCATGGCAGGCCTTGGTGTAATAGCCATCTCCTGCCAAATGTGCGCGTGCATGCGCATCAGCGATATTGTGTATCTCCTGGCCGGTCATGTAGGGTTTATTGAATGGGATCATAGTCGGGTCATTTCGGCTTTCTGGCAACCAGCAGCAGCGATCCGCCAAACGGGAAGGTCAGGCCGCGCTCAATTAATAGCCGCTCCATCGTAAGCACGGCAAGTAATAAACGGTTAAGCCATGCCGGAATGTGCATTTCATCCTCTACGGAGAATTGTTTGTTATTGCGGTTTTTTAGGCGCGACAGCACCATCAGCGGGAATAGCAGCGTTACAAACGAAGTAACCGACATGATATCAAACCCTGCTTCACGCACTTTCTGCACAAGTTCGCTACGTGAATATCGGCGTTGATGATGAGCAATCTCATCCGCTGCCGACCACAGGAATTGATGTTGTGGTACGGTAAGGAAGAGACATCCGCCTGGTTTTAGCGCGCTATGGAATTTGTTAAGCACCAGCTGGTCCTGATCGATATGCTCGATGACATCAAACGAACCAAGCGCATCAAATGCATTTTCAAACGCCAGTAACCTGGCATCCGCCTGCTGGAGCTCGGCATCAGGCACGCGCTTTCTGGCAAAATCGAGTCCTTCGGAAAACATTTCCGTTGCAGATATGTGCACAGCGGGAAAAGCCTTTCGTACTGCCGACAGCACAAAGCCTGTGCCACAGCCAACTTCCAGATAGGACTGCATGGCAGGACACCATGTTTTCAAAGTCCATATAATCAACCGGTTGCGGTTCTCAAACCAGTAATTGCCCTGCTCCACATTGGCAAGATCGTCAAACATGTTCGGATTAAAACTCATGCCTGTGCTTTCATGATTTTTGGCATTCAAAAATAATATGGGTATAGGGTATGCGCAGGAAATCATGCCATACAGACACCGTATAATTGCTAAATACATGGGTTATCAGGGCTTCATATTCACTGCGCGTCCTTACATACCTTCCGCGGTCTTTCGAAATAATATAGCGCGCTGCCGCTGACTGATCCGGCGTGTAGCAACCATCAAACGTTACAAGCCTGCCACCAGGCTTTAATACCTTGTGTATATTGGTAAGCAGCGCGGCTGCCTGATCATCGGTAAGATGGTGCAAAAGCCCTATGGCAAGCGTGATATCGAACGGCTCCATGGTGCACACTATGTCACCTGAAAATTCCTGATTGAATAGGTTTACCGCGTTTCCGTGCAATGCCTTAGCTTTTGCGATATAAGCCTTGCTGATATCAAACCCGTAATATTCTGTGTGGCGCAAATGCTCGGAAACTTCTGCTATGCCGCAGCCAATATCCAGCACCCTGTCTCCTGCTTTTGCCCGGATGAATTCACGGGCAAAGCGTGTGCGGCTTTTTTTTGCTCCCATAAGCCAGTTGAAGGTCCTGAACAGGAAAGGGAATGAGAGTATATCGCGAAAACGCATAGCTTGCCTATTCAGTACAAATATATTTACGGGCATCCGGCCCGGTATTAAATAACACATCAATTACACTGACCTCATGGGTAAAATTACCGTGAAGCTGCGGATATACCGGATATTTGCTATAATCCATATAACTAACCGCAATACCTTCCTGCTTGAACAATGCTTCATCCATATAACTTTTTGCAGCGGGACCTGAGATATATTCAGTTGCGCCGACAGCCTTGAGTATATCAAGCAGTCGTTCATTTTTACCACTACGCTGAATTGGGAAATCCGATGACCATACAAGCGGTGTATTAATACCTATGGTTTCACATAAGGATTTCAGAAAAAAATAATTTACCTGACTTAATGACGTATATGATTTTACTTCTTCATACGATTTTTTTAAAATTTCAAAGTAAGCCTTAAAGTATGGGGCCTTGGCGTAATTATGCTGTATCG
>CAZAQK010000073.1:0-8079 GCA_964487265.1 uncultured Rickettsiales bacterium | reverse complement strand
GCAGCATCATAGGAGAATATGTCCTAAAGGCAATATAGGAAAGCTATGCAGGGAAAAACCATTTTCATCACAGGCGCGACAGCTGGTTTTGGTAAGGAATGTGCCAGATTATTCATCACGCAAGGTGCCAGGGTTATTGCAACGGGCCGCCGGATGGAACGGCTGGAAGCATTAAAGAACGAGCTGGGCAACAACCTTTATATCTTATCGCTGGATGTGCAGGATGAAAAAGCTGTGCAGGCTGCATTTCAGGATCTGCCTCATGCTTTTGCGGATATTGATGTGCTGATTAATAATGCAGGTCTTGCGCTTGGCTTGTCATCTTTTGAAGGTGTACCTATTGAGGATATAAGCCAGATGGTGCAAACCAATATCATGGGTGTCATGTATTGCACGCATGCTGTTTTACCGCAGATGATAAAGCGTGATAGCGGACATATTGTAAATCTGGGATCTATTGCCGGTACATACCCTTATCCGGGTGGAAATGTATATGGTGCGACCAAGGCATTTATTGAGCAGTTTTCGCTGAACCTGCGCGCTGACCTGCTCGGAAAAAACATCCGCGTGACCAATATAGAGCCCGGCATGTGTGATACGGAATTTTCTGCCGTGCGTTTCGCTGGCGATGAAAAGAAAGCAAAATCCATCTATGAAGGGATGCAGGCATTATCCGCAGAAGATATTGCAAATACCATCTTATGGACGCTTGCCCAGCCTGCGCACGTAAATATCAATCGCGTTGAGATCATGCCCGTTATGCAGGCATTTTCACCGTTTGCAGTGCATAGAGAAAAAAATTAGCGGCGCGTTGTTGTGCGTGGTGCGGAAGAAGAACTATTGCTGCCGCTACGGCTGCGTTCAGCGCGGTGCTGTGCAAGGAATTCACGTTTGGCAGCACGGCTTTCTTTGGTATTAATACCGAGGCCAAACAATGCAGCAAGCGAGCGGGCGAATTTAAGCAGGTAGTTTTTACCGTTACCCGTGCCCCAGATGGTAGGGCCTTTGCCACCCCACAGATTGCCGGCACCCACACCACCCCATACGTCAGTGCTGGCAGTGCCCCAGGCGTTGTCCACCATGGTACCCCAGGCATTATCTGCGTATGTGCCCCACGCGTTATTACTCATGGCACCCCATGCGGTAACGCCAACATTTTGACGCTGGCCAGCCGTGTCATTGCCGTAAAAATCAGACGTTGGTGCGTGCTGCGGCATATCTGGCGTATTATTATATCCGTAAAGATTGATAACCTCTTCTGTTACTACGGCTCCTTGCTGCATCGCCTGCATCTTGCGAAGATTGATATAGTAAGGACTGTATCGGTTGATGGCATCCTGAATGGCAACATTGGTTCCATAGCTGCGCGGTTTATATTTACCGAACGACCAACCCATCATCGTAACCATGCTGCCGTTTTTCAGATTGACCTGACCAATCATATTATTGGCATTGTCGTAAATTTTACCCTTGGCGTTAATGCTACCGTTGCTAAAACTGCGTGGCTGCACCACAACCATGCGGCGCAAGGCTTTAGCCTCTTTAGCGGCTTTCTTCATAGCGATCTGCTTCAACGCATCGGCTGCACGTTTAGAACGATACTTGCCCGAAGCATCACCCATTTTTTTACTGTTCGAATCGTTGATCTTTTTATCAAGAATACTTTTATAGTCAGATACAGCCTTGAACTTGGACTTGGAGTGCATCTCCTGAATGCCCTGGGCCATTTCCATGCGCTTCTTAAGGATGTACTTATAGCGCGCCGCAGGCGGCAATTTACCGCCCTTCTGAATTTCTAATCTGGCGAGTTCGGACGCCGGACTGAACTTGCCCGGTGCACGACCACCACCAAAATACCGTGTTGTACTCATATTTCTAACTATACACTATTTGCAAACGGCGTTATAGTTACAATTTGATGACAAAATATACAAAATAATCATGTGTTATCAATATGATAGCTAGAATATGCCTCTGTCTTTCCCTCATCGTTAGCTTTGCTGCTTTTGCAGGGGGCACGTTTCATTCCAGCACCCTTGAGATCAAGACGGCGGAGGCGGCGCATTTCTTCACCGTTGAAATAGCTGAAACACAAGAGCAACAGGCCTACGGCCTCATGTTTCGTACCTCACTGGAAGAAGATAAAGGCATGCTGTTTCTCTTCAAAGACAGGCCGGATACTCGGATGTGGATGAAAAATACACTCATCCCGCTGGACATGCTCTTCATGGATAAGGCAGGCACAATTTTTTATATTGCACATGAAACCACACCCGAATCACTGGTGCCAATCGGCCCGGAAACGCCAGCTGCGGCAGTGCTTGAAATCGCGGGCGGTGTCAGCAAAAAACTGGGCATTAAAGAAGGTGACGTAGTGAAGCACTCCTATTTTGAGAACTGATAATATGCGCCGTTTTCTAGCCGTTCTGATTATTACAATAATTGGCATATGCCCTGCACATGCCGAACTGAATCTCAGCTCACCTCAACCTGTCGTCTATTCTTTTTCAAAACTTTTCATCACGCGCAAAACACCTCCAGCCGCACCGGCAACAGATAATCCCACTGCCGCACAGCCTGTACCTGCCATGGCACAGCCTCCGCTGATTGTGGAAATACAGGTTCGTGATGCAATACATTTTTACCGGCAGGATGGTTGGTTCAACATGAGCCAGCTGCCAGATGGACAGGGAATTTTGCTGGTATTCAGCGATCTGGTGCAGGATCCCATCGTCACCACATCCAACTACGCACCGCTCGATATATTAATGATCAACACAGAAGGCACGATCACAGAAATAGTCCCTTCCCTGATACTCGCCAACCTGCAGGAGGATATTTACCCGCAAAAGCCCGTTCTGGCCTTTTTACTGCTGGCTGGCGGAAGCTGCGAGAAAATGGGCATACGGCCAGGTGATGAAGTAAAATACAGCCTGTTCCGCAAGCCTCCGCCCGTTATCACAGAAACAACTCCACAGGCACCACCAGAACCCCAGGAAATAAAACCTTTCCCTGAAAGTGCCGCCACCCATATTGGCGAGAAGCCCCCTGCCGAAAGCAATAATGCCCCGGCTGCGAACACTCTTAAAATGCGCCGTGCACCAACAGGGCAGCCAGCAGCCAAACCAGCTGGTACACAACCGTAATTCACTTGCTATCGGAACAAAAACTAATTACAGGATTCTGCCTGCTTTTGGGCTTTAGCAATGTCGGGGCGTAGCGCAGCCCGGTTAGCGCACCAGTCTGGGGGACTGGGGGTCGGAGGTTCAAATCCTCTCGCCCCGACCATTGAAAACAATATGTTAACTAGAAATCGTCACAAAAGTTTCACACGACCAGAGCGTTTTTTGGTGTAGTATTGGAGTGAATGAAACACGGCTAGCCGCAGGTAAAGTATATGGTATCCACTGAGAACCTCCCTACAGACAAGGCAACCATGCTCAGCCCAGCTGCATCCACAAATGAAACGGATCAGCAAAACGAAGCCGAGAATTCCCGCCGCAATGCTGAATTTGACCGCAAGATGCAGGCTTTGAATGAAGCCAGCAATAAGGATGTCATAGATCAAAATCTCGACATGAATGGCTACATGCGCAACATGGCTGAGCGTGAAAAGCAGGAATATGCAGAGCTCCAGAAATGGAGGGATGACCCAAGCCTGTCTGAAAATCAGCGCGCCGAGCTAGATTCCCGCCTGAAAATGATCGATTACAGCCGCGATACCCAGCAGATCATGGATGCCTACATGAAGGATCCATCCAATGAGGAAGCTAAGCAGAAATACGATGCACGCGAAGCCGAATTAAAATCATACCGCGAACTCATGCAGAATTCTGAGGAATTTGGCAAAAGTGAAAGCATGGCAAAAATGCGCCAGTTGGAAGACAAGCTGGAAGCAATTGATTCAATGGCAGCAGGTTCAATGGAAGCAAAAACCGCTGTTAAAATGGAAATGGCGGAAGTGATGCGCGATTTCAAACGCGAACTGCTTGCCGATCCCGATGGCATGGAAAAGATCTTAAAATTTGTGGAAAAAAAACAAAGATAATGCCGTTGTCCAGAAAACCGGCATGGATAAAATGGCTGAAGTCCTCAGGGAGCGTCGCGCAGAAAAGGGTGAAGATAAGGAAGAAAGCCTGGAAAACGCAAAAATTACCCCAAATGGTGTAGCCAAGGCGGGTGCTGTTTCCGGCAGAGATGGGATATCTGCCGATGCGGCCGAAAAAGAAGTCGCGGCAACTCAGGATGATGGCAACCGCGGCAGGATAGATCCAGTGCGTATGGAAGCACAGGAAGCATCGGATGTTCGTGTGAATGCAGGCGGTCCTGGCCAGCAACGCGAAAATTCAGTGGGTGGGTTAGCATAAAATAAAACAGATGTTTAGTGAGTTATATGCAAAGTTACCAGTTTGAAAATTCCGGAAAATTAAAAGCGCAATCAGCTGAAACCCTAAAAAAAGCTGACGAAGGCGCAAGCATCATTGCTTATACAGATGGTGTGACCGCCAGCGGCAAGCCCTATTATGCCTATATTGCTGTGAAACCCAGCAAGTACCGTGAATTTTATGAGCGCACCAAAGCCCGCGAATCAATTCGCCTTGGTGACTTTGGTAAGATCATTGTATATGGCTATGAAACCAAACCACCATCTGCCGTTGTCGTACATATGCGCGAGAAATTTGGCTATGATGAGGAATATGAAGCAAAGCTTCAGGCAGAAGTTGCACGGCAGCGCACGCAATTCAGTATCGATCAGGAAGAAAAACGCCTGCTTGATATTGTCGCCATGATGAAAGCAAAGAAGAAATAACAAAAATATTCTTTTTGTTTTTCATATTATTGCTCTTACCTACACACACACATCAAGATAATTTAATCATTTGTTAGCACTTTTGGCGTACCTTTTGCATTAGCTGAATATGTAATTCGGTTTAAACTCTAGGTAGGAGGCTACAATGCTAGGCGTAAACGCGCTTGTGGGCAGCAAGGTCCAGCTCAAATATCAATCTAATCTCAAAACAGACACGGCTTATAACCCAGACGCGGCTAAATCCGCCTCTAAACCCGCTCCATCCGTGGCAGCTGCTGCTGATGCTGTTGTTGCCGCTCCCAAAATAGATGCACCGAGAATAGATCCAAAACCTGTTGATCTGTTTGCGGGCTCATTTGCTCAGATTTTTAATAATTTTGATGCTGATGGTAACGGCCTCGTTACTCGAGACGAAATTATGAAAACCCTTCAAGCCAATGGCTCCAATGATAAAGATGCACAGGCGTTTGCTGATAATGTGCTCTCAGATATTTACGACACCAATGGCGATGGCCTGAGCATGGTGGAATTGAACCGCCGCCTGAAAGTGGACTCTGGTGATGCATTCGCTGCTTATGATTTGAACAGTGACGGTAAAATTGGCACAGATGAAAGCGAAGAAGCCATGAAACGTTTTTCAGCTGCTGGCTGGAAAATAGATGCTAATCATGTCAGGAGTGTCATTGCCAATGCCGATATCGATGACAATAAAATACTGACCAAGGCTGAGTTCGACAATTTCAATAAATATGGTCGCCCAACCAAGGATACGCATGCTTTTGAAGTCATTTTTAATCAGTTTGATGCCGATGGCGATGGTATTGTAACCCGTGACGAGGCAATGAGCATACTTAAGTCACAGGGTGCAGACGAGAAAAGCGCAGAAGCATTCCTGGCTAATGTGTTTTCTTCAGACCTGGATGGTGATGGTGCCATAAGCATTCCAGAGCTTCGCAGCCGTATTTTTGCTGATACCGGCAAGGTATTTGAGAGGCTGGACACCAATTATAATAATGAAGTAACCGCCGAAGAACTAAAGCAGGTGATTGCCGAGTACGTCAAAAATGGCTTTGCAATCGATCCCGATGATTTGCGGAAAAAATTTGCGGAAATGGACACAGATAAGAACGGTATATTAAGCCGCGCTGAATTTGCTGCCTTTAACAGCAAAACAAGTGATGCAGCAGCAGATGTTGCAGATGTTAAACCGGATCCGGCTAAGCCTGTAGTACTGGAAACAGCTGTGGATGCTGTGCAAACCACTTCTGTTGATGCCATTACTAAGCCAGAAATACCCAAAATATCACCGGCAATGATTGATGCACAATTACTGCTGTTGTTACAGGATAAAGCCTAATTAAAATAATTATGCAGCTGCAGGCAGGCTGATACCGCTTGCTTGCAGTTGCGTTTTTAATGCTGCCACCAACTTATCCAGATTATCCTGGGTGTTTGATTCACAGCGTGCAACCAGTACTGGCTGGGTGTTTGAGGCACGCAGCAACCACCACCCCTGATGCTTACTGACACGTACACCATCGATATCGCTGAAATCTTCGCCAGCTGCTTCTAGACGCCGCCTGACCTCTTCTATCACGCTGAATTTACGTTCATCGCTGCAGGCAAAACGTATTTCCGGTGTGCTGATGCATTCAGGCAGTTTCTTACGCCAATCTGAAAGCTTTATACCCATTTTCGATACAATGTTGATAGCGCGCACTGCCGCATAGATACCATCGTCAAATCCGAAATATTTATCAGCAAAGAACACATGGCCGCTCATTTCACCTGCAAGCTTTGCCCCTGTCTCGGCTAATTTGGCTTTGATGTGGGAATGACCGGTCTTCCACATAAGCGGCTTCCCGCCTTGTGAATGTATAAAATCAAATAATAGATTACTGGATTTAACGTCGGCAATAACGGTCGCGCCCTTATGTTGTTCCAGCACTTCCTGCACAAAAAGCATCATCAGCTGGTCTGCCCAGATGATAATACCTTCATCATCCACCACGCCGACCCTGTCTCCGTCGCCATCGAAAGCAACACCTATATCGAGTTTTTGCCGTTTGACTTCATCTACAAGCTGGTGAAGGTTTTCAGCTTCGGATGGATCAGGGTGATGCACTGGAAAACGGCCATCAATTTCAGCATTGAGCGCGATATGCCTGCCTGGCAGCTGCCTGCATAGTGCGGCCATAATTTCACCTGCCGCACCATTACCGGCATCCCAGGCTACATTAATCGGCTTGTTGCTGTCATAGGCTGCCAAAAGAAATTGTATATACTCATCGTTTATATCGCATTGCTGCAGCTGGCCCTTGACAGTTGCATCCTTAAAGCCCTTACCGATGGCATCGTAAAGAGAACGGATATCAGCACCGTAAAACGGTTTTCCAGCCAGCACGAATTTCATCCCGTTATGCTGGGGAGGATTATGAGACCCCGTCACCATGATGGCACCATCTGCCTGCATGCGGTGCGCAGCAAAATACAGCATAGGCGTTGGCCCTATGCCGATGTCCACCACATCAAAACCACTATCGATAATACCCTGCCTTACGCTTTCGGCAAGTGCCGGTGAACTGATCCTGCCATCCCTGCACAGGCACACGCTGCGCGCCCCTGTCTTTAACCGGCTGCAAAATGCACGGGCAATAGCATAGGCATGCTCTACACGGAGAGTCTCTCCCGCTATTCCACGGATATCATATTCACGAAAAATATTTGGTGATAACTGACCACTCATTATGGTGCCGGAGCCGGAGCTGGAGTTGCTGCGGCTGGAGGAGCTGCAGGCTGTGCCGGAATATTACTGACCTTGGCAGAATCATATCTGCGCTGCTCAGCCAATTGCACAGTAATCTGCTTTGCTTTTTTTGAATCCATACCGGCAAGTATCGGAGCTGCCTTTTTTTCAGACATTTTATCGATAACCAGAAGTAAAATCGGCATTTCCACCTCATCAAAAATACGGGCGGCCTCTTTGGGTTTCATGTTCTCATAAATTTTCACGAGGCTGCGGATCTTTGCATCTTCTTTTTCGTTATATTGAGCCAGTAACTCAGATACCTGCTTCTTCATGGATTCAATTTCTATAATGCGCTCATTTATTCGTTTTTCTGTCGCATTAAGCACTTCTTCCTTGATCTGTATATTGCGCTCCCACCTGTCCAGCTCATCGCGGCGTGCTGCAAGTTTTTGCAGCAAATCAAGCTCTGAACCCGTAAAATGGCGGTCTGTAGTATCACCTGCTGTATCGGAAACAGCAG
>CAZAQK010000072.1:0-8106 GCA_964487265.1 uncultured Rickettsiales bacterium | reverse complement strand
CTAAAGCCCCTGCTGTGTTGAATCACAGCCCAAAACATATTGAGAATCCACAATGAAAAAAGAAACACTCCTCGCCACACTCGGCAGCCATGCAAGCAGCGTTGGCGGTATAGTAAACCAGCCGCCACACCGCGCATCCACCATATTATTCCCGACCGTTGAAGCACTGGAATCGGCTGAAACCGCCAATATCCCGGGCGCGACTTACGGCCGTTATGGCACGCCAAGCTCTGCATCACTCGAAACGGCGATGGCGCAGATCGAAGGTGCTGACCATGCGATCGTAACGGCATCCGGTCTTTCTGCCATTGTGGTTGCACTTACCGCCTGCCTGAAAGGTGGCGATCATCTGCTGATGGTAGATTGTGCTTACGGGCCGACGCGCCGGTTCTGTGACCGTGTGCTGAAATCCTTCGGTGTGGAAACCACCTATTATGACCCGCTTATCGGTGCGGATATTGCAAAGCTGGTAAAGCCAAACACAAAGGTGATTTATGTGGAAAGCCCAGGATCGCTGACATTTGAAGTGCAGGATGTGCCTGCCATTGCCAAAGTGGCGCATGCCAAAGGCATCACGGTGATCGGTGATAATACATGGGGAACGCCGCTGTTTTACAAGCCGTTTGATCTGGGCATTGATATTTCCATTCACTCCATGACTAAATATATCGCCGGCCATTCGGATCTGGTGATGGGTTCTGTCACCTGCAAAAAAGACCGCTACAAGGAATTGCTGCTGACATACCGCACGCTGGGTGCAAGCCCGAGCGCGGATAACTGCTACCTTGCGCAGCGCGGCCTGCATACTATCGGTGTGCGCATGCGCCAGCAGATGGAAAATGCTCTGGTGGTAGCGAAGTGGCTTAAATCACGCCCTGAGGTGGAAGAAGTGCTCTATCCTGCCTTGCCGGGTGCGCCTGGCCATGATCTGTGGAAACGTGATTTTACTGGCGGTGCCAGCCTGTTCGCCTTTGTGCTGAAAGGCGCGAATAAAAAACAGATGTGCACGTTCGTGGATAATCTGGAACTTTTTGGCCTTGGCTATAGCTGGGGTGGTTTTGAAAGCCTCGTGATGCCGAATAATTTATCTGGCCGCGTGGCCACGCAGTGGAAATATTCCGGCCCGGGCATTCGCCTGCATATCGGCCTTGAGCACCCTGATGATCTTATCAAGGATCTTGAAGCTGGTTTCGGGCATATGAAAAAATCTAGTGCTTCGGCAGCCTGATTTTATAGCCCCGATGAAATGCAGAATTATCCGAAACTCGTCATTGCGAGAAGCGTAAGCGACGAAGCAATCCAGTTTTTTAAGTAAGTTGGATTGCTTCGCTAACGCTCGCAATGACGTTTATTTTTTAAGCAGCCTGAGCCTTAGCGCATTCAGCTTGATGAATCCGGCGGCGTCTTTCTGGTCGTAGGCACCGCGGTCATCCTCGAAGGTCACCATTTTTTCGCTGTAGAGCGATTTGGGTGATTTGCGGCCATCCACTGATACACTGCCTTTGAAAAGTTTGAGGCGCACGGTGCCCGAAACATTTTCCTGCGATCTATCGATGAGGGCTTGCAGCATCTCGCGCTCCGGCGACCACCAGTATCCGTTATAAATCAGTTCAGCATAGCGCGGCATGATGTCGTCTTTCAGATGTCCTGCGCCGCGATCCAGCGTGATGGATTCCATGGCGCGGTGGGCAGCAAGCAGCACCGTGCCACCCGGAGTTTCATACACACCGCGGGATTTCATGCCGACATAACGATTTTCTACTAAATCCAATCGACCAATGCCGTGCTTGCCACCGAGTTCATTGAGTGTGGTGAGGAGTGAAGCGGGGGATAATTTCTTGCCATTTATCGCAACAGCATCGCCACGCTCAAATTCTACCTCGATGAATTCTGGCGCGTCGGGTGCTTTTTCTGGTGCAACAGAACGGGTGAACATATCCTCATGCGGGGCGACCCATGGATCTTCCAGCACTTTGCCTTCATAGGAGATGTGCAACAGGTTTGCATCGGTGGAATAGGGGGCTTCACCGCGTTTGTCCTTGGCTATTTGGATTTGGTGTTTTTCTGCATACTCGATGAGTTTGGTGCGGCTTGTTAAATCCCATTCGCGCCACGGGGCGATGACTTTGATGTCGGGCTTTAAGGCATAATAGCCGAGTTCAAAGCGCACCTGATCGTTGCCTTTGCCGGTTGCGCCGTGCGATACGGCATCGGCACCGGTTTTGAGGGCGATCTCTATCTGGCGTTTGGCGATGAGCGGGCGGGCGATGGATGTGCCCAGCAGGTACGTACCTTCATAAAGCGTATTGGCGCGGAACATCGGGAACACATAATCGCGCACGAATTCTTCGCGCAGGTCTTCAATGTAAATTTCCTTAACACCCATGGCTTCGGCTTTTTTGCGGGCAGGCTCCAGCTCTCCGCCCTGACCAAGATCGGCGGTGAAAGTAACCACTTCGCACTCATAGGTTTCCTGCAACCAGCGGAGGATAACGGAGGTATCCAGCCCGCCGGAATAGGCAAGCACCACTTTTTTAATTTTCTGTTTCATAATCCTAACCCGAATTTACCATTATACGCTTTAAGCTGAGGCATCTTTTTATAGAGATGGGCGCGTGGGTCAAGCCTGAACATTCGGGTTGCATTGTTAACGAACGGACTAAATAATATCATAATGAATTATCAGTATAATATGCTAATCTTGTGGTAATCTTAAGGCATGGGAAAATTGCCACAGCCGTGCAGCTTAAGAATTATAGGCCATAACAACTATTGATAGTAATGCCTATTTACGCTAATAGGGTGGCCTATGGCAGACAAACAACAAAATATACAAGATGTATTCCTCAATACACTCCGGAAGAAAAAAGTGCCGGTCACGATCTTCCTTTCTAATGGTGTGAAATTGCAGGGTAATATCACGGGCTTTGATAATTTCTCGGTGCTGCTTCGCCGCGGGCCGCAGGTGCAGCTGGTATATAAGCACACCATTGCAACCGTGGTGCCTGCCGCTGCCGTAACCCTGCATGAAGAAGAAGGTGTGGATGCCGCGCATGCCGACATGCCGGATGAATCCGTTCAACACTGATTTTGCTCATAATCTCCCTAAATGAATTCTGTTAATCGCGCCTTTGTCGTTCACCCATGGCTTAAGGGGCGCAGTGATGCAGCCGTCAGAAGCCCTGAGGCCTGTCTGGAAGAAGGCGTGCGGCTTGCCCATGCCATTGACCTTGATGTGGTGGATACGGCAATTGTCGCCATGAATACCATAAAGCCCGCAACACTTATTGGCAGCGGCAAGGTGGAAGAGCTTGGCGAGCGTATAGCAGCAGCGGAGGCAGGGCTTGCCATCATCAACCATATTGTAAGCCCGGTGCAACAACGCAATCTGGAAAAAGCGTGGAACTGTAAGGTGATCGACCGTACGGCACTAATTCTTGAAATTTTTGGCGCACGCGCACGCACCCATGAGGGTAAATTACAGGTGGAACTTGCCGCGCTGGAATACCAGAAAAGCCGCTTGGTGCGCTCATGGACCCATCTGGAACGCCAGCGCGGTGGCTTCGGGTTTCTTGGCGGGCCGGGCGAATCGCAGATCGAAATTGACCGCCGTCTTATCCGCGACCGCATTTCCAAGATCAAAAAGCAATTGCAGGATGTAACCCGCACGCGTGAATTGCACCGCAAGGTACGCCGGGATGTGCCGTATCCTGTGGTAGCACTGGTTGGATATACGAACGCCGGTAAATCAACGCTGTTCAACCGTCTGACCGGCGCGAATGTGCTTTCCATGGATAAATTATTCGCAACTCTTGACCCCACGATGCGCGGGTGTGTGTTGCCGGACGGCACGAAAATTATTTTATCCGACACGGTAGGGTTTGTATCTGACCTGCCTACACAGCTGGTTGCTGCTTTCCGCGCTACATTGGAAGAAGTGCTGGAGGCCGATGTTCTGCTGCATGTGCGCGATATTTCCCACCCGGATACGGAAGCGCAGAAAAAAGATGTGGAGCAGGTGCTGAAAAGCCTGTTTGCCCGCGATGCACTGCCAGAAAATGTGGTGGAAGTGCATAACAAAATTGATCTGCTGGAGCATAAGCCGGAACAGGTCAGCGATGTGATGCGCGTATCTGCCCATACAGGCGAAGGGATTGAACAATTGCTTCGCGCCGTTGAGGCCATGCTGGCAGCACGGTTTTATCAGCAGGTTTCATACCGGTTGAAGCTGGATGATGGCAAAATGCTGGCGTGGCTGCATGCGCATGGCAAAGTTGTGGAACAAACGGTTGAGGATGAGTATATTCAGGTGGTGGTGCTGCTTGCACCGGATAATATAGCTCGTTTCAACCGCCTGTATCATGCTGAGAATCTATAAATCCTTAGTCGTCGCCTTTTTACTCAGCAATATTTTTTGCCCTGTGTATGCCCTCGATTCTGTCACGGTATTGGGGGACAGGAGCATGAACATGGCCATCGCCGAAATGGCGCGCGAATATTCGGCATCTAAAAATATTATCGTCAATACCTCGTTTGTTGCGCCAGAACAGCAGGAAGCACAGATACTGGAAGGTAGCGCGGCAGATATACTCATCACGCCGCGTGCTGAGTGGATCGAGCAGTTGAAAACTCAGGGATTGATCGATGTATATTCCCAGCTGGAGCTGGCCAAAAACCGGCTGGTGCTGGTGGGCCCGCAATATGATGCCATTGTGGTGGATTTATCAGCAGGTTTATCTGCCGCACGTATCATCCGTGCACTGGATTTTGACCAAAGTTTTATGGTTGGCAACCCGCAATATATGTCGGATGGGGTGTACGCCAAAGAAGCATTGCGCAAACTGAATGTGGCGGACGACCTTGAGGAATACACGGTTTATATCAAGCATCCTGACCAGATATCCAGCATGGTGCAGGGCCGGGGTGCTTACGGCGTATTCCTGCAATCCACGGCGCGTGACCTGCAGGGCGTGAAGGTGGTGGATGTATTCCCAGAGAATACACACCAGCCGGTGCGGTATTATGCGGTGGTGCTGGCCGGCAATAATATGGATGCAGCACGCAAATTCATGGAATACCTGAAATCCAAGGAAGCACGCAGGCTATTGATAAATAATGGTTATGTGGTGAATTAGAGGATTTTGTAATTCGTAATAATTCTGTAATCATAAGGTGTTATGATAGTACTTGAGCGTTTTTACATTATTAAATGTTTCTGAATTATTAGGAGTAGTTATGAAAAAAAGTCTGTTATTTGCAACTGCTGCGTTAGCAGTATGTGGTTTTGCTGGCGTTGCTAATGCAGAAATTCAGAAAAAATGTGTTGAAGTTGCGCATTCACAATTCATTGCTCCAAGCACGTGTAAGTGTAAAATTAAAACTGTTGATTCCAATGGAACAACTGATTATCCGCAGTCTAGATTCTCTGGCACTAGTAAAGAAGATTGCCAAAAAAAGTGCCAACAAAAGTGCGATGATGTTAATGGAAAGAAGCAGACTTCGGAAACACCCGTTAAGCCACTGCCTGTAATTGGTGTCGAGTTCTAATTGCTCAGAGACCGCGTAGTCTTTGGCTCAAAGCTGCGGTATTATGCGGTGGTGCTGGCAGGCAATAATATGAATGCGGCGCGCAAATTCATGGAATACCTGAAATCCAAGGAAGCACGCAGGTTATTGATAAATAATGGTTATGTGGTGAATTAGAGGATTTTGTAATTCGTAATAATCCCGTAACAATAAGATGTTATAATCAAACTTGAGTTTTTGAAATTCTTTAGGAGTTGGTTGTGAAAAAATCTATTTTAGCGGTTGTGGCTATTGCTGGTGCTTTCGGTTTTGGTGTCATCGGTACTGCGGGTGCATCAGATCCGGCAGTGTGCAAGAAAGTTGCGGATGTTGATTTCATACCAAATGCTTGCTTCTGTAAGCTGGAGGTTGTTCAGGATGGTAAAAGAAAATACCCACGAACATCATTTCCAGCCAACAGCGAAGAAGACTGCAAGAAGAAATGCCAGCAGAAGTGCGACGCTATGAATGCTGAAGCAAAGAAAAAGAAGAAAGTTGTGATCCCTGTTCCAGCCATACCACAACCTGTCGATGACACAGGTATTTGTGATATTTTATCACACTTGTGCTAACGGCCATCTGGCCTTTGGCTCAAACGCCATATCGCTGGTATTTCCTAGTTTAAGATGCTCGATGCCTGCCCAGGCGATCATGGCGGCGTTATCGGTGCAAAGTTTGACAGGTGGGGCGACGAGCTCCATGCCGTAACTGCTGATAACTTCCTGCAATGCAGTGCGGATATATTGGTTTGCTGCTACGCCGCCCGCTAACACAAAATGTTTTCCATCCGGATGCGATGATTTGAAAGATTGAATGGCATGATGCGCCCGATCCGTCAGGCTTTGTGCCACTGTATATTGGAATGATGAGCAGATGTTCGCTTTGGCTTTTTCTGCCAGTGTTCCTGCAGCTTCCAGCTCCAGCACCTGTTTGCGCACGGCGGTTTTTAATCCTGAAAACGAAAGATCACAACCCTCGCGGCCTTTCATGGGAACGGGAAATTTATATGCTGTTTCGTTGCCGGATTTAGCATGTTGTTCAACCGCTGGGCCGCCGGGATAACCAAGGCCAAGCATTTTGGCTACTTTGTCGAACGCTTCGCCGAGGGCATCATCCACTGTGCCGCCGAGCTTTTTATATTTGCCGACAGCTTCCACTGCAAGGAATTGGCAATGCCCGCCGGAGACGAGCAGAAGGAGATATGGGAAAGGAATATCATTAGTAAGGCGCACGGTGAGGGCGTGGCCTTCCAGATGGTTGACGGCGATGTAGGGTTTGTTGTGCACGGAGGCGAGTGCTTTCGCGGTCATTACGCCAACGATGACACCACCAATAAGGCCGGGGCCGCCGGTGACGGCAATGGCATCTATTTTATCCAACGAGGTTTTTGCATCCGATAGTGCTTTATCAATGACATCTTCAATGTGGTTGATATGCGCGCGCGCCGCCACTTCTGGCACAACGCCGCCGAAGGCTTTGTGTTCCATGGTTTGCGAGAGGATGACATTGGAGAGTATCTCCCTGCCGCTGCTTACCACTGCGGCGGCTGTTTCATCGCAGCTGCTTTCTATGCCTAATACCAACATTTGCTTGCACTTTCAGGTTCACGCCCCAATATAGCGGCATGGCTACACTACCTAAAATCCGCATCGGTACAAGGAAAAGCGCGTTGGCTCTGGTTCAGGCCAACATGGTGAAGGATGCGCTTATCCGCATGAATCCTGAGCTTTCCGGCCATGTAGAAGTGGTTTCCATGAGCACCAGCGGTGATCGTTTTGTCGACAGGCCGCTTTCCGAGATCGGTGGAAAAGGGCTGTTTACCAAGGAAATCGAGGAAGCATTGCTTGCCAAAGAAGTAGATATTGCTGTGCACTCCATGAAGGATATGGCAACTGTGTTGCCGGATGGGCTGATGATAGTTGCCATGCTTCTGCGCGAAGATGTGCGTGATATGATGGTTGGGGAGGGGCTTGCAAGCCTTAGTGATTTACCTAAAGGTGCAGTGATTGGCACATCATCCCTTAGGCGGGCAGCGCAACTATATATTAAGCGGCCAGACCTGAAAATCGTGCCATTCCGTGGGAATGTGCAAACGCGCCTTGCGAAGCTGGAAAAAGGCGAGGTGTGGGCAACTGTGCTGGCCTATGCCGGACTTAAGCGGCTTGGGTTGAATGTATCTGGTTTTGAGTTACCGGTTGCAGATTTTCTGCCGGCAGTGGCGCAGGGGGCCATCGGCATTGAATGCAGGCAGAATGATACAGCTATGCGCGAATTGCTTGCACCCATAGACCACACGGAAACGCACACGGCAGTGCGATGTGAGCGTGCATTCCTCAAAGTGCTGGATGGTTCATGCCGCACACCCATTGCAGGTTATGCAACACTTGCAGGCGGGCAGCTTGCCTTAAGCGGCATGGTGGCGAAGCCAGATGGCAGCGTGTGCCATGAAGGCAGCATCACGGGTGACGCGAAGCAGGCTGAATCACTCGGCATCACGCTGGGCGAGCAACTGCTTGCCAAGATGGGCAAGGGATTTTTTTA
>CAZAQK010000071.1:5901-8142 GCA_964487265.1 uncultured Rickettsiales bacterium | reverse complement strand
ATGAAGGCTAAACAATAGATAGATAGCATTTGAGGCAAATTGTGACGATACAGGTTAAACAGATAGCAAAAATGACACTGGCGGTGCTGGTGCTTACTGCTGCTGCGCCTGCTGCCCAGGCAGCCGCCACCGATTCGCTTATCGAAGGTGCCAAGCTCTGCACCAAATATATTTCGCGTTATGAACGCCAGTATGGTATCCCGACCCATCTGCTCGCTGCCATCTCTACCACCGAATCAGGCCGCTACCATAAAGGCCTCAAGATCAGCATACCTTGGCCTTGGACCATCAACGTAGAAGGTAAGGGCTATTATTTCGACAGTAAGCAGGAAGCCATCGCCGCCGTGAAGCAACACAGGGCGCGTGGCGCAAAAAGCATCGACGTAGGCTGCATGCAGGTGAACCTGGTGCACCATGCTGATGCCTTCTCTTCATTGGAAAAAGCATTTGAGCCGGAACATAACGTGGCGTATGCCGCAAGCTTCCTGCGCAACCTGTATCAGGACGGCAAGTCATGGAAAAAAGCGGCAGCTGATTACCATTCCAAAACGCCAAGCCGCGGCGGTAAATATGTAGGCAACGTATATAGCAGCTGGTACCAGATCGTTGAAAAGCTGCGCCTTGCCAAGATGCAGCCTGACGCACCAGCTGGTGCCCAGAAAGCAACTGTAACGGTTGCCAAGGCACAACAGGTTCCGGTAACTACCAGTAAAGCGGTTGCCAAACAGCCTGAAAAGAAAGCCAAGCCGGTTGCTGTGTATAAAGCTCCCCGCATGAAAGTTATCGAGATCAGTAAGAAAGAATCTGCAAAAACGGTCAGCAGGCAGAATGGCGTGAAAATTGTGCGTCCGCAGATCGTGGTGGTCGACAAACCTAAATACCTGACCCTTGCCAAAGCTGAGCAGCCCCAGGCACGTCCGGCTCCTGTAGTAAACCATGTGCGTGACCAGAGCATCAGCGATAAACGGTCTGGCCCAACGTTCATTTTTAGTAACTAATCTTATTTTGTCATCCTGAGCGAGCGAATGCGAGTCGAAGGATCTTAAAGATTCTTCGACTTCGCCGCTAAAGCGGCTACGCTCAGGATGACAAACAGAAGCAGCTTGAGATATTGCTGCAATTATCCTATATATCTCCCCATGAAGCCTTACGAAATGATCGAGACCACATCCCTTGAAGTCGCCTGCGATGGCGGTGGCGGTGCGCTTGGCCATCCAAGAGTATATTTGCATATAGATCAGGAAGCAGGGCAGATCGTATGCCCTTATTGCAGCCGCACCTATATGCTTCGGAAATCTCCGCTTCGCAAACACGGATAATCTATGTCTTTTGGCTATACGTTGCTGCTGGTGCTGATGCTCGCGGTAGTGGCTGTGTTGCTGGCTGGGGTTTTCCTGATGGGAAAGGGCGGCGAAGCCAATAAGAAATACAGTAACCGGCTGATGATGATGCGCGTTTCCCTTCAGGGGTTTGCGCTGTTGGTACTTGCGCTTCTGTTTCTCATGGGCAATAAATAGGCATGTTTTCTTTTGTCATTCCCGCGCAGGCGGGAATCCCTCTCTCAACTTCTAGGACGCGGATAAAGAGATTCCTGCGTTCGCAAGAATGACAGTGTTATATGGTCAAACTCAATAAGATCTACACACGTACGGGCGATGAAGGCACAACAGGCCTCACCGGTGGCGAACGCCGCCATAAATATGATGTGCGCATTGAAGCATATGGTGATGTGGATGAAGCCAATGCTGCCATCGGCATGGCGCGCATGTATTCGCAAGGCGTTCATGATGATATGCTCATGCGTATCCAGCATGATCTATTTGATTTAGGAGCGGATCTTTCAACGCCTTATGCAGCGGGGGAAGATAAGGCGCTGCGTATCATCCAGTCGCAAATTGATCGGCTGGAGCAGGAAATTGATAGCCTGAATGAGCATCTGGCACCGCTTAATTCCTTTGTGTTGCCGGGCGGCACCGAGCTTTCCGCCAATTTGCACCTGGCGCGCACGGTGGTGCGCCGTGCTGAGCGCGTTTCCTGCGCGCTGGCAGTGAAAGAAAAAGTTAATCCTTTAGCAATTAAATACCTCAATCGCCTTTCTGATTTCCTGTTCGTGCTTTCCCGCGCGGCAAACGGGAATGGTGAAAAAGATGTATTGTGGAAACCGGGAGTGAATCGATGAAGATACTGGTCGCAGTGAAACGCGTGATTGATTACAACGTGCGCGTGCGCGTGAAGTCCGAT
>CAZAQK010000071.1:0-5870 GCA_964487265.1 uncultured Rickettsiales bacterium | reverse complement strand
GCGTGAAAATGTCGATGAACCCGTTTGATGAGATCGCGGTGGAAGAAGCCATCCGCCTGAAGGA
The DNA here is from genome assembly GCA_964487265.1 of uncultured Rickettsiales bacterium. GTDB lineage: Bacteria > Pseudomonadota > Alphaproteobacteria > Rickettsiales > SXRF01 > CAZAQK01. The sequence continues at coordinate 5,806 of CAZAQK010000071.1, read as the reverse complement.
AAAGGGACTGGCAACTGAGATCGTGGTGGTAAGCATTGGCCCGGATGCGTCCCAGGAAGTGATGCGCACGGCGATGGCTATGGGTGCTGACCGCGGTATACTTGTTCCGGTGGATGCCGAGATCAATTCACTGATTGCTGCAAAATTGCTGAAAGCCGTGATTGAAAAAGAGCAGCCTGGGTTGGTGATCATGGGCAAACAGGCGATCGATGATGACGCCAACCAGACCGGCCAGATGCTTGCTGGCCTGCTCGGCTGGGGGCAGGGCACGTTCGCATCCAAGCTGGAAATTGCAGATGGGCATGCCGTTGTTACCCGCGAAGTGGATGGCGGCCTGATGACGGTGAAACTCGCCATGCCAGCAATTATCACAACGGATCTGCGCCTGAACGAACCGCGCTATGTGGCACTGCCGAACATCATGAAGGCACGTAGCAAACCACTTGCGAAAATGACTCCGGCGGAGCTGGGAGTAGATACAGCGTCCAAAGTAACGCGCCTGAAAACGGAAGAACCAAAAAAACGCACTGGCGGCGGCAAGGTGAAAACGGTGGAAGAGCTGGTAACGAAATTAAAGACAGAGGCAAAAGTCATATGAGCATACTCGTTGTTGCAGAACTCCACCATAACGCGTTGCATCCTTCTACACGCCACGCTGTGACAGCTGCTTCGCAAATTGGTGGTGATATTCATGTGCTGGTGGCTGGCAAGGATGCTGCAGGTGCTGCGAAGCAGGCAGCAGGCATTGCAGGTGTTTCCAAGGTGCTGCATGCTGATGACGCAGCGTATGCCTATCCGCTGGCGGAAAATATTGCGCCACTCGTTGCAAGCATTGGCAAAAATTATTCGCATATTCTGGCAACTGCTACCACTACCGGCAAAGATATCCTGCCGCGTGTGGCTGCACTGCTGGATGTATCGCAGGTGTCGGACATCATGCAGGTGATGGCACCTGATACGTTCCGCCGCCCGTTTTATGCAGGCAATGCGATTGAAACGGTGAAAACTGATGAAACGATAAAAGTTATCACCGTGCGCCAGACAGCGTTCAATGCAGCAGCAGATGGTGGCGCGGCAGCGATTGAGCCACTTGCTGCGCAGCCTGCAAGCAACAAGGCAAGCTTTGTTTCTGTGCAGGAAAGCAAATCAGAACGGCCGGAACTGACCTCGGCACGCATTGTGGTTTCTGGTGGACGCGGCATTGGCTCGGGTGAGAATTTCAAACATCTGGAAGTGCTGGCGGATAAGCTGGGTGCGGCTATGGGTGCATCGCGCGCTGCGGTGGATGCCGGATATGTACCGAATGACTGGCAGGTAGGGCAGACCGGAAAAGTTGTTGCACCTGATCTGTATATTGCAGTTGGTATTTCCGGCGCGATACAACACTTAGCGGGCATGAAGGACAGCAAGGTGATCGTTGCCATCAACAAGGATGAGAACGCGCCGATATTCGAAGTCGCCGATTACGGGCTGGTTGCCGACTGGAACCAGGCCGTGCCGGAACTGGTGAAGTTGTTGGGATAATCGCGTCATTGCGAGGAGCGTATGCGACGAAGCAATCCAGTAATTGTAAAAAAGTTGGATTGCTTCGCTACGCTCGCAATGACGGATAAAAAACTATGAAACCGCTCAAAATAGCTCTCGCGCAAATAAATACCACCGTTGGTGATATTGCAGGCAATGTGGAAAAAATCCGCATCGCGCATGCGAAGGCATGTAGTGACGGTGCGGATATTGTGCTGACGCCGGAACTTTCCGTGGTGGGCTATGCGCCGGAAGACCTGGTGCTGATGCCAGCTTTCCGTGCGGCGGCCATGCAGGCGGTGGAGGAATTAGCGGCAATCACCAAAAATGGTGCGGCACTGATCGTGGGTTCGCCGTGGGAATTTGAAAATGCCATTTATAATGCCGCTGTGTTTTTGGATGGCGGCAAGATCGTGCATGTGCAGCCAAAAACCATGCTGCCGAATTACAGCGTGTTTGATGAAAAGCGCGTGTTCAATGCAGGCACAGGCAGTGTGCTGGAATGGCGCGGCGTGAAGCTTGGCATTCTCATTTGCGAGGATATGTGGTCGGCCGATGCACCCATGCACCTGAAAGAGCAAGGTGCGGAACTGCTGCTCATCATCAACGCATCGCCGTTTGAAGCAGGTAAACGCGAGTCACGCATGCAGGTTGCAAATATTGTCGCAACCGAAACTGAATTGCCGCTTTATTATGTGAATCAGGTCGGTGGGCAGGATGACATTGTGTTTGATGGCGGGTCGTTTGCGCTGGCTGCGGATGGAAGACTCACAGCGCAGCTGCCGGAATTTGAGGAATGCGTTTCCGTCATCGCAGAAAAAACGCCGCTGGCAAAAACCATGACGACGGAAGAAACGCTCTGGTCTGCCATGAAACTCGGCCTTGGCGATTATGTACGGAAAAATGGTTTTTCTGCGGTGCTGCTTGGTCTTTCCGGCGGCATTGATTCCGCGCTTACTGCCACACTTGCTGTGGATACACTTGGTGCAGCGAATGTGAAAGGTGTGCTCCTGCCATCGCCATATACTTCACACGAAAGCACGGAAGATGCACTGCAACTTGCTAAAAACCTTGGCATCCAGACCGTGACAATCCCCATCACACCGCAGATGGAAACATTTGAAGAAGTGTTGAACCCGGTGTTTCATGATGCCGGGTGGATGGATGAAATTGCAGTCGGTGGCAATCTGCAATCACGCCTGCGCGGGGTGACGCTGATGGCACTGTCCAATCACTATGGCTGGATGCTGCTTTCCACCGGCAATAAATCGGAAATCGCGGTGGGGTATTCCACGCTCTATGGCGATTCCTGCGGCAGTTACAATCTGCTCAAGGATCTCTACAAAACGCAGGTGTATGAGCTTGCCAACTGGCGCAATGCACAAAGTACGGTGATCCCTGCACGCAGCATCAGCAAAGCGCCAACGGCAGAACTGGCGCATGGGCAAAAGGATTCCGACCAGCTGCCGCCCTATGATGTGCTGGATACAATACTGCATCATCACATAGAGCAGCATATGTCGGCTGCTGAAATTATTGCGCAGGGATTTGATAAGGAAGTGGTGGAAAAAGTGGTGCGCATGGTGCGGAATTCCGAATATAAGCGCCGCCAGTCCTGCCCCGGCGTGCGGCTTTCTTCCATGCTGTTTGGCAAGGACAGGCGTTATCCATTGACTAACAAGTTTTAGTTAGGCTTATTTGATTAGTTAGAGAAATCTGTTATAATGTCAGCATGTATACTTTTGGCATGAAGAAATTTTGCAGGTGTTGTGGCTATGTACTTACGATAGCATGTGTTTGTATGCCTACAATACACGATACAGAGCAATTACCCGAACATGCTGTAGTAAAAATGCTTGATACTTCTACTAGTGCATCGACTTCTGTAGATTCGCGCATAATAACTGTTAATAATGCAGTAACTGAAGAATGCTATGTGTTTATAGAGCAAAAGGAAAAGTGGAATTATTCAGGATATTCGTCCACATAATATCAATCCAATATTTTTCCCTTAAATTCACACAAATCAACAATCAAACATTTGCCGCATTCCGGTTTGCGTGCTTTGCACACATAGCGGCCATGTAATATCAGCCAGTGGTGCGCGTGCTGTTTCCATTTATCGGGGATGATTTTCTCCAGTGCGAATTCGGTGGCATCCGGCGTGGTGGTTTTGCATAGACCGATGCGGTTAGACACACGGAACACATGCGTATCCACCGCGATGGTGTGATGACCACGTGCGCAGTTCAGCCACACATTCGCTGTTTTCCGGCCAACGCCGGGTAGGGTCATGAGAGCATCACGATCTTCTGGTACGTTACCTTCATACACATCCATGAGGCGGTTGCTGAGCGCAATGATATTTTTGGCTTTGGAGTTGAATAACCCTATGGTTTTTATATAGTTTTTTAGCTTTCCTTCGCCGAGTGCCGCCATTTTTTGTGGGGTATCGGCGGCTCTAAACAGTGCCGGGGTGGCCTTGTTCACCCCGGCATCGGTCGCCTGCGCGGAGAGGACAATGGCCACCAGCAGGGTGAAATCATTGGTGTAATAAAGCTCGGTTTGCGGCGCAGGTTGCGCTTTTGCAAAGCGGTTGAATATGGTATCAGTTTTTGCCTTATTCATACTGTACGATATTGAATGTGTGATGGGCGATAATAGAAAGGGTTTACCGGTTATGGCAAGGATTACAGGAATTATTTCGCTGATACTGCTGTCTTTATTGTCGCTGCCCGCGCATGCCGAACGCCGCGAAGTCTACATGGAAGATATGACATGGATGGAGATCCGTGACCGTATCCAGGGCGGTGCAACTACCGTTATTATACCGATCGGCGGCATTGAGCAGAACGGCCCGCATATGACCATCAACAAACATAATATCATTGTGCGTTATACGGCGGGGGAAATCGCCGAGCGTCTGCGGCAGACGCTGGTTGCGCCGGTGGTTGCATTTTCACCGGAAGGGCGCATTGACCCGCCAGAAGGCCACATGCAGTTCGCAGGTACCATTTCCGTGGCCGAAGATACATTTACGCGCCTGCTGGAAGATGTAGCGGCAAGCCTGAAACAACATGGTTTCCGCACAATCTGTTTCATCGGTGATAACAGCGGGTCGCAGAATGTGCAGCGTCATGTGGCAGACCGGCTGACCAGCAAATGGCAGAGCAGCGGCGTTCGTGTGATCAACGTATCTGATTATTTTGCAAATAACGGGCAGGAAGCCTGGGCCGAAAAGATCGGCACCAAAACACCTAACCCGGGTGCGCATGCCGGCATCATCGATACGTCGGAATTACTTGCACTGGATGCGGTCAGTGTCCGCAGCAACCAGCTGGGCAGACGCGGCGAGGGCGATTATAAAAGCACCGGCGCAACCGGCGATTCTTCGGCTGCATCAGCTGAACATGGGCGCCGTTTCCTGAGCCTGAAAATCGAAGCGGCAACAAAACAGATAGAAGGTGCCGCTTATCGTGCACGATAACGAAGTAGATGTAATGGTGGATATACCCTCAAAGCGCAAACGGCCGCAGGCGCATTTCCTATGGGCGTGGATGCGCTCGCCGATGAAAATGGGTGCGCTGGTGCCTTCTTCGCGCTTCCTGGCGCGTGCCATGGCTATGCAGGTGGATAAGGCGGCAGAAGGGGTTGTTATTGAGCTTGGGGCAGGCACCGGCGTTATGACGCATGAATTGCTGCATTCAGGCATCGCAGCTGAAAAACTCATTGTCATCGAACGTGAACCGCGCCTGCACGCATTACTTAAAGCGCATTACCCCAAATTGAATATTGTATGTGCCGATGCGCGGGATCTCCGGCAGGTGCTGGCGGCGCAAGGCATTGGCAAGGTGAATGCGATCGTCTCCAGCCTGCCGCTGCTTAGCATGCCCAAGGAGATACGCCGTGCCATTGTGGCGGAAATGGCTGAAGCTATTGGTAAGGATGGTAGAATTATCCAGTTTACCTATGGCCCGAAATCGCCGATAGGCCAGTATTCATTGGGTAAATGCAGCCTCCAGGCGCAGCGCGTGAAAAGTATTCTGGCCAACATGCCACCGGCGCATGTGTGGGTTTATAATAATCAATAAAATCAATAATATATAAGTTTTTGTTTAGATGAATATTTGTTGAGATGTAATTAATTTGTAACGGTTTTGTCATACAACCGTCCTTAAACCGTCACATAAGCGTGATAGATTTACTGTCTAGGCCGTAAATTGCTTGCACAGGGCAAATTACTTAATAAAAAAAGGACGCATTATGAAAAAACACATGTTAT
>CAZAQK010000070.1:0-8164 GCA_964487265.1 uncultured Rickettsiales bacterium | reverse complement strand
CGCTGATAATAGCTGAAATACTGATTGGTTTTTTTATTGGCACACTGGCAAGGATGATGATTTCTGCCATACATATGGCAGGCATGATTATCGCCTACCAATCCGCACTGTCATCGGCATTGCTTCCTGATATCACACAGAATCAGGGTGGTCAGGGCTCCATAGTGGGCAATATGCTGGCCATGACCGCCCTCGTTGTCATTTTTGCCAGCGATACACACCACATCATGCTGCGCGGTATTGCCGATAGTTACTCCCTGTTCCTGCCCGGTAAAATGCCGATGGTAGAAGATTTTGCAAATCAGGCCAGTACATTGATCAATGGTTCTTTTGAAATGGCGATGAAGCTTTCAGCCCCCCATCTGGTGGTTGGTACAGTACTGTATCTGGGTGCCGGTATTATAGCGCGGCTAATGCCCAATATGCAGATTTTCTTTATTATGATTGCCCCACAACTGCTCATCAGCTTTTTTGTATTCATGATAGTCCTCAGCGCCATGCTGATGTGGTATCTCGATTATTTCAGGGAAACGCTCGGCGGTTTCCTGTACGGAGGCTAGTTAATGGCTGACGAACAGGACCAGGAGCAAAAAACAGAACAACCCACATCGAAGCGGTTGGAGGAAGCGTTCAAGAAAGGGCAAGTGCCCTTTTCACGTGAGATTACCAGCTTTCTCATGCTGTTTGTACTTACCTTGACAGTGGTGGCATTTGCTCCAACCATGTTCAAGGATATCAAAGTCCTGCTGCTGCCTTTCATAGCGAATCCCGAGAGCATTCCCGTTGATATGAAAGGCGTCAGCCTCGTTTTTTCTAAAGTAACGTTTACATCACTGCTGATCATCGCCGTTCCCCTCTTCTGCATTATTTTTGTGATCTTTGCATCCAGCTTCATGCAGAATGGATTTTTGATAAGTGCTGAGCCCGTCATGCCCAAGCTCGATAAAATATCGCCGCTGGCAGGAGTAAAGCGCATGTTCTCCATGCGGTCGGTGGTGGAGTTCCTGAAAAGCCTGGCCAAGATCATCATCGTTGGCTTTGTGGCATTCCTGGCCGTTTATCCCGAGCTGACGCATATACGGCAGCTGCCTAACAGCACAATATTTGCCATGCTGCACTATCTCGCGGATATCAGCGTAAAACTGCTGATAGGCATCCTCATTGCCATGTTTTTTATAGCAATGCTGGATTTTTTCTACCAACGCTGGCAGCACATTAAATCACTGCGTATGACCAAGCAGGAGATCAAAGACGAATATAAGCAGTCCGAAGGTGATCCCATGATTAAGCAACGCCTGCGGGCGCTCCGGCAGGAGCGCGCAAGGCAGCGCATGATCGCCGCTGTCCCTCAAGCCGATGTGGTCATCACCAACCCGACCCACTTTGCAGTAGCCCTGCAATACGATTCAAAAGAAATGAAGGCCCCCAGGTTGGTGGCCAAGGGGCAGGATCTTATGGCCCAGCGCATCCGCGATATCGCCAAAGAGCACGACGTACCGATTGTAGAAAACCCGCCTCTTGCCCGTGCACTCTATAGTTCCGTCGATATTGATGAAGAAATTCCCACAACACACTACGAAGCAGTTGCAAAAGTTATCTCATACGTATACCAGCTAAAGGGTAAGAAATTTTAATACATAAAGTATTTTATTAGCAAAATTTTAAGAATCACCTGACAAGTTCTAATTATAAAATGCTGGCACGATATACCGACATTGATATCACTAAGAATGGCGCAATGGATTTTGTGATCCGTAAGCGTCGTCCATCCGTATTACAAATACTTGCGGTTTTCCTCATCACATTTGCGATGGGCATGAGTATTATCCTCATGACTGCCGATAAGATGATGCTTGCCGTCTTGCTGCTTGTCACCGTTGGTGCTACCGGCTGGTATATACTCATTCATCTCCAGCGCACGCATGACCTGTTGCTGGCCACTGAATTCCAAAATTCCCTGTTTGCCTCAGCCCTTGGTCTTAACAACAAATTCTGCATGATCATGAAGCAGGATGGCAATATCGTCTATCTCGACCGTTCATTCCAGAATATGTTTCCCGATTTCCTCAAGCAATCCCGCCGCACGCTGGATATGCTGCTCGAGATCGGTGCTGTCACCCGCGAAGATGGCGAGAAGATTTATAATGCCATAGGCCGCGGCGTGTATGAGAAAGTCATCTTCAAAATCAAGGGTGCTGGCAGCGAAATACACAAAATAGTCATGTCCGTTGAGCCAATCCTGCGCCCAAGCGGTTTTGTGCTTCTCAGAGGCCGTGAATTCGTGGAAGCACGTGCCAGCACTAAAAGCACAGAATCCGGTAAGCCGGTGAGCAAATCCACGGTAACTTTATTTTCCCATATCATGGACTCAATGGATATGGGGGTTTATATGACAGGGCCTGACGGTGCGTTTGTTTACGTCAACCACATACTTGAAGAATGGCTCGGGTTCAGTGATGCGGAAATTACGGCAGGAAACCTGGCACTCAATGATGTCATATACCACAATAACAAAAATACCGGCAATATCGTGCCGGATAATTATGAGGGTGAATTACTCCTTCAGAAGAAAAATGGTGGCTTTATGAAGGTTTTTGTGAACCAGAAAGTCATTAAAGATGATCAGGGCAAGCTGTTAGGCTGCACTGCAATAGTACATAATTACGCTGAAAGCAGCCCAGAAATCAAAAAGAAGCTTTGGTAGCCAGCGTGGAAAACTTCATTGAAAATTCCCCAATCGCGATAGCGGAATTTGATAATTCCGGCAATATCGTTGCTGCCAATCATGCTTTTCATAGGCTAACCCAGGATACTCTGACTGCCAGCCTGCCCTGCAAACTGCTGGCCATGGTAGATGAAGCCGAGCACAAGGATCTCGAGATCATACTGAGCAACGCGCCATCGGGTAATCTATCTTCAGATCCGATACAACTCAGCCTCAAGCTACCCAATGGCATACAGGTGACGGTTTCAGCCTATTTCAGCATCCTTCGCCAGGGAGTGCAGCAGGTGCTTATCATGCAGTGCGTGGATATCACCGAACAGAAAAATCTCGAAATGCGCTTTGCCCATTCGCAGAAGATGCAGGCGGTTGGCCAGCTTGCCGGTGGCGTGGCACATGATTTCAACAATCTGCTCACCGCCATGATCGGCTTTTGCGATCTGCTGCTCATGCGCCACCCTGCCGGTGACCAGTCCTTTGCCGATATCATGCAGATCAAGCAGAATGCCAACCGTGCTGCAAACCTCGTGCGCCAGTTGCTTGCATTCTCTCGCCGCCAGACACTGCAACCTAAGGTGATAGACCTGACTGATGTGCTGGCCGAACTCTCCAACCTCATCCGCCGGCTCATTGGTGAAAATATTGAACTCAAAATTGTTCATGGCCGCGACCTTGGCAGCGTACGTGCTGACCAGGGACAATTGGAGCAGGTGCTCATCAACCTTGCAGTCAATGCCCGCGATGCCATGCCGAATGGCGGTACACTGACCATCCGCACCAGCAAAGTAGCCATTGCAGGAGAGCGTTCACTGCCTCGTGATCTGGTGGCACCGGCTGAAGAAGATAAAACCATCCCGCGTGGGGATTATATTCTGGTAGAGGTCATTGATACCGGCACCGGCATCTCAAGCGACATACTACAAAAAATATTTGAGCCTTTCTTTTCCACCAAACCGGTGGGTTCAGGTACTGGTCTTGGCTTGTCTACCGTGTATGGCATTATCAAACAAACGGGCGGATATCTGTATGTACGCAGCAAAGAAGCAGCAGGCACGACCTTCAACATTTATTTCCCAAGCATTGCTGCAGCACAAATGCCTGTTGCAGAAACCGCGGAAACCGATGCCACTGATAAGCCATCTGCCCTTGATTTAACCGGCAAAAGTACTGTGCTGCTGGTGGAAGACGAAACACCGGTGCGTATCTTTGCTGCTCGCGCCCTGCGCAATAAAGGATATACCGTATTGGAGGCAGACTGTGCCGAAACCGGCATTGAAGTGATGAAGGAGCACGGCAAAGACGTTGAAGCCATCATCACTGACGTTATCATGCCCGGCATGAACGGCCCCACTATGATAGAAAATATCATCCCACAATATCCCAACGTGAAGGTGATATTCATTTCGGGCTACGCAGAAGATATTTTTGTGAACAGTTATGGCACAGAACGCAGCTTCAATTTCCTTGCCAAGCCTTTCACACTTAAGCAGCTTGCCAGCAAGGTCAAAGAAGTCATCACCGGATGATGGCATCACAGTATATTGATAATTACTGCGAACGGTTGGCTGTAGGATTGTTGGGTGAACCCCTCAATGCCATCACCAATGCCACTTTCCTGATAGCCGCATGGCTGTTGTGGAAGCAATATAAAGCCTCACAGATACAAGATAGACCAGTTGCAGTGTTAATTGCGCTGGTAGGCGTTATCGGAATAGGCAGCCTTAGCTTTCATACCTTTGCAAACCACGTTAGCATGCTGGCAGATATCATCCCCATCACCATTTTTGTATTTTTCTATTTATGGCTGATAAGCCGCAAATTACTTGGGTTCACGCAGATTCAAAGTGCCTGCTTTCAGATTGCATTATTGTTTGCCGCCATACTCACAACACACATACCTGCGGAATACAGCTTCAATGGTTCCATCATGTATTTCCCCTGCCTTGCCGCACTTTTGGTGATCGGCACCATCCTTAGTTTCCGCCACCACCCTGCGGCGCGTAGCATTTATTTAGCAAGTATGCTGTTCATCATCTCCCTCACTTTCCGCAGTATGGATATGTCAATGTGTGATACATTCCCGATTGGCACACACTTCATGTGGCATATCTGTAATGGCATGCTGCTATACTTGCTCACTCGCGAACTTTTCCCCAAGCGTATATCTGCCACCAATTAGCCATTGCACTCATAACCAAACGGTGTAGATTAGCCGGTAACTATTATTAACAGTGACATACTGGGGGATTTATGGATAAGAACAAAGCACTCGAAACCGCACTGAGCCAGATCGAAAAAACATTCGGCAAGGGCTCGATCATGAAACTGGGCGAAGGCCAGACAGAAAAAGTTGAGGCCATCTCAACTGGTTCTTTAGGTCTTGATATCGCTCTTGGTGTTGGCGGTGTGCCGCGTGGCCGCATAATCGAAATTTACGGGCCGGAAAGTTCAGGCAAAACTACCCTCACGCTGCATATCGTGGCCGAAGCGCAGAAAAAAGGCGGCGTGTGTGCCTTCGTGGATGCTGAACACGCACTTGACCCCGTTTATGCAAAAAAACTCGGCGTGAATACAGATGAACTCCTCATTTCCCAGCCAGACACTGGTGAGCAGGCTCTCGAAATTACTGACACACTGGTACGCTCCGGCGCGGTGGATGTGGTGATCGTGGATTCCGTGGCAGCACTCGTGCCAAAAGCCGAGCTGGAAGGCGAAATGGGTGATTCGCACATGGGCCTGCAAGCCCGCCTGATGAGCCAGGCTCTCCGCAAACTCACCGGCTCAATCAGCCGCACCAACTGCACGGTTATTTTCATCAACCAGATCCGCATGAAAATTGGTGTCATGTTCGGCAATCCGGAAACAACCACTGGCGGTAATGCGCTGAAATTCTACGCTTCCGTGCGTATGGATATCCGCCGCATTGGCGCACTGAAAGATAAGGAAGAAGTGGTCGGCAATGCCACCCGCGTGAAAGTGGTGAAGAACAAAGTTGCCCCGCCATTCCGCCAGGTGGAATTCGATATCATGTATGGCGAAGGCATTTCCAAGCTGGGTGAACTCATCGACCTTGGCGTGAAATCCGGCATTGTGGAAAAATCCGGCTCATGGTTCTCGTATAACAATGAGCGCATTGGTCAGGGCAAAGAAAATGCCCGTGAATACCTGAAGAATAACCCCAAAGTGGCCGATGCCATCGAAAAGAAAATCCGCGAAAGTGCTGGTGTAATCACACAGGCCATCAAGACAGAACAGTCCGAGATGGAAGAAGATGCCGCATAATCGGCTGCACTTATGCAGTTCTTACTGATCGCCTACGATGCTACTGATGCTGACGCACTCTCCCGCCGAATCGCCGTGCGGGAGAAGCATCTGGCCTATGCTGAGGCGCAGAAAAAGCGTGGGGAATTGCTCTATGGCGGGGCCATTTTGGACGCTGATGGCAAGATGATCGGCTCCTGCGGGGTATATGACTTCCCAGACCGCGAGGCATTAAGCGATGCAATGTCCAAAGATCCATATGTCACTGGCAAAGTCTGGAACACCATCACCATCCAGCAATACCGTGTCGCGCCGTTTTTTGCCCCAAAAGCTCATGCGGCCTGAGAAACCAAGCACTTGCAAGAATTACGCTCTTTAGATATTCTCAGCCCCCTATGAAAAGCACGAACGATATCCGCAAGGCATTCCTTGATTATTTTGCGCGTAATGGGCATGAAGTGCGCCCTTCCAGCTCGCTGGTGCCACATAACGACCCCACACTGATGTTCGCCAACGCCGGCATGAACCAGTTCAAGAATGTGTTCACCGGCGCTGAAAAATTGCCTTTTAACCGTGCCGCCACCAGCCAGAAATGCGTGCGCGCCGGCGGCAAACATAATGATTTGGATAATGTGGGCTACACAGCCCGTCACCACACTTTCTTTGAAATGCTGGGGAATTTCTCATTCGGCGACTATTTCAAAGAAGATGCCATCAACTTCGCGTGGGAATTGCTTACCAAGGATTACGGCCTCAATAAAGATAAGCTCTGCGTCACCGTGTATCATGATGATGATGTGGCGTGGAACCACTGGAAAAAAATAACAGGCTTTGCTGACCATAAAATTATACGCATTTCCACCAATGACAATTTCTGGTCCATGGGCGATACCGGCCCGTGCGGCCCGTGCTCCGAGATTTTTTATGACCACGGCGAACATATTAAAGGTGGCCCTCCGGGCTCTCCTGATGCTGATGGCGACCGGTTTGTCGAGATATGGAATCTCGTATTCATGCAGTATGAACAGGTGGACACGCAAACCCGCATCAACCTCCCAAAACCATGCGTTGATACCGGCATGGGGCTGGAGCGCATCGCCGCTGTCATGCAGGGTGTACATAGTAATTATGAGATAGATCTATTTAGAAATTTAATTCGTAATTTTCAGCGTCAGATGCCTCCTTACAAAGGCAACGACAAAGATTTTCAAGCAGTTGCATATCGTGTAATTGCTGATCATCTGCGCTCAAGCTGTTTCTTGATTGCTGATGGTGTGATGCCTTCTAATGAAGGCCGTGGATATGTGCTGCGCCGTATCATGCGCCGCGCCATGCGTTATGCGCATCAATTAGGGTGCGAGAAACCAATCATGCATAAATTGGTTTCAAATCTTACAAATGAAATGGGCGACGCATACCCAGAATTAAAGCGGTCTGAAGAAACAGTTACGAACACTCTATTTCATGAAGAAGAGCAATTCAAGCGCACCCTTGACCGTGGCTTGAAACTGCTGGAAGAAGAAACCTCAAAAGTAAGTAGTGGCAAGCGTTTTTCTGGTGAAGCAGCATTTAGGCTTTATGATACGTATGGTTTCCCGCTCGATCTCACGCAGGATATGCTTAGAGCCAAAGATATCGAAGTGGATGTGCTGGCATTTGAAAAATGCATGGACAACCAGCGCGAAATGGCTCGCGCCGCTCATAAAGGCTCTGGCGACACCGCCACAAGCCGCATCTGGTTTGAAGTGAAAGAAAAAGTCGGCACCACAGAATTTGTTGGATATGAGCAAGATGAAGCCGATGGCAAGGTGCTGGCCATTGTGAAAGATGGCGCGCTGGTGAACGCTGCTGCGGCGGTTGATGAAGTATATATCGTACTGGACAAGACACCGTTCTACGGCGAGTCCGGTGGTCAGGTCGGTGATACGGGTGAGTTCAAGAACATCGCCACTATTATTGATACGCAAAAACCTGTGGAAGACCTTATTGTCCATCAGGCAAAACTCACTGCAACGCTGGCAGTGGGTGATAAGATACACGCCGTGATCGATGTGGCAAAACGCAATGCCACACGCTCCAACCACTCGGCCACTCACCTTCTCCACAAAGCCCTGCGCGATGCACTGGGCGAACATGTGACACAAAAAGGCTCGCTGGTGGATAGCCAGCGCCTGCGTTTTG
>CAZAQK010000069.1:0-8166 GCA_964487265.1 uncultured Rickettsiales bacterium | reverse complement strand
TCTGAACCCGTAAAATGGCGGTCTGTAGTATCACCTGCTGTATCGGAAACAGCAGCATTTTCAGGTTCTTTTTTAGCGTCTTTATCCGCCGATTCATCGCCCTCTTCTGTTTTTTTCTTATCAGATGCCTTGGGTTCCGCCTTGGCGTCATCAGCTTTCTTTTCTGTTTTTTCTTCCGGCTTTTCTTTCTTTGCATCCTTGGATTCTTCAGGCTTTGCTTCAGGCTTTTTACCCTCTTCCTTTGTTTCAGCAGCTTTTTCAGGCAGCTTTTGACCGGCAGACTCCCCAGTCTGCTGCGCCTCAACATTAGCGATAATGACACCCGCTGATAACGTTTCCGTACCCTGGGTTAAATCAATCGTCTTCACTAGAAGGAATAATAGTGCCGTAACAATCGTAACAGGAATAATGCGCATGATATGAACGCTACCCCTTGAATCCAGCACGTATGATACTGAGCAATTCCTGCTCAGACTGCGAGCGGGTTTTACCGACAGTATGTGGCACCGATGTTTCCAGATCATCCGCAGGCTCAACCGTGCGGCGTTTGGCCCGCTCGATCACAGCCTGCAATGCAGCCAGTGTATTTTCCCGGCTGTTGGAAGCAGGTGCTGCCTGCTGCGGCTGCGCTGCTTTAGGCTTTGCTTTCGTTACAACCTCTGCATATGGCTCATGTTCCTGCTGTAAAAGACCGGGAGTTGCCACCTCACGGGCGGCTGGCACATCGGGCTTTGCCACCGTATCGCTCATGACACGGTTTTTCACACGGCTGACCGCGAAGCCAGCCTCCATTTGCTGCGATACTTTTGCAGCTTTCTCAATCATGAAACCCAGGTCATCCAACATGAATGTTGCTTTTTCAACGCGCGACTGAATGGTTTCACCTATTTTTTTGCTGGCAGACTGCAGGGCTATGATGCTTTCGGATGCGCGTTGCGTCGATTCATCAAAATGCTTGAGTAGCTGCGCCAGTTCGCCTTTGCTATCCTGCAATATCCTGATACGCCGGTTCAGCACCCAGCAATACGCGATGGTAACTACGAGCAATGCAATAATCACCACATCAACCAGCAAGTTTGCTATCGCACCTGTCATGCATGTTCCTTTGCTTTGCGTTTAATGGAATCGCTTAGTGAGATTGCTACATGCTCCCCAACTTTGCCAATGGTACCATGGGTGACCGGTACACCACCCACTCGTATCTGCAATTCATCATCCGGCGTACAGTCCAGCAACACGGTGCTGCCAACCTGTAAGCCCATGACATCCTTTAGTGTAACCGTTTTTTCGTTAAAAACAGCTTCGATGGTTACGGCCGTGTTGCGAAGCTCACGTCCCAGATGTTTTTCCCAAACGGTATCCTGGCCAAAATTCTCACCCATGAACATCTGCAACAGCAGGTCACGTATAGGCTCTAAGGTCGTATGGGGGTATAGTATTTCAATAATGCCGCCACGGCCTTCCACCATATCCACCTTGAGTTTTACCAGGAGTGCAGGATTGGCCGGACGCGTGATAGTTGCAAAGCGCGGGTTGGTCTCAAGCCGTTCGAAATGGAACGTAGCTGGCGATAATGGTTCAAACGCGCTGCTTAAATCAGAGAGCACAACTTCTACCATGCGCTTGATGATATCCTGTTCAATCGTGGTATATGGCCGGCCTTCCATTTGTGATGGTTTGTTTGCTTTCCTGCCACCAAGCAGTATGTCCACCATTGCATATATCTGTGCCGTATCAACATTAACAATACCAAAATTTTCCCATTCAACCGCCCTGAACACTACCATTAATGCAGGCAGTGGAATGGTATTCAGATAATCATCAAAACGCACGCTGGTCATGGATTCCAAGCTGACATCAACGTTCTCTGATGTGAAATTACGAAGCGAAGTGGAAAGTTGGCGCACCAGGCGGTCAAACACCACCTCAAGCATCGGTAGTTTTTCATACGCTGTAGTGGATTTATTCAGGATAGCATAAATGCCATCCATCTGACCTGCTGCATCTGCTTTGTTGTCAAGCCCAAGCAGCGTGTCTATCTCATCCTGATTGAGTATGCGCTGGTCCGCTTCACCTGCCGGTGCACCTTGTGCACCACCGGTTGCAGCCGCCCCTTGCTCATTGCCAGATTCTGTTTCAGCCATAACAAAGCATCACACATTTACTAAAAGGTTATAACATAATTAATATTTCTGCACAATTAACTACTCCACAAAAGGCAGTTCAGCGCAAAAGGCATGCCAAGGCTAAATATTGTTACTGTACAACAATTTCTTTGAACAGAACATCATTGATTTCAGTAGGTGCCAATGCCTTGTTACAACGGAGCAGTAATTCTTCCCGCAACCTCTGGATACCAGCAGAACCCGCAAGATCACTGGAACGTAATTCACGCAGATAGGTGTTGAATGCATCCATCAGCCTCGGCAAGTTGGCTTCCACCGTCACAATATCTATCTGGCTGTTGAGCTCCAGAATAATAGTGGTTTTAAGGAAGCTCGCGTTTTTACCAGTAGCATTCAGGTTCACAAGGAATTCCGGCATGGTATAAAAAATGGTCTTGGTTGGGTCTTTGTCTTTATTGGCTGCAGATTCTTCGCTTTGCCCGCCACCGATAAAACCACCAAAATATGCACCGGCCACACCGCCAAGCAGCACAACCAGCGCAAGCACCCCAAGGATAATAATTTTCTTTTTGGATTTTTTAGGCTTACCTTCGCCTTCTGCCCCAGCTTCGCCTTCAGGTTTATCGCCACCTTCTTTGGCGTCTTTCTTGTCTTCGGCTTTGTCGTCGTCTTTTTTGGCTTCTTCGCCTTCTTCCTTATCTTCTTCTTTTGCCTTCTTTTTTTTCTTTAGAAAACCCAAAAGTGCCATGACGAACTCCGCTACAGTGTATGTATGATGTATAGTGACTATCTAAACATATTCAAGCAAGCAAAGATTACTTAATAGTTACTAATTTAGCTTTTTATATCCGCTAGTTGCTTCCGTCTAAAAATTGGCACGCTTCATGCATAACCATGTGTGTCAAATTACGCAGGATACCCATGGACAATAGCGTCTACATAACACTTTCAAGGCAGCTGGCACTGTTCCGCGACATGGACATCACCGCCGGCAATATCGCCAATGCCAACACCACTGGCTATAGTGCCGAGCATATCAAATTTGAATCTTACCTGACGAAGGATGTCAATCTTGGTAACCACAATAAAATGGCGTTTGCCTATGATATTGCTTCTTACCGCAACACTCAGGCGGGTTCCAAGAAAGTAACAAATAACCCGCTGGATGTTGCCATTAATGGTAATGGCTATTTTGCTGTCCAGACACCGCTTGGTGTTCGCTATACGCGTGCCGGCAATTTTCAATTATCCAGTGATGGTACGTTGACGAACGCGGAAGGCTACCCTGTGCTGGATACCTCCAATCAGGCCATTGTGTTCCCTGAAAATACTAACTCTGTTGAGATCGGTGATATCGGCAATATCCGCGTTAACGGCGAAGATTTTGGTCAGCTCAATGTGGTGCAGTTTGAGAACGAGCAGTTACTGGAGCGCGTTGGTCATACTCTATATACAACAGATGCAGCACCACTCCCAGCAGATCCATTGCAGGTAAAGGTAGCGCACGGTGTGCTGGAAAATTCCAACGTGGAGCCGGTGCTGGAGCTGACCCATATGATCAAGGTATCGCGCGCAGTAGGCAGTACCTCGAAATTTATTGAAGTTGTTTATGATTTGCAGCGCAAGGCTTCCAATGCCTGGGCGCAACAAAGTTAATTTAAGGAGTAAAATGTCATGAGATCTTTAGATATCGCAGCAACCGGGATGCAGGCGCAGCAGCTATATGTTGACGTCACCTCACAGAACCTGGCGAACGTCAACACCACGGCATACAAAACGGAGCGCCCTGAATTTCAGGATTTGCTATACCAGAATGCCCGCCGAGTAGGTGCAAATTCGTCAGACGGCGGCACTATCGTACCAACCGGCATCCAGCTTGGCCTTGGTGTGAAACTCGCCGCTATCTACCGCAATACCGGCCAGGGCACCATGCAGCCAACCGAAAATCCGCTGGACCTTGGCATTCAGGGAAAGGGCTATTTCCAGATAACCCAGCCAACCGGCGAAGTGGCCTACACCCGCTCCGGCGCGCTGCAACTCAGCCCGGATGGCAACATCGTAACTGCTGATGGTTATGAGCTGGAACCGGCCATAACCATTCCGCAGAATGCCACTGGTATCAGTATCAACGCTTCAGGTGAAGTATCGGTTACTATTCAGGGGCAGATAGACCCGCAGGTGGTAGGCCAGATACAGACCGTAACATTCATCAATGAAGCTGGTTTGCAGGCGATTGGCAACAACCTCTATCTTGAAACTGCTGCTTCGAGCTCCCCCATCACCGGCACACCGGGTGCTGATGGATTCGGCACCATCTTGCAGGGATTTCTGGAAAGCTCGACGGTAAACCCCGTAACCGAGCTGACCAACCTCATCAAGGCGCAGCGCGTATATGAAATGAACAGCAAGATCGTTTCGAAATCCGATGAAATGCTGCAAAACCTGAATCAGAGCGTATAACATATGATTAAATATCTTGCCGCTTTTATATTGTGCTGTGGTGCTGCATTTGCCAACACCCCACAACCTATTGCTGCTGAAACAACTGTTGACCATATTTTCCAGCTCACCAGCATTGATGTGGAAAAAGCCATAAGCACAGCACTCACCGACAAAAGTGATGGCAAGAAGATGTCCGCAAGCCTCATTGGCTACGTACCATCAAAGCCGCTTTTTTCACATAAAGCCCCTATCATGGTAGAGATACGCGGACTCACATTTGATACCGCAACACAACGCTGGAACGCCAGTGTGATGGCTGTTTCAGAAGATAATACGGTTGTGAGTGCATTGCCGGTGAATGGCCGCTTTGAAGAAATAATGGATGTGGTGGTACTAAAAAAACAGATTCGCGCCGGTGAAACAATCAGCGCAGATGATGTAGATATTCGCAGTTTCCCTGTTGCACGCATGCGTGCCGAAACCATCACTGATCCAAAAGAAGTGGTTGGACAATCGCCGAAACGCACTATTTCTGCTTCGCGTCCTATCCGATTGCATGAAATTGCCCGCCCTACATTGGTAGAAAAAAACCGTATCGTGCAGATGCGTTATGGTTCTGCCGGCCTGGAAATTACGACCACCGGCCAGGCCATGGAAAATGGCGGCAAGGGTGAGCTTATTGCCGTTAAAAATCTTTCCAGCAAAAAAATTGTGCATGCCGTGGTTGACAGCGCAAGCGTAGTCTTAATCCCAACATTAACCAGCACCGCCGGTCAATCGGCATCGATTCCATCAGGAGAACGTTATGCAGCCAATTAAATCATTCTTCGTATTGCTGACTGCAGGCACAATATTGAGCGGCTGCGCAAGCACCATGGATAAAATCGAGCAGATCGGCAAGCCACCGGCACTGACGGCTGTAACCAATCCAACCGAACAGGCGACTTATGAGCCGGTTTCATGGCCGTTGCCGGAATCAGCACCGGCACCCAAACAATATGCCAACTCATTATGGCAGCCGGGTGCGCGCGCATTCTTCCGTGACCAGCGCGCTGCACGCGTGGGAGATATTCTGCGGATCAATATAAAGATTAAAGACAAGGCAGAGCTTGATAATGAAAGTGACCGCACACGTACTGGCAGCGATAGCATTTCAGCTCCATCGGTATTTGGTGTACAAAATAAATTATTCAAAATGTTGCCCGGCACAGCAGATCCAAGCAACCTTGCAACCGTAAATACCTCAGGCAACCATAAAGGCACCGGTGCGATCAAACGCGAAGAAACAATTGAAACACAGATTGCGGCACTGGTTACGCAGGTGTTGCCGAATGGCAACCTGGCGATAGATGGCAGTCAGGAAATTCGTATCAATAATGAGATCCGTGAGATAGGTGTTAAAGGCGTAGTGCGTCCGCAGGATATCAGCTCAGACAACACCGTTGATTCTTCGCAGATCGCTCAGGCACGCATTATTTATGGTGGCAGGGGTCAGCTTTCAGACGTGCAGCAGCCACGCTGGGGTAGCCAGGTTATCGAAGCGGTTTCACCGTTCTAGAGCATTTTTCATTTAACCGTGTGCGTCGTTATCCTGCGGACTCGGTGTGCTCACGTACCGATGTGTACGTTCCGCGCACCTCGCCTTGGCTGCCTAGCACAGAATTAAAGCAAAAATACTCTACGGAAGTTATCGGCCTTGATATTGGCCTTGATTCTGGCCGGTACCGATGTTGCTTGGAGCAAGCTGGCCAAGTGCGCCCTCGTTCACTTCTGCAACAATGGCTTGCTGAGATGGCATTGCTTTGGCCGCTGCCATTTCCGTATTGGCACCCACTGACACGGGCGAACCCATGGTGATACCTTTACCACGGCCAGGAGAATCAATTTTAGCCCCCTCGGAGATTTCGGGGCTACTGGAAGGCATGACATAATCAGAGCGCATAGGGCTTTCCGCAGCGGTCTTCACACTGTCTAGCCCATTGGCAGTCATGTTCACGGTTTTTACCCCTGCAGCTATTGCCAAGGCAGAAGCCTTATTTCCCAAATCATCCAGGATATTGAAAATCAGATCATCGAGATTTTTGAATTGTGCCATGTCAACCTTTGGCATCTGCGCCACCGGCTCCGGAACATTGGCTATTTGAGGAACGTTTGTTACATCACTCACCGAAAAATCCCCTTTATAAGGCCCATTATAAGCCTGCTACGCAATAATTACCACAGCGGAGATATGACAGTTTTATGACAGGTTATTGAGTAACCTTGTAAAAAGCCACCTCTTCACCAATAGCTACGGAGATCTGGCTGCTCCCATCCGGATCATTCACCTGACCACCAGCCACGCTGTTTTTTTGGTTTTCCAAACGGGCGAAGGTCCGATCCAGAAGGTTGATCATTTCCTCATCACGTGAGGCTGATGATTTTCCCCCCATCACTACCCCAACCAGGTTAAACCCATGGCGGCGTGCAGAGGTCACCAGGTTAAAGCCCGAAGCACGGATATAACCGGTCTTGATGCCATCTGCCCCGTCATAGCGTGTAAGCACACGGTTGTGAGTGGTGTAGTTCACGCCGTTATGGCTCATTTCTGTTATACTAAAATACTGATAATATTCAGGGAAATCACGCCTTAGAGCAATCGCAAGCCTGGCCATGTCATAGGCTGTGGTATGCTGTTTACCGTCCGGCAAACCATGCGGATTGCGGAAGATCGTGTTCTTCATGCCAAGTTCGCGAGCCTTTTGCGTCATCAGCAGGGCAAAATTCCATTCGGTCTTACCTATCGCCTCCGCCAGTACCATCGCGGAATCATTCGCAGAACGCACAACCAGGCTTTCAATAGCTTTGGAAACCGGCAACCTATCACCTGTCTTGAGGGATATATTGGTAGCAGGCTGTTTGGCCGCCTTGGCCGATACTGGCATGGCCTGATCCAGCGAGAGCTTGCCACGCTTCAGCGCATCAAACGTCAGGTAAAGGGTCATCATTTTGGTGAGCGAAGCCGGATAACGGCTGGCGTCAGCATTTTTTTCATAAAGCACCCTGCCGGTTGAAGCATCTACCACAAGGGCCGCATAATTATCGACATAAACTGCACGACGCGGCGTTTTCTTGGAAGATTTCCGTAGCTTAGTGGCTTTTTTAGTGGAACTGGCATGTGATTTTGTGTTGTAGGCTGGCTTGCTGCTGGAGGTCTTGGCATGCGCCTCAAGGGCGGGAACCGTGAGGAAAACCAGACCGGAAACGAGTAAACTGAGTATGGAAAGGCGATGCAGTCTCATTGATTTTCCAGTTAACCCCCCTACTATAGATAGTATTATTAACGACCATCTAACAACAAGATAATGTTTTTGGGTTTACAAGTAAATCGTAAAAAAACATATTTTTTATGATTTTTTTTTTACAGCCTGCCCCAAATTAAAACACGAATTCCTAATATATTTATACACTACAATCCTTGACAAATTATTAGCATCTGACTATCTGTTTGAAGGTTATGTTGCAGTGCGGCATATGGGTGGGGTATATACCTTCCTGCTTTGCCTGCACACTATGAATTTTTATGGAGGACCATATTATGACACAAGTAAAAAAAGCC
>CAZAQK010000068.1:0-8284 GCA_964487265.1 uncultured Rickettsiales bacterium | reverse complement strand
GAAAGCATCAGCATCAGCTTCGGTGAAGATAAGGCGTTTCGCATCGATGCAACGGGTGTGAATCAGGAAAATACACAGGAAGTGCAGGCACAGCGCATTGCACTTATTGTGCTGCCTGCATTGTTGCTGCTTCTGGTTGTTCCGATTGGCGGCTGGGTATCAAATGGTTTCAGGCCGGGAGCGAAATAATGAGTGATACGAATTTTGATGTAGTGATTATCGGTGGTGGGCCGGGCGGATATGTAGCCGCTATTCGTGCAGCACAGCTCGGCATGAAAACGGCGGTAGTGGAAAAGCAGCATATGGGCGGCATCTGCCTTAACTGGGGCTGTATTCCCACCAAGGCACTGCTGCGTACATCGGAAATTTATCACCTGATGCACAATCTCGATGCTTATGGGCTTTCTGCCAAAGACATCAAATTTGATCTGGCTAAGGTTGTTGCACGCTCGCGCGGCGTAGCCGATAAGCTTTCCAAAGGCATTTCCGGCCTGATGAAGAAGAATAAGGTTACGGTAATTGATGGCCACGGGAAACTTGCTGGTAAAGGCAAAATTTCTGTTGAGAAGGACGGCAAGAAAATCTCAGAGCTTTCCGCAAAACACATTATTTTAGCCACGGGCGCACGGGCGCGCACACTGCCGGGCCTCGAGCCGGATGGCAAGCTGGTGTGGACATATAAGGAAGCCATGGTACCTGAATCCATGCCGAAATCCTTATTGGTGGTCGGCAGCGGTGCCATCGGCATTGAGTTCGCCAGTTTCTACCGTTCCATGGGCGCGGAAGTGACCGTGGTGGAAGTGATGGACCGTATCCTGCCGGTGGAAGATGAGGAAATTTCCAAACTCGCCCACAAGGCATTTGAAAAGCAGGGCATGAAGATCCACACGGCAACCACCGTAAAAGCCCTGAAAAAAGGCAAGGATAATGTTACCGCCACATTGGAAGCAGGCGGAAAATCCAGCGAGCTCACGGTAGACCGCGTGATTTTAGCGGTAGGCATTGTTGGCAATGTGGAAAATCTTGGGCTTGAAGGCACTAAAGTAAAGGTGGAAAAAACGCACGTTATCACTGACCAGTGGTGCGCGACCGGCGAAGCTGGTGTATATGCCATTGGTGACCTCACCGGTGCGCCGTGGCTTGCGCACAAGGCGAGCCATGAAGGGGTGCTTTGTGTGGAAAAGATCGCAGGCGTGAAAGGCGTGCACCCGCTCAAGAAAGAAAATGTCCCGGGCTGTACTTACTGCCACCCGCAGATCGCAAGTGTTGGCCTCACCGAAAAAGCCGCCAAGGAAAAATACAAGGATGTGAAAGTGGGCCGCTTTCAGTTCATGGGCAACGGCAAGGCGATCGCACTCGGCGAGCCGGAAGGCTTAATAAAAACCATATTTGATGCAAAGACCGGTGAGTTGCTGGGTGCGCACATGATCGGTGCGGAAGTGACCGAAATGATCCAGGGTTATGCCATCGCCAAGACCGGCGAACTTACCGAAGGCGAGCTGATGCACACCGTATTCCCGCATCCGACACTCTCGGAAATGATGCATGAGTCGGTGCTGGATGCGTATGGCAAAGTCATCCACATGTAATTTCTACTATGCTGGCCGTCCTGCTTGAAAACAGCGTGCTCGCTCCTGTCACTTAGGTTTTACTAAGCTCAGTCACTGCGCGCACTGTTTCCTTCGCGTACGGCTCAGCCTAGCGAAATTTGGGTTTGCGTAGGGGCATTAACAGACCCTTAAAGTATTCTGCATTATAATGAATACCCAGATAATTGGGTGATAAAACGCTTATGCGTACCTCACGTTTTAAAATAGCCGGCTTCTCGCTGCTTGAACTCAGCGTTGTGCTGCTCATTCTTTCCACCATTATCGGGGTGGGCGTTTCCTATGTTGGCTTATCTGTGGAGAAAGCCCAGCGCGATACCACAACGCAGCGCATGCGGGCGATCCAGAAAGCACTGCTGGATCATCGCCGTGCGTTTCATGCCATACCGTGCCCTTCGGACATCACTCTTGCAGTAACCAATACGGCTTTTGGCCGGGGGGATATACAGGAAAATCCTGAAGATCCCTGCGATGGTGCGACGTATATGCCTAATTATCAATCAGGTAATAACTGGGTAGGCGGCATACCCGTGCGTACGTTGAAACTGCCAGATGAATATGCGTTTGATGGCTGGGGGCGGCGGTTTACATATGTTGTTGATGATACGGTGACCGGCCGCGGTTCTTTCAACCTCTTTAAGATGTCCGATAATATTGGCGATATTGAAATTGTGGATGCAGAAGGCAATACACTTGAGAGTCAGGCGGTCTATGCATTGATAAGCCACGGGCCAAACGGCCATGGGGGCTATTCACGCTACGGTACGTCACGCATCGGCGGGGCAACTATAAGCGCTAATGAACTAAAAAATTGCGGGTGTAACCTGGGTGGCGTGCATAGTGCTTTTTCCACTGAGTTTGTTCAGGCACCCTACACAACTGATACCGGCAGCGGTGAGACATTCGATGATATCGTCGTCTATGGAACGCGGCGGAGCCTACGCCATTTTACTGAATAGCCCTCGCACTTTCTGTTTCAGCTTTTCAACTACCATCACATCACTGATGCGCCTGCTCAGGAACTGCCATGTCTGCTCATGGCCAGGGGATTTATCATCCAGCCAGCAGAGCAGGGTGGATGTATATACACCGGCCAGAGTCATGCGTTTGGTGTAGAAATTGAAATCGGTGGAATTATCACCGATCGCATACCAGATGCTATCTACTGTGCGGTAGAGTGCCTTCATGTTAAGCCATGCGTAATGCGGCATGGCAAGCAAGCCTATGGTTTTGCGCACTGCTTCACGATGCTGCATATGCACCTCAATGCGTAGTTTGACGGCCAATGCGATCTTCTCACGGATCTTCATGCCATCCAGATGGTAATGGTATAGTGCATCCATCATTGCTTCGTCGCTTAAGCGCAAAAATGTATCTACAGCATCAGCGGCCCCTTGTGGGAATACCCGTATGACATCGGTTTTTTTATAGCCGGCATCCAGTGCCGCCTTATGCAGGGTGCTTGTATTCCAGCCGTCGAATATCACATGCGGGAGGGCGGCGGTGATGATGTCTTTTGCTGCTTTTTGCTTGTCCATGCCGCTATCATAGCGGCAGCCTGATTAACCCGCAACCGCGTAAGAAGGCAGGGTATCCGGCGCGTGGCGCAGGCAGCTTTCCGGAAGGCGTATCTCCACCGTTGTGCCGTCGCCCACCTCGCTTTGTATGGTGATCTCGCCGCCATGCAGTGCCACAAATTCACGGGTGAGGGCGAGGCCAAGGCCGATATTGCCGGTATTGCCGATACTCCAGCAGTTGCTTTCCTTGAGGGCATCAATGATCTCAGCCAGTTTGGTTTCATTCATGCCGACACCATGGTCGCTTACGCGCAGGACAAATTGATGGTCGTCGTCAATATCTGCTTCTATTGTTACCTTGCTGCCGCGATTGCTGAACTTAATGGCATTGGCCAGCAGATGCCCCAGTATATGCTGGAACTTCGTACGGTCGACATGCAGTAATATATCGCCGCCTGGCGGCGGTGCATATTCCACAAAAATGTCTGCATTCATGGCGTGGTGTGCCTGCGCGGAGATGGCTTGCTTTAGCAATGCATTTAAGCTCACATCTGATTTATCGATACGCACACGTCCGGAATCGATGTTTGCTACCTCCAGCAGGTCTTCGATCTTGGCTAGCAGGTCGTAGCCGCTTTCCTGGATGTGTTTGGCGTATTCGAGATATTGCGGGCTTACCTGGCCGCACATCTGGCTTTCAATGATCTGTGAAAAACCAATGACGGCATTGAGCGGCGTGCGCAGGTCATGGCTCATATTATTCAGGAACTCAGAGCGCGCACTTAGGGCAAGTTCAGCCTGCATCTTGGCTTTCTGCAACGAAGCCTGCACCAGCACGTTCTCATGGATGTTTTCAAGTATGCAGACACAACTGCCGGCATCTTTTTGTTTGGCCGGATGGATGGTCATGGAATACCACTGCCATTCACCATCGCCATGCTTGAGTTTGCAATGCAGTGTCTGCTGTTTGTTTTCCTGCGTTACCACACCCAGCAATTCATTGAGACGTTCGTGGTAATCATCCTGCAATATATCGTAGAAGCCCTGATTCACACAGGATTCCGGCGCATTGCCGGTGATGGATTCAAAATTCCTGGAGAGGTAAGTGCAGCCGCTCTGCGGGCTGATCATAACCAATATTTGTGTGCCATATTCACTGAGATATTCGTATTTTGCAGTGGAAGAGAGAAAGTCGCCTTTGCTGTCCGCTTTGGTAACAGCTTGCTGCGATACCACAGGTTCAGCTACATCCGTTTTAACCTGCGTGGTTTTACTAGCTGTTGATTTCACTGGAGCGGTGCCGAGCGCGATGTCGGACATGCTTTTACAGTACTCAGCCCAGAATTGCCAATAATACACCCTCTTAAATCCCTATTTCCAGTGTGTTACTAGAAACCCGTGCGATGCAGATAAATTTTTTCTTAAATATTTTTTGTAGTGTTTACAGAAAATTCATCTTTTTGCACTAACTATATGTGGTAGACCTGCGACTAAATGTTAGAAAACTTTGTGTTGTTGTAAAAATACCACGAAGATTTTTCTGTGCTACCAACTACTACATCTTGAGTAGTGCATCCAGTTTTCCAGCTTTGTCGAGAGCTGCCAGATCATCAAATCCGCCGA
The DNA here is from genome assembly GCA_964487265.1 of uncultured Rickettsiales bacterium. Lineage (GTDB taxonomy): Bacteria > Pseudomonadota > Alphaproteobacteria > Rickettsiales > SXRF01 > CAZAQK01. The sequence continues at coordinate 3,537 of CAZAQK010000068.1, read as the reverse complement.
CATGTGTATCGCCGATGAAAATCTGTGGCACAGTCCTGCGACCGCCGGAGCGCGTTACCACTTCCTGCTGCAGTTTTTCATCATGCGTGATGTCTATTTCACGAAATGAAAGGCCTTTCTGCTTCAGCAGGTTCTTTGCTTTCACACAGTAAGGGCAGTAATCTTTGCTGTAGATGACAATCTCGACCATATATCCATCCTACGAAATGAGTATAAAGATTCTATGCGGTTTTTTGCAGTTCGCCAAGTGCCCATGCAGCCATTTCGGAAACCAGCGGTGAGGCATCATCCAACAATGGTTTGGTATCATCTATCAATGCATTGTCATTGCTGTTGCCAATAGCAATAAGCACATTGCGGATGAAGCGGTCACGGCCGATGCGCTTAATGGGCGAGCCGGAAAAGAACTGGCGGAACGCCGCATCATCCAGTTTTACAAGGTCTTTGAGCAGTGGAGCGCGCAGGGCTTCGCGTGGGTGGTAGGCACTCTCTGATGCGGTTTGCGCAAATTTATTCCACGGGCAGACGGCAAGGCAATCATCGCACCCATAAATACGGTTGCCGATGGCCTTGCGGAATTCCAGCGGTATCTGGCCTTTATGTTCAATGGTGAGGTAGGAAATGCAGCGGCGGGCATCAATCTCACCCGGTGATGTGAATGCCTGCGTCGGGCAAATATCAATGCATTTGCTGCAAGTGCCGCAATGGTCTGGTTCTTTTTCATCTGCTGGTAATTCCAGCGTGGTAAAAATGCTGCCGATGAAAAGCCAAGAACCAAATTCACGACTGACCAGACATGTATGCTTTCCCTGCCAGCCAATGCCTGCGGCCTGTGCCAAAGGTTTTTCCATGACCGGTGCGGTATCCACAAATAATTTCACATCGCAGCTATGCGTGGTGGCGATCTCCCGCGCCAGCTGGCGCAGCTTTTTTTTCATCACATCGTGATAGTCTTTGTTCTGCGCGTAGCAGGAAATATTGCCGGTGGTTTTATGTTCAAGCTTAGGCAGGGGGTTTTCATCCGGTCCATAATTATGCCCGACAACGATTACACTTCTGGCCTCAGGCCACAGCACGGTTGGGTCGCTCCTTCGGTCGGCATTTTCGGAAAGCCAGTACATGTCGCCATGATGCCCGCGGGCAAGAAATTCATGCAGGGATTGTCCAGCCGCTGTAATGGCAGATGGATGGCAGAAGCCGACCGTATTAAAGCCAAGCTCTTTGGCCTGTTTGGCAATCAGTGCTTTTGTGCCGTGCATTAAAAATCAGGATTGTCGTAATACGCAGGTGGGCGCACGCCGCGCACGCGGTCTTCCAGTATACAGCGTATGCTGGGGCGGGATTTCATCAGCGCGTACCAGCGTGCCGCAGATGGGTTGTGTTCCCATGGTACATCGCCCAGATAATCAAGCGCGGAAAGGTGCGATGCGGCGGCGAGATCAGCCAGCGAGATATTCTCACCGGTGAGGAAATAACGCTCGCTTGCAAGGTGACCAATGTAATCGAGATGATAGAGCATATTCTGTTTACCGCAGCGTATGGCAGCGGAATTCGGTTCACCACAATTGAAATAATGCTTGAACACTTTTTCAAACAGCACGTTCTGCGTTACTTCAAAATCAAATTTATGATCGAACCAGTCAATGAGCCGGCGCACTTCGGCGCGCTCAAGAGATGTTCTGCCGATCATGGGCGTATCGGGATAAATGTCTTCCAGATATTCGCAGATGGCGTAACTGCCGGAGATAATGACGCCATTGCCTTCTATCAGTACCGGTACTTCACCGGCAGGATTCATGGCAAATAGATCCAGGCTCCTGTCCCACGGGTTTTCCTGCACCAGATCAAATTCAAGGTTCTTTTCCTTCAGCAGCATGCGTACCTTGCGGCAGAAGGGGGATAGTGGCGTGTGGTAAAGTTGCCTGATAGTCATCTACGCTCACAAAAGATCATAGGGTTCGCAACCATATCCGGTATGAAGACTATAGCATAAGCCGTTTCCGGATTGTTCCAGTATTTTTTTACCAGCGCAAGCTGCTGCCGCTCAAACTGGCCGCACTGCCTGGTTTCGGTGTAGGGCGTATCTTCCATGCTGAATATACACTCCGCCGCACCGTCTACGCTGGCCTGCGCGTCAGCCGGCAGCTTGCTGAAAGCATCGCAGGCTTTGGACTTAATGTCTTCCAGGCAGTTTGTGATATTGGCAACACGCTGCGAGCGCACAACCGGCCGGTTATGCTCGCTGCAATACTGATTCATGAAAAAACGGCTATTGGTTTGGCCATATCCCGTCTCGCCATACGGCAGGTTTTGCGTATGGCCCGTGCCCTCATGGTTCTGCTCAAAATTATTTGACCATGTGCTGCCTGTTGGCTGGCCCTGCGAATGTGTGATATCCGGTTGGCGCATGGTTTCCTGCGGTGAAAGAGAGTGGTCACGCATGCGTTGCGCATGGGCAGAGGATGCACATATCATGAGCAGGAGTGCGAGCGTGTATCTCATGCGGCAACCTTGCGGGTAAATCGCCCCAGATATTCCGGCACGATCATATCCATAGAGGCCGGGCTGATGCCCAGTGCAGCAAATCCTTTGGTATTGGGGCTTACGACATTATCGTGCCTGAGCAGTTGCACCTGGTCGCGCGTGAGCGGCGGCTTGGGCAATAGCTCACCGAATGTGCCCGCAACGCCCGCCATGCCAAACGGCATACTCACAAGCCTTCGCTTTTTGCCGATTGCTTCCATGATATATTCCAGTATTTCCCTGAACGTATAGGTCTGCGGCCCACCCAGCTCATACACTTCCCCGGCTGTATCACTGCGCTTGAGGCAGGCATCCACCGCACTGGCAACATCTGCAACATATACAGGTTGGAAACGTGTGCGCCCGCCACCGATAAGAGGCAGGGCAGGGGCAAGGCTTGCCATGCAGGCAAACTGGTTGATAAAATTATCCTCCGGCCCGAAGATGACGCTGGGGCGCAGGATGGTGGCCGTCGGCAAGGCGGCCAGCACGGCTTTTTCACCGAGCATTTTTGTGCGTGCGTATTTGGAGCCGGTTGCCTTATCAACGCCCAATGCGGACACGTGCACGAATTTGTTAATGCCGGATGATGCAGCGAGCTGTGCCAGCTTTTCCGGTGCCTGCGCATGGATGGCGGTGAAGGTCTGCTTGCCGGATTCAAATAATATGCCCGCGAGGTTCACCACGGCATCAGACTGGGCGAAGGCCTGCTGCAACGAGGATATATCACGGATGTTGCAGCGGAATGGAACGATCTGGCCGACATCGCCAGCTGGTTTAAGCTGTGCGGCGGCGGCAGGATTGCGGCTGGCAACCAGCACCCGCCATCCCGAACGCGCCAGTTGGCGCACCACATAGGTACCGAGAAAACCGGCACCACCAATAACTGTAACTGTTTTCTGCTGTGACATGGTAATCCGCAACCTGCTATATGACAGCTTATTTATAAAGCATTTTGTACTATGCAATACCCCTACAATTCAACCAATCAATTAATATAAAGTAAATATTATC
>CAZAQK010000067.1:0-8305 GCA_964487265.1 uncultured Rickettsiales bacterium | reverse complement strand
TGTTTTTTTTATACCAAGAAAGATTAAGGGTTTCGTGGCTGCAAATAAGCTTTCTCTTTTCCCACTGCATAGGAAGTCTCCTCGGATAATTTCAGGATGCTTCTAGCATTAGTTCCGAACCAACAGCAAAAGAAAAAACGTAACAGCACGCCCCCTTTACGTTACCGCAGGAGCCGAAACATTACGCGACGCATAACGAGCAAGAAGCCAGCTCCGGACAGGCTTCTCAATCCCCTCGTAAAGGGCTATAGCACAGATAAGATTAATGGAAAGCATAGCAAAAAAGCCAGCGGTTTGCGAGAGGGTTGCCATATCAATATAATGGTGTCCCAACCCTATGTACCCGACGGCAATAAATTGAGTTAAATAAAAGGCATAACTAATATGACCGAGATAGAGACTGAGTGGATTATTCGTCAGTAGCAGCAGCTGACGGTTGGCAATAAACCCCGAGTGATAAATAATTAAGCCAATCAAAGGCACTATGATGAAATTATAGTAAGGATAGTTATCTCTGAAAAACGCTTCATGAATAAAACGAGCCTCTTTCAAGAGGCCAAGCGCTACCAGGATTAGAATGAAACACACGGGTACGATCATAGACGAATAGCCGCGAAGGCGGCTTTGTGGACGGCGTCGTACATACAGGTCTGCTACACACATACCTGCAATAAATTCTGGCAGTCGGAATACAGGATTAACATACAAATCCTGGGTGCCCCCAAAGCACACCTGAACTACCCCCGGATAAATACTAAGGAAATAGGCTCCAATCATAACCATCGGCACATGCCGATGCATGAGGGTCAGCAAGTGATGAAAAAAAGGAAATAAAAAATAAAAGAATATCTCGACAGAGAGCGACCACAGAGCAGCATTAATCAAAAATGAAAACGTCGAGTAATAATTTCCCTGCAACCCAAGCAGCTGCATTGGAAGCCCCACGATGCCGTGCAAAAAGGAATACTTGAAGAGACTATAAGCAATGAGCACCACCACTATATAAGGTGGGTATATCTTGGCGAAGCGCCGCAGGTAGTAATTCTTTAAAGATTCTGCACTTAATATGTCCTGCCCTTGGTAGGCATAGCGCAGCACAAACCCCGAAAGAATAAAAAAGGCCGTCATGAATACAGCCCCTTGGCTCAGCGCATCATTCAGAAAAGGCAAATGCGTGTCGAATGCGAAGTGGATTCGCATGTGGAACAGAAATACCATGAAGGCCGCCACGAACCGGAAAAAGGTTAATGGCAAAATCTCTGCATTTTCCTGTGATTTTCTGGAGGGGGGGGCTGCCTGATAAAAAAGATGTCACCGATTAAACCCATTTACTGCGGCAATAACCTGTTCCGTTTCCTCCGCCGTCTGTAACGGAGAAAGCGGCAGACTAAGCACTTCTTTAGCGAGCGTTTCTGCCATAGGCAATGACTGTGGCCACGGCGCATAACAGGCCTGCAGGTGCGGCGGGATTGGATAATGAATCACTGTCCCGATGCCGCGGGATGCCAAATGTTGCTGTAGCGCATCCCGCTGCGAACAGCGCACCACGTAAAGATGCCAAACAGGCTCCGCCCATGCAGGCACATGTGGCAATTGTATCAACGGATGACGAATGCTGGCTGTGTAGTGGGCAGCAGTCGCACGGCGCCGCGCATTCCAATCATCAAGCACAGCAAGTTTTTCACGCAGGAAGGCAGCCTGAAGTTCATCCAAGCGGCTATTATAGCCCACGAGCTCGTGGGTATATTTGACCACTGAACCATAGTTGCGCAACATCCGAACCTTCTCGGCGATGACCCGATCATTAGTGAGCACTGCACCACCATCTCCCAATGCTCCGAGGTTCTTACCGGGATAAAAACTCGTCGCTGCAGCGTGGCCAAGACTCCCAACACGCTGCCCGTGATAATGCGCCCCTTGCGCCTGAGCCGCATCTTCGATCACCACCAGCCCATGCTTGGATGCGACCTCCATAATCGGCGCCATATCCGCAGGCTGCCCATAAAGATGGACAGGAAGAATAGCACGCGTACGCGCAGTAATCTCCGCCTCGATACTCGCCGGATTCAGATTATAGGTTAAGGCGTCTGGCTCAACGGCAACAGGAGTGGCACCGCATTGCGTTACAGCTAGCCACGTCGCAATGAAGGTATTCGATGGCACGATGACTTCATCTCCCGCACCGATCCCATAGGCACGCAATAGAAGATGCAGCGCCTCCAATCCATTAGCAACCCCAATGCACTCGGAAACCGAACAATAATGAGCAAACTCAGCCTCGAATGCAGCAAGCTCTGGCCCCATGATAAACCAGCCCGAAGCTAACACGCGCTCAAACGCAGCCGTCAATGGCGCGGCAAGCAAGGCGTGCGGACGCTTGAGATCAAGAAAGGGTACGCTCATGCAGCATGGCCTTCTCGCGCGGCCGCAATGAAGTCCTGATAGTTGCGGAAATAGTCGCTCTCTTCATAGACTTCCGAGGCAAGCACAAGACACACTGCGCCAGAGGAAAAATTATCCAGATCACGCCACATCATGGGAGGCACATAGAGGCCATAATACGAACGGTTAAGTTGATAACGCCGGCGATCCACTCCATCGTCAAGCGTGACATCGAAACTCCCAGACATCGCAATCATTACTTGTTGCAGCTTTTTGTGGCCATGCGCAGCCCGAGTCGCGCCACCGGGTACATCGTAAAGGTAATACACGCGCTTAATATCAAAAGGAATATGATTGCCTCCCTCAACAAAGCTCAGGTTTCCCCGTGGATCGTTAATGCGTGGCAGGTCAATCAGTCGCGTATCGCTCATCATGGCAAAGCTCCTTCATTGGGTGCACGGCTCGCTTAGCATGCCTCTTTGACGGTGAAAACAGGTTTTCTTGCCTTCTGGTTGCCAATGCAGAGAGCATCCCCTATAGAACGGGCATCTAATGAGCATATTGTCACTATCTGGCTCGACAAACACCGCTAGGGACTCCATGAAAATCAAACGTTATGAACCCACACTCCAGCCCCTTTGGGATCAGCATGTGCTGCACGCGAAAAATGGTCACTTTATGCACCAGCGTGCGTACATGGAGTACCACGCCGATCGATTTCACGACCACTCCTTGTTGCTCTGCGATGAAACGGACAGAGTGCTAGCAGCATTGCCTGCCTGCGAAGCCCAAGATACACTACATTCCCACCAAGGATTAACCTTCGGTGGACTCATTACGACAGTAGACTCCCGGGCGGCAAGCGTACTACAGATGCTTGAAGCTATTGTTTCCTATGCAACAGCACAGGGTTTTAAGCGCTTTTCCTACAAGGCAATGCCGCACATTTATCACCAGCATCCCGCCAGCGAAGACGAGTATGCGCTATTCCGACTAGGAGCCAGACTGACGCGGGTAGATATCACCACTACGGTCGATTATGCCTCCCCGATACACTTTTCTACCTTACGCAAGCGCGGTGCAAAAAAAGCAGAAAAGGCCGGAGTGACCATCCGCCGCAGCAATGATTACGCCTCCTTCCACGCCATTATCCGCGCGATTGTCGAAGGCAAGTATGAAACCCAAGCAACCCACAGCCAGTCTGAGTTGGAGCTTCTGGCCGGACGTTTTTCCGATGCCATAACATTGCATGGAGCCTATCTAGGTGATGAAATGCTAGCCGGTGTGCTTATTTTCGAAACTGCTAGCGTAGCTCATGCCCAATATATTGGCGCCACCCCCCACGGAAGAGAACTTGGGGCGCTGGATATGCTATTCTCCCAGCTGATTCAGCAAGAATACGCCGCTAAGCGTTATTTTGATTTTGGCATTTCGACCGAGCAGGCTGGACGATTCCTGAACGAAGGCCTGATTGCCCAGAAAGAAGGGTTTGGCGGAAGGGGTGTCGTTCACAAGTTTTTTGAGTTAGCGCTAACTTAGCCACTGCCGCTAATTTTTAGCCGCAGCATGCGCAAGGTATTGGTCAATAACCTCATCGGGGGCGCCATCGACCATCATTTTTCCATGGTTGAGCCAAATAGCCCGGTTACAAAGCGTACGAATCAAATTCGTATCGTGACTGACCATCATCATGATACTGGCACGATCAATCAGCTCATGCATACGCACTTTTGCCTTTGCAACAAACCCTGCGTCACCGCCTGCAAATATTTCATCCAAAATGAGGATGTCCGGGTGCATGGCTGTCGCAAGAGAGAAGGCAAGCCGCATATACATGCCCGTTGAGTAGTATTTTACGGGCGTGTCGATAAATTCTTCCAACTCCGCGAATCGAACAACCTCAGACTCGATGCTACGGATCGCTTCCTCGGTATAGCCAAGAATAGCACCATTCAGATACATGTTCTCACGTCCTGTAAACTCGGGATGGAACCCCGCACCAATTTCCAGCAGTGGCGCAATACGGCCATTCACCGCAATTACTCCTGAGCTGGGCTCGTAAATGCGGCATAAGGTCTTCAACAACGTAGACTTCCCCGCCCCGTTATGCCCGATAATGCCGACCCGATCACCAGAGGAGATGTGCGCAGAAAAATCCTTCACCGCCCAGAAGTCGGCATAGGCATCCATGGCCGGCTTACGAAAAATGCTGGCAAATTTGGCCTTCAATGACGGCGCATTGTCGTGATAGATACGAAACTTAATAGACAGGTTTTCAATCGAAATATCAGACATGATTACAACCTGAACACTATGTTTCGTTCCTGCCGGAGAAAGAAGACCATTCCCAATACAAGCGATGCCGCTGCCAACAGCGCTGCATGAGCTATCGAGGCAGTATCAGGCAACACTCCGTAACGAATCGGGGCACGAAATAAGTCGATAAAGGGCGCGATAGGATTCAAACCCAACAACTTACCAAGATACCCTTCAAAGGATTTCTTTTCGTAAAGAATTGGTGTCAGAAAAAAAAGCGCCTGCAAAAGAATGCCAACCACATGCTGCAGGTCGCGAAAAAAAACCGTCAGCACGGAAATAATGAGTGTCCCACCAAAAGCAAAGATAAACACCAGTAAATAGGCAACGGGAAGAAACAGTAGCGACCATGTCGGCGCCGCTCCGATGAACAGCATCATACTAAAGAGAGCAACCAATGATAATACGCTATCCACTAACAAAGCCAGAGACATACTGAGCGGAAAAATAAGCTTTGGCAGATAGATTTTTTTAATCAACCCCTCATTACTAAGAAAGGTAGTAGAAGAGCCCGAGATCATAGCACTGAATAAGTTCCAAGGCACCATCCCAGCGAACATAAATAAGGCAAATGTGTGCAAATCCATTTTAAAGAGATTTGCAAACACCACTGCCGTCACACTCATCATCAAGAGTGGGTTGAGTAGCGTCCAGAAATAGCCAAGGATTGTACGTCGATAGCGTAAAATTAGCTGCTGGCGTACCAACTGTCGGACAACCGCACGCGCAGCTAGAGTCTCACGCAGTATTCGAATGAAGCGTTGGTAAAGCATGCGATGTATCTACAGAGTACAACAGGGAAAGAAAGAAAAATCGCACATTATACATTGCGCAGTAGCTGCAACAGGTATTGGCCATAGAGATTCTTTTTCATTGGCTCGGCTAACTCGGCCAGCTGCTGTGCCGTAATCCAGCCGCTCCGCCAGGCAATTTCCTCTGGGCAGGCTACTTTAAGCCCCTGCCGTTTTTCAATGGTGGCAATGAAGTGCCCTGCATCCAGCAATGACTCATGCGTGCCTGTATCAAGCCATGCATAGCCGCGCCCCATCATTTCGACACTCAGCGTCCCTTGCTCAAGATAGCACCGGTTCAAATCTGTAATCTCCAGCTCACCGCGCGCCGAAGGCTTGAGACCACGGGCAAATTCAACCGCCTGTGCATCGTAAAAATAAAGGCCGGTGACCGCATAATTTGATTTGGGAGATGTGGGTTTCTCTTCAATCGAAAGCGCCTTGCCGGCCGCGTCGAAATCAACCACCCCATAGCGTTCCGGATCATGCACATGATAGGCAAACACGGTGGCTCCCTGCGTGCGTGCATCGGCACGGCGAAGAATATCGGGAAAGTCATGCCCGTAGAATAAATTGTCCCCAAGCACCAACGCCGAAGGCGCATCCCCAAGGAAATCTGCGCCAATATGGTAAGCCTGAGCTAACCCGTCGGGCGAGGGTTGCACAGCATAGGTGAGCGCAAGCCCCCATTGCGAACCATCCCCCAGCAATCGTTGAAAACCGGGCATGTCGTGGGGCGTACTGATAATAAGGATTTCACGAATGCCCGCCAGCATCAGCGTTGAAAGCGGATAATACACCATTGGCTTATCATAAATAGGAAGCAACTGCTTGGAAACGCCCTTCGTTGCCGGGTAAAGCCGCGTGCCCGAGCCCCCGGCGAGAATAATACCTTTACGCTGCATAGCCATAACTGTTCCGCCCTAAATACGTTTTAATAGCGCCGCCGTGAGAATGCCGAGATTGCCCATCCGTGTCTGGCGGTAAATACCACTCAAATATAGCCCGATAAGACGCTGCGGCAAAGGGCTTTTGCGCGCGACGCTGTAACGAGACAAAATATACTGGTTTTCCTCAGTCAGCAATGACTGATTCTGCAAAAGCGCCTCACACTGAATATCGTTCCACGCGCGAAAATGCCCCTGAAACAGGCGCACCACACGCAGCGCCGAGCGCACGATTCCACGGTTTGATCCAGCAATATTGGCCGCATGCTGACGATAATCCAGACTCGGATTAGCATCATACATCACGCGCCCCCCTGCCCCACTAATCAACTGATACGACCACCAATCATGGCTGGCGATGGGAACCTTACCTGCACGCTGCAGCAATTGATGCGCCGCGCGATTCATCACCAGGGTGTTCCCACCAGCAAAACTTTGCACCAAGGCGTTCGGAAACTGCAGCGCCGCCTCAAAGGGGGTGGAAGCCCCGAGCGCATTGCCTTGTTCGTCGATATAATTGGCACGGGAACCATACAGAGCAGGCACCTCAGCAGGCACGCGCTGCAACCAAGCGATAGCGCGCGTAAGCTTATCGGCGTGCCATACATCGTCCTGATCGCAGAAGCTTATATAATCCCCATCCACCGCCGGATGGTGCAGCAAATGCTGAAAGTTGGCGGCAAATCCCTGCCCTGGGCCGTTCAGAATGGAAACAGGGTACTTCGTAGAAAAGGTCTGCAGTTGCGATAGCGTGTCGTCAGTAGAGCCGTCATCACTCGCCCACAACTTCCATTCCGCGTGCGTCTGCGCGGCAATCGATGCCAGCTGGGCAGGCAAAAATCGCTCGCCATTATATGTTGCCATTAGAATTGCAACCCGACTCATGTTCGAATGTCCCGTTTCATGAAAGAAGCTAATCGTCTTAGCATCTGCACACACACCTGCAAGTGATAACCCCCACGATCCCTTGACTTTTGCTAAAAGCCCTCTACCCACAGAGAATACCCCTTGCCTGACGGCACGCCTGAGGAACCGCATGCACCACGGACACGACAGAGCAACCGCGCCAGAGCGGCACCCGAACGCCCCCCGGTGCGTGCTGGCTGAACCGATACGCCGATGCTGAACCTCCTCGTCCAGGTCGCAACCCTGCTCAAGGGGCTGATGATGAACTTCCTCTTTCCCGGCCTTTATGGCCTGGAAAGTTACGGCAGCTTCATCCAGACCAACGCACTGCTGTTCCTGCTGCACAAAACCATCAGCATCGTCAGCGAACCGCTGATTCACTTCAGCGAACCGCGCCGGATTTTTTGCACATCGCTGGCATTAAACGGCCTGCTGTTCCTGATTTTTTGCGCCGCAAACTACTGGCTGCCGCTGGGCTCGCCCCTGCTGCTGGCTGGCATGCTCGGCAATTACAGTGTGCTGCTGGCCCTGCAAGCGATGCGCATGCACAAAAGCTTCATTGGCGTGCAACTGGGCACCGTGCTGATTTTTACCGCACTGTCGCTTTATTCTGCACTGCACGCGTTTTCCATTTCCATCGCCACGGTGATGGAAGCGGCGATGCTGCTGCCCACCCTCGGCGGGGCGCTGATGCTGGTGATACAGCGCGCGGCGATTCTTTCCCTCCCGGCGCTGCGCACCAGCCTCCGCCAGATGGCGCAGCAAGTGCCGCAGCTGCTTTCCATCACCGCCGCGATGAACCTTTTCACCAACGCCCTCCCGCTGATTCTGGCCTACACGCTGGGCGCGCGCGACCTTGGCCTGTTCCGCGTTTCGGTGTCGGTGATTCAATCGGCATCGAGCCTGTTTCCCCTCAGCACGCAGGCGCTGCTCGCCGGGTTTGTGCGCCACGAACGTGAGGGT
>CAZAQK010000066.1:0-8317 GCA_964487265.1 uncultured Rickettsiales bacterium | reverse complement strand
TATTAGTTGAAGCGGATACGCAGGCCGCAGGCCGGTGTATTACCACCCGTGCCTGAGCCACGGTTATAGGTAGTGGTGGATGCCGTTGCCGCACCGCCGCCGGTCATACATTCCGTTGTTGGAGAAGCTGCCCAGCTCGCCTGGGAAGTAGCAACCGGAGAGAATGGTGTGGTAGTGCCGCGTGCCAGTACGATACCGGTGTTCGGTGCACCATCATCCAGCTTGCTGTCAACGTTGTAAGACTCAACCGGAGTGAGTACCGTGGTGTAAGTGGTTGCGCCAGATGCAGCGGTTACAGCACTGATGCCGGAGATGAGGTAGTAGTTCACACCGGAGTTCTGGTTCACGCTGAAGAAGTTACCGCGGCCGATCTTTGCCGGCAGGAAATAGTTCTGGGCAGTAGCAGAGGTAAGATCTGCGTTCGCCGCACCGCCGGAAGCCATCTGGCCACCGAAGCTGCCTTCAACCAGTGTGGTATCAGACAGGTGACGCCAGAACACGATAGAATCACCAAGGTTTACAGCAGCAGAAGCCGCACCTTCAACCAGACTGTCGCCATCGCCGAGGCCGTCGCCACCGGTCATGCCCGTGGAGAACAGGCCGAACGCCGTGGCAGTCGTCGCTGCGAGATCGCCTGGGATACCGTTATATTTAGAACGGAATGTATTGACCGCCGCGTTCATCTTTTCGATCTGTCCCACCGTGGCGCGAATTTCCGCCGCCTTGATAAGGTCCTGACCCACGAGCACACCGCCTACGATAAGGCCGATAATCACGAGCACAATCGACAACTCGATCAGGGTAAAGCCTTTTTGGCCGGAAGATTTACGTTGGTTGGACTTCATATACACGCTCCAGATGTGAAAGGGTTTCCCCTTGTATAAATAACAATTTTTTTTGATACGCAACAATATACTGCTTTTGATGCATATTAAGCAAATATGCTACCGGGCAATGGTTACCAAATAGTTACCAAAACCAAAAAAATCTGAAATCTCTATAATCTTAGAGTTAAGCGGAGGCTTCTTTATCCTCAACCTGCCTGAGGCCGGCAGTGGCGGCATCCAGATGTGTCTGGGTGCACAAACCAAGCAGCACAGGGTCACGCGGTTTGATGTTGCCGGAGTTCCAGTGGGATTTGGTGCGGACCGCCTCGATGGTGTTTTTGGTAGTACCGATCAGTTTCACGATCTGCGCATCGGTCATGGATGGGAAGTGTTTGATGAGCCATGCGATCGCATCGGGCTTATCCTGACGGCGGGCAACCGGTGTGTAACGCGCACCTTTCGCCTTGCCGCTGATATATTGTTTGGCCGTGCCAGCAATCTGGAGTTTAGCTGATGTATCAGCCTCGCAACGCTTGATCTCTTCAGCAGTGAGCTGGCCATTAGCAAGCGGGTCGAGGCCACGGATACCACCGGATACTTCCCCATCGGCAATGCCCTGAATTTCCAGCGGATGCATACCGCAGAAATCGGCGATCTGGTCAAAGCTCAGCGCGGTGTTTTCAACCAGCCATACGGCGGTTGCCTTGGGCATCAGTGGCAGTGTCATGATATTCTCCTAAACCCGTATTCATTGCGGGGGTTGAATAATTAGTGGTTTTTTGTGAGGAATCAAGTATTTTTGCGCCTTATGGCCTACACGACTCTCACCCTCACCTTCCCCCATGCCTCCATCCCGGTCATTGGTTTCAACCGGCCAGATAGCGCCAATGCGCTGAACCGCCAGATGGGATTGGAACTTAAGGATATTTTTGCCTCGCTGGACCACAAAACCGTGCGATGCGTGGTACTTACCGGCAATGGCAGGCATTTTTGCGCCGGGGCCGACCTTAAAGAGCGCAAAGGCATGAATGAAGCCCAGTGGCATGACCAGCATGCCGCATTTGAAAGTGCGCTTCGGGCGATACTCGCCTGCCCTGCGCCCGTTATTGCCGCGGTAAATGGTGCAGCCATCGGCGGTGGGCTGGAGCTGGCACTGGCCTGTGATTTTATTTACGCAGGCAAACCAGCCAAATTTGGCCTGGCCGAAACTACACTCGGCATCATGCCTGGGCTGGGTGGTGCCGTGCAGCTTATGCGGCGCATTGGTGAAGCACGCGCCAAAGAGCTATTATATACAGGCAGGATATTCAGCGCGGATGAAGCATTATCCCTCGGACTTATCAACCGCCTGTGCGAGAATGAAACATTGATGGATGATGTGATGCAAACCGCGCAGACGATCGCAACCTGTGCGCCCCTTGCCATCAAGGCGCTGAAAAAATCAGCCAAGGAATGCAGTGGGCTTTCCCTGCATGATGCACTCGCTAATGAATTGCAGCACTATAATATGTTGCTGCGCAGCAAAGATCGCCATGAAGGCATCAATGCCTTCAATGAAAAACGCAAACCTGTCTTTACGGGAGAGTAAATATCTGAGATAATCTACCCATACGATTAATGGGAGATCTGTTCATGCCCAAAACATCTGCACCCACACAAAAAATAGCATTAGCCCTGCATGGCGGCGGCGCGCATACAGCCTTCAGCTGGGGTGCTGTTGACCAGTTGCTGCTTGATGAGAAGATCGAGATCGATGCCATCAGTGCAACGAGCGGCGGTGCAGTGCTCGCCTGTGTAATCGCGCAAGGGCTGCATGATGGTGGCCGTGAAAATGCACGCGCCCTGATGCAGGCATTCTGGAAAAAAGTGAGCGTTGCAGCAAGCATGCTGCCGCTGCGCGTCAATGTGGTGGATACGCTGTTCAGCCATGCAGGCATTGATATGTCGGCCTCTTCGCTGGCACTCGATTACCTCACCAAAGTATTCTCGCCTTCGCAGTTCAATTTGTTCGACATCAATCCCGTGCGCGGCATTTTAGATGAAATGATAGATTTTGAGATGCTGCGGAAAGAAAGCCCCGTGCGGCTTTACATCAATGCCACCCATGCGCGCACTGGCGAAAATACGGTTTTTGATACGGCTAATATCTCGCTGGATGCGGTGATGGCTGCCGCCTGCCTGCCATTCATTTTTAAAACCGCCGAAGCGAATGGTGAGCCTTACTGGGATGGCAGCTTCTCCGGTTGCCCATCGCTTGCACCGCTCATCAAGGATAAACAGGTTTCTGATATTGTATTGGTGCAGGTGCATCAGCCGCGCATTGATGAAGTGCCAAAATCGGCAACGGATATATTAGACCGTGCAATGGAGCTCTCCTTCTGCACCATCATGCAGCTTGAGATACAAAATCTTGAACTGCATAACCGCCTGATACAAACGGGCAAGTCTGACCGGAAACCGATCACCCTGCACCGCATTGAAGCAGCAGAAATGTTGGGAAGCCTGGGCCGCGCCAGCAAGCTCAATGCCGAATGGAATTTCCTGGTGCATGTGCATGACATGGGTGTGCAGGCCGCAACTGATTGGCTGGAGCAATTCCACAGTGGACAAGATTCTATCAAAGAAGTGGGGTAAATAAAAATGTCATGCTCGGGCCTGACCCGAGCATCCATCTTTGATATAGATGGATCCTCGGCTCAAGGCCGAGGATGACAAAAACAAATTACCTCTGCAGATATTCCCGCATGGCTTCCGTCGAGCTTTGGATCTTGTGCTCCTGCCCTGGCTTGGGCGCGGTGCGCAGCGTCATAGCACATACAGCCTGTGCAAGCTGCGCTTTATCACCAGCAAATCGCACCTGACCTTCACAAGTGGCATCGGCACTGGTGCGTGTATCTACCGCAACACCGCCGAATAGTGCCGCGCCATCCGCCCATTGTTTTGATGTGAACGTTACCGATGCAGTTTGTTCATCTTCCGAAAGGGTGAAGTTTTCGAGTGTTGGCGTATAGCTGTAATCGATGAGCGGATAGAGCACATTATCAATAAACGATATGAATGTGTCTTTGTTAAAATCCTGCGTGATAGGCTTGTTCGCATTCGCCTGGATGAAAGAAAAGAAGGAAATATTCAGCTGAATCTTTGCATCATCGGTAAGCAGTGTTTTCAATGACTCACTTATCTTTGCGCGATCTTTGGTTGCCACACTTTCAGCAAAGCTTTGCAACGCTGCATCGGTACGTTTTTTCAGCACATTCGGTGGATAAGCAAAGGAATAATAAAGGCCAGCACCGATAAAAACGACAACAAGCAATAATATTGTGATTAGGTTTTTCATGTTGTCTTTCCCGTTTTTATCATACCGGCGAAGGCCGGTATCCATGCCTGACGTGGCCCCCGGCCTGCGCCGGGGTGACAGTGTTACGCCTGAAACGCCTGGATACCGGTGATGGCACGCCCCAGAATCAGCGCATGAATATCATGCGTGCCTTCGTAGGTGTTGACGCTTTCCAGATTCATCACATGGCGGATGACATGGTATTCATCGGCAACGCCGTTACCGCCATGCATGTCGCGCGCGATGCGTGCGATCTCCAAAGCCTTACCCGCCGAGTTGCGCTTTACGATGGAAATCATTTCGGGTACGTAATTATTTTCATCAATCAACCGACCCACGCGGTAACAGGCCTGCAGGCCAAGTGCGATATCTACCATCATGTCGGCAAGTTTCTTCTGTATAAGCTGGTTGGCGGCGAGTGGCCGGCCAAATTGTTTGCGGTCCAGCGTATAGCTGCGCGCCGCTTCATAGCAGAATTCCGCAGCACCGAGTGCGCCCCAGCCAATACCGTAACGCGCTTTATTCAGGCAGCTGAATGGTCCTTTAAGCCCCCGCACTTCCGGGAAGATATTTTCTTCCGGCACAAATACATCCTGCATGGAGATCATGCCGGTTTCCGATGCGCGGAGTGAAAATTTTCCTTCAATTTTCGGCGCGGTTAAACCCTTCATGCCTTTTTCCAGCACGAAGCCGCGAATCTCGCCATCGAGTTTTGCCCATACCACGAATATATCGGCGATCGGTGAATTGGTTATCCAGTTCTTCGCACCATTTAATATGAAACCACCTTTGGTTTTTTCGGCGCGCGTTATCATGCTCCCCGGATCAGAACCGTGATCTGGCTCAGTGAGGCCGAAGCAACCAATGAGCTCGCCGGTGGCAAGCTTCGGCAGATATTTATCCTTCTGCGCTTCCGAACCCCACGTATAGATAGGATGCATGACGAGAGCAGACTGCACCGAAAGTGCCGAGCGATAACCCGAATCCACCCACTCTACTTCTTTGCAGATAAGCCCGTATGCAACGTGTGATACGCCAGCACAGCCATACCCTTTGATAGTGGCACCGAACAGCCCAAGCTCGCCCATTTCGCGCATGATCTTTTTATCGAATTTCTCATGGCGGTTGGCCTCCAGGATGCGCGACATGAGTTTATCGCGGGCATAAGCGCGTGTGGAATCACGCACCATGCGCTCTTCGTCAGTCAGCTGGCCATCAAGGAGAAGCGGGTCTTCGTAATTAAGGGGCATAAATATAGTCACTGGTTATTGGTTGCTGGTTGCTAGTTATACCCAAGAACCAGCAACTAGCAACTGACAACTACACTAACAAATTCAATATACTACCCCTGTCCCACACTACGCCGCGGCGCATGGCTTCAATGGCACTGGCCAGCACAGTACGTAAGGATTCCGGAGCAGGAATATAGTTGAGATGTGCTTTTTCCCTGGGTTTTGCCGGAGCATCAGACGATGCCTGCGGTTGCCTGCGGGCACTTGAAGGACGGCCAGCAGCCGGGCGGATACCAGAAGGGTTGAATTCTATGGCCATAAGTTTAGTTGCTTGTTGCTAGTTAATTAGTTGCTGGAAAACCAAACCATATCACATTATATCACCCCCTAGCAACCAACAACCAGCAACTAAACATATGCAATACGTCGTTGCCGCCCTGTACCATTTTTTCGACTTCCCCGATTATGAGGCCCGGCGGGATGCGATACTGGCTGAGTTCATCAAACATAATATCAAAGGCTCCCTCCTCATTGCATCGGAAGGATTTAACGGCACCATCTCTGGCACACGCGAAGATATTGACCATATTTTGGATTACCTGAAACGCGAAGTGGCAAAAAGTGAGTTTGAACATAAGGAAAGTTTTTACACCCGTCAGCCGTTTGGTCGCGCCAAGGTGCGCCTGAAACGCGAGACCATTTCCATCGGCGAAAAAGTCAGCCGCGAGCATGTGGGGAAATATGTGGAGCCGAAAGACTGGAACGCACTTATTTCGCAGCCGGATGTATTATTGCTGGACACACGCAACCGTTATGAAACACATCTGGGCACATTTGAAGGTGCCATCGATCCGGATACTCGCGTGTTCAAGGAACTGCCCAAATATGTGCGCGAGAATTTCGACCCGAAAAAACATAAGAAAGTGGCAACATTCTGCACCGGCGGCATACGCTGCGAAAAATTCACGGCGTGGATGAAACAGGAAGGCTTCGAGGATGTGTATCACTTAAAAGGCGGCATCTTAAAATATTTAGAAGAAATTCCGCCCGAAGAAAGTAAATGGCAGGGTGAGTGTTTTGTGTTCGATGAGCGTGTAGCGGTCGGCCACGGGCTTGTTCCCACCACTGCCGCCGTGATGTGCCCCAACTGTGGACTGCCCGTTACCGAGGAAGATAAAAAACACCCGCTATATATAGAAGGCAGGCAGTGCCAGTTCTGTGATGATGTAGAGGAAGGTTAAGGCCCACCCACCGGATGCTCCTGTTGCCAACCTTTTTATCACCTATGACGTAACACCATATATATAGTCAGGTTACTTACTTTTGCCTGAATTGGCACATCAAGATTCCGTGACAACATTTACCCCCAATTTTGTCCATTTTTCTCTTTAAGCTATTCAACTGGTTAGGGTTTTATCCACAGGTTTCACAGGGTATCAAAATGTGACATATCCACAGCATCTAGTAGGAAAGTTGGTGTCAAGCACAATATATAGTTGCATTACATTTTTGTAATGTTTAGATTGTTACTCATCCGGCAGAGACAAAAATAGTTTGCGGATTGCGCAAGGAAAACACCAAGATTTTCGGCGCAAAACCACAACATTCCACTACATAAAGCTATCAAAAACACTATATAATATTAACAGGGGGATGCCCAATGCGCATTGAAAGACACTTCACCAAAGCAGGCCAGAACGCCTACGACGCACTTACCTTCAAGAAAACCGACGTGGTGATGAAGAACCCGGACGGATCGGCGGTATTTGACGCGCGCGATGTGGAAGTGCCGGAGCATTGGTCGCAAGTGGCCACCGATGTGCTGGCCCAGAAATATTTCCGCAAGGCTGGCGTTGCGGCAAAACTTAAAAGGGTGGAAGAGAATTCTGTTCCTTCGTGGCTGTGGCGAAGCGTGCCTGATGAAGCAGCCATTGCCAAGCTGCCCGAAGGTGAACGCTTCGTAAGCGAAGGCTCTTCCAAACAGGTATTCGACCGCCTTGCCGGCGCGTGGACCTACTGGGGCTGGAAAGGCGGCTATTTCGACAAGGAAGAAGATGCAAAAGCGTTCTTCGATGAAATGCGTTTCATGCTTGCTTCGCAGATGGCAGCTCCTAATTCACCGCAATGGTTCAATACGGGACTGCACTGGGCATATGGCATAGACGGCCCAAGCCAGGGGCATTTTTATGTAGACCCTGATACGCAGCAGCTTACTAAATCGCAAAGCGCGTATGAACGTCCGCAACCACATGCCTGCTTCATCCAAAGCGTAAAAGATGATCTGGTAAATGAAGGCGGCATCATGAATCTGTGGGAGCGTGAAGCCCGCCTGTTCAAATATGGTTCCGGCACCGGCTCCAACTTCTCCGACCTGCGCGGCAATGGTGAAAAACTCTCCGGCGGCGGTAAGTCATCCGGCTTGATGAGCTTCCTGAAGATCGGCGACCGCGCAGCGGGTGCCATCAAATCCGGCGGCACAACGCGCCGTGCAGCGAAGATGGTTGTAGTAAATATCGACCATCCGGATATTGAAGAATTCATCAACTGGAAAGTGCTGGAAGAGCAGAAAGTGGCGGCGATCGTCACCGGCTCCAAAGTATGCAGCAAGCATTTGAAAGCTATCATGAAGGCCTGCCAGACGGGTGAGAGCGAATCACGCTTCAACCCTTCTGATAATCCTGTTCTGAAACAAGCCATGCGCGATGCACACAAGGCACTGGTGCCGGACAATTATATCCAGCGCGTGGTGCAGTTCGCCAAACAGGGCTACACTAACATTGAATTCCCTGAATATGACACCGACTGGGATTCTGATGCATACCTCACCGTCTCCGGCCAGAATTCCAACAATTCCGTGCGCGTGACCAATGAGTTTTTAGAAGCTGTTGAACAGGACAAGCCTTGGTACCTGCTCTCCCGCA
>CAZAQK010000065.1:0-8439 GCA_964487265.1 uncultured Rickettsiales bacterium | reverse complement strand
CTTAATGCCTCGATAAGTAACTTGATGATTGATAGAACTGCCGCTCCGAGAATAGCTCCCATCGCGAATCCAAAAGGCCCGCCAGCCATTACCGTTCCTAGCACCGCGATGATCATGTCGGCACTAATTACATAATTTGCAATTCCATCAATGGCGATAAATGGAGAATCCCCCTGCACGTAAGGGATACCAGTGCTGATTTCCATTACCCCACCGATTAGTTCGTCCGTGCCATCGTTAAAGAATCGCACCACATAATCCGAGAAGAAATTGAACCCTGTTGGCGAGATCGCTGTAAAAATTAGCCCCAACAGCACTAGTCGCTTCAAGACTTGGGCGAAGCTGGCCTGAACCACCCCAATCATGAAGCCAATAGCATAAAAAATGATCATTAACGTCGCAGCAGCAATAATTGCAGTCTGATATGCTTGGCTGTCGGTAAATGCGTAGAACAGGTTCTCGGCCGCCATCGCCACAACATCCTGCACAAATGCCGTCACGTTGCTGAGAATATATTGTTCCCCAGCATCAATCTTCGGTTCCAGTTCTTCGAAGCAGGTACAAACAGGCAGATTGGGGTCGTTCTTCTTACATTCGGCAAACGCCGCAACGGGATAGGAGCTGACCACCATCAACGCGGCCACAACTCCTAGTTTCCACTGTTTCAACCAAGGCATCATGTTGTGGTTATTTTTTCCCCTTCAGTACGGAATAGAATGAATCAATCCCAGAGCGCGAAGCCGCCCCCATTCGCTCGACGGATTCTTTGCCAGCCATGACCTTACCATCAGACTGCTTGAACGCTGCGCTCGCGCTTTGCTTTGCCGTTGCGAGTGCTGATTCGTATTTAGCCTGCACTTCATTGCCCGTTTGCATAATGGCACGTGTCGTAGCCATGCCTGTCAGGTGCGTAATAACGTTCGGTAGCGCCTGCAATCCCTGATTCACCAAGTAGGCAAGGATGAAAATCTTTATCAGGTCCTTGAAAAGAGCCTTAAATGTCTCTTTGCCTTTTTTGTACTCGGGATCATCGACCTGATCGAGATTGAACACAGGAATTTTAGCTAAGGCGCATGGGTCATTTGCCCCACTTAGGGTGGGCATAACTTTATTTTGCAGGAAGGGGTTCATAAACATCTTGTCCAGATCCGCTGCCGTGGCCGTAGAGTCTTTCCGTGTATTGTCCGAATCACCCGTCACCTGCCAGTCACAGCCCTTTTTACTTGGCTCAAGGGCCTTCTGTACTTCTTCATACTGGAACAGTTTATTAAGAATCGAATCCTCAGCAAACAGCGCCTTGTCATATAGCTTGAGAGCGAACACCGCGAATGCTGTGAACAGTATAGGTGTTAGTAGACAGGCCAGAATATTTTTTATGACTTTATCGTAGTAACCGCCGGTAGCTCTCATCAAGGCTAAAGGCAGGAATAATGGCGCTAAAATAAGTAATATACATAATACAAGGTAGCTGTTTATGAAGGCTAATGTTGTGCGTAACATCATCATAAAGATGGAAATAATCACCCCTACCATGCCGAAGAAAATCACTACACCCCACGGCCCCCCAAAGAAGAAGCCTGCTAGCAGTCCGAACAGGCTAGTTACCAGTACCATCTTGCCACTGTTGTAATCGCCTTTAGTGAAACCGAATACCTTGCCGCCAATACAGTCGAAAATAGCCCAGAGCTTGGGTGTGCCGACATCCTCGTAATTGGCAACATCGCACTTCATCGCATCCAAACTAATCTTTGATGTCACGATCTCTTGCGAATCTCGCATTATTGCGTAGGCCGCGGGGATAATCTCGCCGTCACCATTCGTACCGCTAATGCTTCGTGCGTTGCCTAAGTCAGCCAACACCATAGAAATAATAGCGATTTTTACGAGAAGCAGAAATCCGTGCTTATAAATTTCAGGTTCATTTTGTGCCATCCGCACACCGAATAAGATGATCACAAGCGTCAAGAACGCATAATAGACCGGCTGAAGCCAATCCACCATCATATCGGCAAAAGTAATCGTTGATTCCTGCACCGTGTAGAGCATGCACGGGACGATTTCGCCCAAGAATACGCCAGTAGCATTGGGAATAGAGGAGCACGGGACAAAATTGCCGTCTTTATCGCGTGTGACATGATCGCCATCGCTTTCTGTGCCGACAGGCTCAGCAAACACTGCATGGGCGGCCACCGGCGCTACCGTAATAGCGAGCAGAAAAACTGCCAGCATCGCCCGAAGTATCGTCAGCCTGTTCTTGCGCCGTGTCATTCTGTACGCAGCCCCGCAGCTTTTGATGCCGCGCCCTTAAACTTATCGGCGAACGAGCCTGCCCCACCTGTGATGGACTGCATGCTCATACCCGTGATATTTGGCGACTGGCCCATATCCCCCATCAGGTTGTGCGCGACACTTGGCACCATCTTGACCAACCCATTCATCACAAACACAACGACCGCACAAAAGAAGCACGCGGCCAAAACTTCATTTGCCATCTGCTGCTTACGTTTTTCATCGGTGGAAGGATCTGAACCATCAGGCATTTTGACCGCAGGCGTGCGTGCTTTTGCCATCAGCAACCAATCAATCTTATTCATTTCCTTCGATATTGGATAATAGGTATTACAGACCTTCGCCAAGGTACCAGACTTATCTGCATCAAGGTTTGTTTTCGTACATTTGCTGAATACTAGGTTGTGCGCGACGCTACCCACATCTTTTGAATCGACTGGTGGCGGTGTCGCGTTATCTGCCTTCACTTGGACGACTTCCTGCTTCACTTCCATAATGATTCCCCTGCTCGTTTCGGCAGGTGGTGTCGCGGTATCCTCCGCTCCAGCAGTTGTTCTTGGAACCGTGAGATACTTGTTCAAATCAAAATTTGCTTCGTGAGATTTGTCGCCGGCGATACGATACATGATCGAGTACTTGCCAGAGAATGCGGCCAGATCTACCGCTGTTAGCGTGAATACAAGAAAAACCAGCATGATTACCGGCTGAATGGCGATAGAGATAAGTAGTTTAGTCCATTTATCGAAATACTGCTTGGTCTGGTGGAACAGGATGAGCGGTATTATCAGCGGTGAAATAATGACAAGGAACGCAATCCCCATATAGCCCATGATGTAGATAAAGAAGATGCGTACAACTAAGGAGAGAAGGCCCATAATGAATATAAACCCAATAACCGCGAGTACCACCCCCACAATCGAGGTTTGCATACTGCTGAAGAACAGGAAGATAAGCGCGCGAGACATCCCTTGATTGCTCTTGTTGGGATCCGCATTATCAAGTTTTGTATTGAACCATGACCCATCAAATACCGGCGACGGGTCACCAGATTTGAGAGGCTTTTTAATCCCTATAACCGTATCAAGCAGGCAATCTACGCCTAGCCAAGGGGCAATGATAGGCTGTGACTTGTCGGCGTTCTTGATATCCTCCAACATTTTTTTGATACAGGTCGTCTGATCAATCTTGGTTCCAGTGGAGTCCACTGCCGCAGATGACGGAGGCGTATAACTAATCACTGCGGCCGAAGCACCGTCCATAGCGTCCAGAATGGAATCATAGATTAGCTGGCTATTGCTCACAAACGTGATTACAGCCGCCATTTTCATCAGAAGAACAAATGTATCGCGGCCTAATTTCTCCACCATGCCAAATGCTAACATGATGCCATAGACGATCATTGATAACGTCAGCGCCGCTCCAATAGCTACTGTCAGCAAGTCACTAAACTGAAGGAAGAACTCTGCGGCGGCGGAATCCAGCGTCTTACGCAGGCATCCAGCAATACGATGGGTAAGCCCAGCGTACTCTTTACAATCAGCAACCGTGACTTGGGCGTAAGCAGGCAATGCGAGCAACAACATGCCCAAGGCGGACGCAACGGACAGCAATCGACGCGATGCTTTCAGCACCATCACAGTTCCTTCACCCGTTTAGTAAATATCGGTAGCCATGTATTCACATCATCGCCAACTTCGGCACGAATCTGCCCCAACAAGGCAACTGTCTCTGCACGGCCCGACAAGACACTAATCACGTCATCCATGCCCGAGAGGTCAATCCGTGCCACCACAACGTCCTTGTTTTGCTTCACTAGGAAATAGCGTGTCGCCGGATCCGTTGTTTTCAACAAATTGAATTCGCGCTCTGAAAGCATAAACGCTTTACGGTATGGGTCAGTAGCCTTTGGGTTCGGCAAGAATATCTGCGTTGCAGTCTGCTGAATCAGCGTATCCGAAATCGAGCTCCCGACGGCATCCTCAACGCTCTGCGTGGCAAAGATGACCATGCCGTTTAGCTTACGCATGGTTTTCAGCCAGTCTTTAATTTTACCGGCGAATATCTTATTGTCGACCAGCGCCCACGCTTCATCGAGAACGATGATTGTCGGCGTGCCATCAAGCGACATTTGGATACGCTGGAACAGATAAAGCAGAACGGGCACCAGACATGTTTTCTGCGCCAGCACATCTCCCATCTCAAAACCAAAGACGGATGAATTTTTGAAATTTATCTTGTCTTCAACGCTATCGAAAATTGGCGCGTAGCGACCCCCTGAGTGCCACTGCTTAAGCCTTGTGGCAAGACTACCTGGCCCTTCCATCCCGAAGAATGCCGCCACGTTGCGCAGCACTCTATCTTCTTGGCGCAGTTGGAAGTTACCTACCACTGCACGCTGAACCACCTCCATATCCTCAGCAGATAATGGCTCCTCATTCGCGATTAGCGTGCCTAGCCACTCGGCAATAAAGGAACGATTCTCTGGCGTGTCATCAAGCTGCAATGGGTTGAAGTAGCACTTCTTGCCAGGGTCGATATGAGTGTAGTTACCATCCAACGCTCGCACAAAGATCTCAGCACCACGGTCTTTATCGAACATAAACAAGCGGCAGTTGTACTTCAGTGCCTGACAGCACAGGAAGTTCATCAACACCGTCTTACCGGCACCGGTTGGCCCGATGATAGTAGTGTGCCCCACATCGCGCGCATGAAAATTGAAGAAGAACGGCGTACCAGATGTCGTATCAAACACTGTAACTGCATCGCCCCAGTGGTTGCCTGCAATACGTCCGACCGGATAATTATGCATCGCTGCAAAGCTGGCGATGTTAAGCGTATTGATACGCGACTTGCGCCCAACAAACTCGCCATTGGCTGGCAGCTGCGCCCAATAGCATTGCTCCATAATAAGCTTTTCTCGCACGGGGTTGATACCCACATTCACCAACTCCGCAATCGCGAGCGATATTGCTGCCTCCAAGGCATTAAGATTGTCCTCGATACACATAATGGTCAGGTGATGCGTACCAAAAGCAATATGCCCAGACATCGTCATGTCCAAGGCATCGGTAATTTCACGCACCTGACTGACCGCCAAATCGTTTGACTGCGCCATACGCCGCTGCTGCAGCTGCATGGAACCCATACTCGCTTGCCGGTTCTCAAATTCAAAACTTTGCGCAATCGTCAACTCGAAAGGCATTTGCAAGAAGGCATCCATTATGCCCGCCGCTGTTGACGGACCATATTCCTTGATACTTATGATACCCGCAAATCGGGTACCCGATGCGGAGCGAATCTCAATTGCCCTGCTGCCAAAATACAATCGACTAGTCGGCAAGTAATGCGCGATGTCGACCGTAGGCACCATCATCGGCTGGCCGCCACCACCATTCACCAACCGCCCCAGAAACTCGAGCGGCTCCGACATTGGACCATGCTCGGTCATTGTGGTTGTCAATACGCGTGCTCCGTAATCACGGAACGTTGCAAGCACACGATAAACCGCCTCTCGCAACTCCTTATGCATCTCCTGCAACTGAACAGCGTCCGCTTCCTTGTTCGCTTTCTGCTCCAGCTTATCTAACAGCCCTTGAAGTTTAGCGGCACCCTTCTTGTCATCTTTGCGGATAATCGAGATGTGAAGGTCATTGACGAATGAGGCACGCGTATGATGCTTTTTATACCAGCGGTCGTTTAGGTATTTTGCGAATCCATTAGGCATAGCCCCACCCGGAAAGGCGCTCTGCTTGCGGCGCACCATGTGGAACCACATGCTAAAAGTGCCCTCTGCCATACTCTTGTACAGCGAGTTTCGGACCATCTTTTTCATGTCCACTACGTCGTCATCGGCCGTCTCAAAGGAAAAACCTTCAATTTTGACGATTTGTATCAGCTCGCGATTTTTGGTGATGATTGTTTCTTTATCCCAGTGGTGATCATAAGGGATAAACTCTGCTGCAGAAACCTCACGCTTTGCAACACCAGCTTTTGAGACTTTACGACGACTGAGAGGACGCAGAATCATCGATCAGAACACATCGTAAGAGTTGGTGAATGCATGATAAGCGCGATTAAATGACTTATATCCGTACTTCATTTTCAGCATCCACAGCTCAATCGCCCGCGGCTCCTTCGAGCAAAGCATATAGCCGAACATATGAATGACGCCCGCAAGCGGAATGGCCATCACTGAACGGGTATTGATGTAAATAGTCATACAGACGATAGCGTTCAATACGAAGAACATGTAGCTCACGCCTGCAATCATCGGGGGACGAGCAAGGCCTTGGAATAATGGATCCGCCGTAAGACGACCGCCAGACATAGACTCTCCAAATAATTATAGCATTCAATAGATTAAGCGCTTAAGGCGCCAATAAATTATAGAGGCTTAGTATACCTCTAGGTTACCAAATTACCAAGAATTTACTAAAATTGCGTAAAGATGTGGGGATAGTTTTGAGCCAGTGACACAAAAGTATCAAAGGCTTAAGCCCCTACAAGCGCCTGCGCAAAGTCTGCTGCGTTAAATGCCTGCAAATCTTCTGCCCCCTCGCCCACACCGATGGCATGGATGGGAAGCTGGAATTGCTCGGCCAGCGCCACCACAATACCTGCCTTGGCCGTGCCATCGAGCTTAGTGACCACAAGGCCTGTCACCCCCGCCACCTCGCGGAATGCCTTAACCTGCGCAAGGGCATTCTGCCCTGTCGTCGCATCCAGCACCTGTATCACGGCGTGCGGCGCGTCAGGAATCAGCTTGGCGATGACTTTGCGGATTTTTGATAGCTCCGCCATCAGGTTTTCCTTGGTGTGCAGCCGCCCTGCGGTATCGATGAACACCACATCCACCTTCTCGGCCAGCGCCTTCTCCACCCCCGCATAGGCGACGGCAGCAGGGTCAGCATTCTCCGCCCCGCGCACAAAACCGCACCCTGCCCGCTTACTCCACTGCTCCAGCTGCTCGACCGCTGCGGCGCGGAACGTATCCGCCGCCACGACCAGCACCTTTTTGCCCGCATGCGTTAGGGAATGGGCAAGCTTGCCAATCGTCGTTGTTTTGCCATTGCCGTTGACGCCAACGACGAGCACTACCTGCGGCGCATGTGAGGCGGTATCCAGCGGCTGAGCGTAGCGTTCCAGCCGCTTGGCGATGGCACTCGCCAGCACTTGTTTGATCTCATCTTCCGCAATATCTTTATCGACACGGCCAGCAGCTAACTCGGCCACCACGGCGGCGGCAGTGGTGGCGCCCATATCGGCCAGAATCAGCGTTTCCTCGAACTCCTCGAGCGTCGCCGCATCGAGCTTGCGCTTGGTAAACACCTCACCAATCGATTGTGAGGTTTTGCGTAAACCCTCGGATAATTTTTTGAACCAACTCATGCTGCGTATACCGCCTCTCCATCCGCACGGGCGATGCTGACGCGCTGGAGCGACCCCACCGGCATTTCGCGCGGTAAGCGCACCAGTGCGAAGCCCTCGGCATGCCCCGTTTTTCCATCCTGCTCGACAACCACCTCAAGCGATCTACCCACGAGTGAGCGGTAATAGGCCTCCACTTGCTTTTCACCCTCAGCACGCAGAATTGCCGCGCGCGCTTTGCGAATATCACTTGGCACTTGCGGCATTTTGGCGGCCGGTGTGCCCACCCGCGCCGAATAGGGGAACACATGTAGATAGGTCAGCCCCACTTCGCCAATCAGTGCGCGGGTGTTTTCGAACATCGCGTCATCCTCTGTCGGGAAGCCGGCGATGATGTCGGCACCAAACACCATATCGGGCCGCATGGTGCGCACACGCTCGCAAAAATCGACGATGTCTCCACGCAAATGGCGGCGCTTCATGCGCTTGAGCACCATGTCGTCGCCCGCTTGCAGGCTCACATGCAAATGGGGCATCAGGCGCGGCTCCTCGGCAATCAGGCGATATAAATCCTCATCCACCTCCACCGCGTCGATCGAGCTAAGGCGCAGGCGCTTCAATTCCGGCACGGCGGCCAGCACACGGCGCATCATTTGCCCAAGCGTCGGCGCGCCCGGTAAATCCGCGCCATAGGCCGAGACATCGACACCGGTAAAGACGATTTCATTATCCCGCCATGTCTATCGATGTCATCACCTTTGGCTGCCGGCTGAACACCTACGA
>CAZAQK010000064.1:5392-8496 GCA_964487265.1 uncultured Rickettsiales bacterium | reverse complement strand
CTTTGTCGACCGCGCAAAGTTTCTGCAATTCATCGAATTTCGCAGCGGCAATGAGTGGAAGATTGTCCAGCAATGTCTGCATGGCAGGATCGAGGCGGTTTTTTTCCTTAAGCTGCAATGAGAGACATTCCTGCAAATTGCGCGCGCATACACCCGGCGGATCGAAACGCTGAAGCAGCGGCAGGACCGCTTCCACTTCTTCCTTGCCAACACCGAAGGATTCCGCCAGTTTCGAGAGGTCATCCTTGATGTAACCGGCCTCATCCGTCATATCGATGAGATGCGCACCGATGAGTCTTTGCACCGGATCCGTAATATCCACCTGCAATTGTTCCAGCAGATGTTCGCGCAGGGTTTTTTCCTGCGAAGTGGTATTTTCGAAGCTTAAGCCGTCATCATCACCGCTGAATTCCCCGCTGCCTATGGGCGAAAGCTGCGTGTTACTCAGGTAGTCCTTTTCAATATCGGCACTGTCATCGTCCCAGTCCTGCCCCTGCATTTCCCCCTGGTAATCGTCGTCACCGGTAAAATCCGCTTCCCGCGGCTCATCCGACTTCGCTGAAGCTTCGGCGGACGGACCATCTTGCGTGCCTTCAACATCCGATTCCGGATCTTCCTGCGCAAGGAATGGGTTTTTCTCCAACTCGGCCTCAACAAAAGCTTTCAGTTCCAGCGCGTTGCACTGGAGCAACTTGATGGATTGCTGCAGCTGCTGGGTCATCACCAGCGACTGGCCAGCGCGCAATTCTAAACGTGGTCCCTGTTTCATAGGCGCATTTTTACACCTTAGTTGTGCATACGCAATTCATAAAACTATTATAAATAGCTATTCACGTCATGCTCGGGCTGTGCATAGCACAGATCCGGGCATCCATCTGATTTTTTATAGATCCCCGGACGGCACGTTGTGCCGCCGAGGATGACAATCCATGGATTTTAAGAAAATTGTCACGGTTAGTTCATGGAACTGTCATAAAACCGTAACACAAATATATCACAGTAATGGTGTGAGGCATCAGAACCTCATGCTCTTCAAGAGCCAACATAGTGGTGAATGCCTGACACCAAACTCAGGCCAATAACAATAAGGCACTAACACTGCCTCTCCTACTTGAGACTTGGCGGCGCACGATTACTCCCCGATGCGCCGCCATTTTTCGTTTAGAGGCTAGAGGCTGAAACGCTCACCCAGATAGACGCGGCGTACATCGACATTATTCACGATCTCTGCCGGTGTGCCTTCGGTCAGCACCTCGCCGTCATGCATGATGTATGCACGGTCAATGATATCAAGTGTTTCGCGCACGTTGTGATCGGTTATCAGCACGCCGATGCCGCGGTCTTTCAAATGCTTCACCAGCTTGCGCACTTCATCCACCGCGATGGGGTCGATACCCGCCAGCGGTTCATCGAGCAAAATAAAATAGGGCTTGGATGCCAGCGCGCGTGCAATTTCCACACGGCGGCGTTCACCGCCTGAAAGTGTAATGCCCGTTGCCATGCGCAGATGGGTGATGGAAAATTCCGCGAGCAGTTCTTCCAGCATGGTATTGCGCACTGAAGGATCGGTCTCGGCAATTTCCAGCACCGACATGATGTTCTGCTCCACCGTCAGGCCACGGAAAATCGATGCTTCCTGCGGCAGATAGCCGATGCCAAGGCGCGCACGCCGATACATGGGAAGGCGCGTAATATCCTGCCCATCCAGTTTGATTTCGCCAATATCCGGATGAATCAGGCCCGTTATCATATAAAAACAGGTGGTTTTACCGGCACCGTTCGGCCCCAGAAGCCCCACTGCCTCACCACGGCGCACCTTGAGCGACACATCGCGCACCACCGGCCTGCCGCCATAGCGTTTACCGATATGCGTGACTTCCAGACCGCCAGAAGCATGGACCAGCTTTGGCCCTGATGCATTATCCGATATGTTGTCTGCCTGCTTCACGTTTATTTCTTGTCCTTATCTTCCGGAACAAACAGCGCACGCACGCGCTCGCCTTTTTTGCCACCCTGCGCAGATGACACACCTGCCGTGCTTATCACGCTTTTGCCGGTTGCCATATCATACACCAGCGTATCGCCCTTCAAGGTATTTTTTCCTTTGGTCAGCACCACCTTGTTCTTCAGTGTGATGCGGTTGTTTTCCACGTCATACACGCCGCTGGCACCGCTGGCCGTTTCATCCGGCATGGTCATAAACACGCTGCCATCCACCTCGATTTTACGTATGGAATCCTGATTCGATTGCTTTTTATCATCGGTATTACGGTAATACACCGTCATTTTGTCAGCCTTCAGCCGAACCTTATCCTGAATGGCCACCACATGGCCGGTGAAAACAGCTATATTTTTTTTCCTGCTGCACTTCCAGCGCATCAGCATTGATCTCGATGGGAGCCTTGCTGTTACCGGCGGCAAAACCGGGACGCGCTTTTTCCGCCGCCATTGCCGAAGTTGCAAGGCACATTACGCATGTTACCGCCAGCATTTTCATCGTCATATAATTCATGGATACAACGTCATCCTTACCGAACCATTAAATTTTATCACCTGGCCGCGATTTTCTACACTAAAACTATCCGCCTGCAAAGTCCCCGTGGGGGCCTGCCCCTCTACCGGCGCATTGCCAGACGCACTGCCTTTTTCCATATCCACCTGCGCATGGCTGGTGCGGAATTCATACCCGCCATCGTAAAACATGTTCACCCCATCATCCAGCTGAATCTGCTTGGTCTCGAGGTTAAGCTCGCCCTTCCCTGAGTTCAGAGCCAGCCAAGTTCCATTATTCTGGTTCATGTCGGCACGAATAGTGAAAAGTTCAACGGTGTTTGGGTCTTTCTGTATAGCTTTTTCCGCTATCACGGTGAAAGGCTGGTCGTTCTGGTCCACACCCTGATAGTGCGGCTTTTCCATCACGTTCTGCAGGTTTTCATTTTTGCTCACGCTGGAAAACACCAGCCGCGAACCATCTTTGCCGCTATTCGATGAAGCCACCCAGAAGATCACCGCAACCATGATTGCAACCAGCACCCACAGCGACCATCGGCTTGCGATTACGATACGTGTGTGCTTAGTAAGCATAGCTCAGGCGATGCCTGCCC
>CAZAQK010000064.1:0-5382 GCA_964487265.1 uncultured Rickettsiales bacterium | reverse complement strand
C
Source organism: uncultured Rickettsiales bacterium (assembly GCA_964487265.1). Lineage (GTDB taxonomy): Bacteria > Pseudomonadota > Alphaproteobacteria > Rickettsiales > SXRF01 > CAZAQK01. The sequence goes on along the minus strand of CAZAQK010000064.1, from coordinate 5,381 downwards.
TGTTACAAAATAGGGAGAGAGGTATCCCCTGTCAAACTGCATTCCTTCTACCATCCGGACGAATAGACACGGGGTTCGCCGTCATCACTTCTGATGCTTTGCTTTCAAGCAGCTTAGGCTGCATATGGCGGCGCAGGTCACCATCCGTCACAATGCCTGCGAGTTTGCCCGCTTTATCCAGCACACCCGCACAGCCGAACCGCTTGGCGGTGATGGTAAGCAGCACATCTTTCATGGCGGCATCGGCAGCAACCAGCGGCAGTTCACTGCCTGCATGCATTAGATCTTCCACGCGGATAAATGCCTTGCCCAGCTTTCCACCCGGATGGAACACAGAAAAATCATCCCGCGTGAAACCCCTGCGCTCTACCAGCGCAACCGCCATGGCATCACCGAGAGCCATCATCATCGTGGTTGAGGTAGTGGGGGCATTGGTGGGGCAGGCTTCCGGTGTTTCCGGCAGAACCAGCGCAACATCCGCATGCTTCACCAGCATGGAAGCCGCGCGCCTTGCCACACCCACAAGCGGAATGGAAAACCGGCGGCAATAGGCGATGATATCGGAAAGCTCTGCTGTCTCGCCGGAATTGGAGAGTGCCAGCACCGCATCATCTTTCGTTATCATGCCAAGGTCACCGTGGCTTGCCTCACCGGGATGCACGAAATGCGCCGGCGTGCCGGTTGATGCCATGGTGGCCGCGATCTTGCGCGCTACATGGCCGCTTTTGCCCATGCCCGTTACTATCAACCTGCCTTTGGCCGCAGCTATCATATCCACCGCTTTGGCAAATTCATCACCCAGACAGGCAGAAAGATCCTGCAGGCCCTTTATCTCCTGGGCGAGCACAGCGCGGCCACAGGCAATATCGTCAGCTGGTTTGTTATGTTTGTTTGGGGCAGTTGGCATAGTTGTTACGAATGGGCAAAAATATCATCATCCTCGAAACCGGCGAGGTCGAGCTCAGCGCGATACGGCAGGAACCGGCAACAGGAAGCCAGCAGTTCTTCCCTGCCCTCACGCTTCAGCATTTCATCGAGCTTTGCTTTCAGCTTGTGCAGGTGCAGCACGTCAGACGCGGCATATTCAATCTGCTCAGGTGACAGGCTGGAAGATCCCCAGTCGGAACTCTGCTGCTGCTTGGATACTTCAACGCCGAGCAGTTCCTTGCAGATATCTTTGTAACCATGCTTGTCCGTGTAGGTGCGCACCAGGCGCGAAGCTGTGCGCGTGCAATAAATATTCTCCAGGCGTATGCCGAGATATTCACGCATCACCGCAAGGTCAAAACGTGCAAAGTGAAAAATTTTCACACGATTCTTATCGGCAAGCAGCTTGGTGAGGTTGGGTGCCTTATAGGTGCTTTTTTCAAACTGCACCAGATGCGCATCACCATTACCATTGGAAAGCTGCACGAGGCAGAGCCGGTCACGCTTATTGTTGAGACCCATGGCTTCCGTATCAATGGCGAGGTCGCCGTCGAGTTTCACATCAACCGGCAGATCGCCTTTATGTAGATAGTTCGTAATAACGCTTCTCCATCAAATCGTTTGTGTTGGTTGTATCGCATCCACCTGATGCAGCAAGCATTTTCTGCTTACGGCGTAAGCGTGAGCGTGCCACCTTCCACCGAATATCCTTTTAATTCCTGCAAAAAGCGCATACCCAGCAGTGAATGTTCCATAGGCGCGCCATTCACTGAGGCTGGCATATCAGCCATATGTACATCGCCCAGACGCAGGGATGCCAGCTTTACCGGCGCGCCGGTCACCACGCCGTTTGCCGTCTGGTATTTCCGGCTGAAATTAAGAGCTTCCGGTTCCAGGCCAACCCGCCTTGCATCATCGGGCGTGAGCACGATATCGCTGGCACCGGTATCGATCATGAAAAGCACCGGCACATTATTGATTTTTATTTCGATGTAAAAATGCCCGTCCTCGCGGCTGCGAATGGTCATATGCCCATCTTCCGATGTGCTCGCGCGATGCGGCACCAGTTCCGCCATCAGCCGGTTATTCGTCAGCCCGTCACGGAAGCTGTATCCAAGCACCAAAAGCAGGATGACACCTAGCCAGATCATCGCATATTTGATATTCTGTGAAAGTTCGTGCCGCCTGGTATGGAGTATCCCGCTTCCTACCAAAGCAAGCAACATCACGAGATACAGCATCTGCATTTTATCGCCGCCGCTATTAGCTGCGTAAGGAAATTGCCACTTGAGTAATAAGATCAGTGCCAGTACGGCAAGTGCTGCGATCGCGTAGCGCATGGTATGTCTTGGGTCTCCTGAAAGCCATGGCTTGCTTACCACAGCACGTCATTTGCCGCCAAATATAATGCAGAAAATTTTGTTAACCATGATTTACTAATTATTGCTGATAAGAGGAAAACTGTGCATTTGCACTATGTTATTCGGCCAACATCCGCAGAAACCCTCGATTTCTCTTCATACTTCACTAATCTAATTATAACTAAAATTTAATGCGACACCCGCTAGAATCTTAACATTCAAGTACTTATGTTGATAGTTAGCCGACTAAACACTATGCGTGACAAGAAGAAACATATTTTTACAATACATCGCTGCCTGATGCTGACGGCTGCTGTCTACGCGTGCTCAGCGGCAAGTGCATCCGCTGTTGTGCTGCCGTGGCTCAATGATCCGTGGAAAACGGAAGAAAAAATTTCCGGTTTCGGCACGCGCAGCAAACCTGCAATCTGCCCTCCTCTGCCTGATACCAGCCAGACGCTGGATATCAACCAGGTCGTTGTCGGCGTTATCTGTCACAACCCAAGTTCAAAATCTGCCTATCTGAGTTTACTCGCCAGTGCCGCGAGCTACGGCGGCAATTTCGCGTCGTATCTTCCGACGGTATCCGCATCGCTCGGTAAAAGCCGCAGCACTTCCATCTCAGGCAGCTCCAAGTCTACAAGCATCAGCGATTCTTCCGGCATCAGTGCCAGCATGACGCTTTATGATTTCGGCCAGCGTGAACTTTCTATTGAATCGGCTGAGCTTGGCCTCATCGCCGCAGGCTATAGTTACGACTCAACCCTGCAGGGCTTCATTGCCACTGCCCTGAGCTCCTATTACACATTACTGATCGCGCAGAATTCACTGGAGATAACCAAAGAATCTGAACGTTTTGCCAAAGCCAGTTACGATGCTGCAAACCTGCGCTATGAAATCGGCCTTGTTCCGCTTGCAGACCAGTTACAGGCCAAGAACTCCTTCAATCAGGCACAGCTTTCCACCCAACAATCAGAAAATACCTTAAAAACCGCACAGGCAGCTTTAGCATTGTTGATGGGACTACCGGCCGACACCGCAATCACTGTTGCAGAAATCAATGATAGTGAACTGGTGAAAGATCCTTTTGGAACGCAGGCCAAATCGCTTATGGAACTTGCAAAATCCAAACGTGTGGATCTTGAAGCCAGCCGTCTGGGCTTAAAAAGTGCTGAAATTGGTTACGAGAAACTAAAACGCAGCAATCTCGCCAGCATCAGTGTCAGCACCAGTGCCAGCACAGATGATATTGATATTGCCAACACTGCAACTGGCCGCAGCGGATCAATCGGCGTTTCTGTCAGCATTCCGATTTTCTCTGGTTTCAGCCAGACCTATGCCGAGCAGGGCAGCCGCAAATCTCTTGAAGCCCAAAGAGAGCGTCTCCTGCTTACAGAACTTGGTGTTGAGCAGGATGTCTGGAACTCTTGGAATAATTACCAGACTGCCAAACAATCCTGGGATATCAGCTGGGACCAGCTTGCCAGTGCTCGCCAGCTTAAAGATGTTGCATTAGGCCGCTATCAGGAAGGGCTTGGCACCATCCTCGATGTACTAAGCGCGCAGACCCAATATAGAACTGCACTGCAGACACAATTGCAGACAAGGCTTAACCTGCTTACCTCACGTATTAATCTGGTGCGTGCCGTTGGTGTGCTGGATCTGGAAACCATGCAGCCTGGGACACAACTGGATACACCTGCGAAAGCAGTGGAGCCAACTGCTGAAGAACCTCTACAAGAAGAACAAGAGAAGCAGCCATGAAATATATTAAATATATAGTCCTGCTTATTATCGCGGCCGCTGTGCTGGTATCCACCACTATCTTTTCTGATGATGATGCACAGGCAACCAAATTCCGCACGGCAAAAGTTACGCGCGGTGATATTGCCCAGGTCGTTACTGCCGTGGGTACACTAAACCCTATTGAGCTTATCAGCATTGGTACACAGGTATCCGGAAAAATCACGAACATGTATGTGAATGTGGCGGATGATGTGAAGAAAGACCAGTTGCTCGCGGAGATAGATCCTTCCATTCCTGAAACCCAGCTAAAACAAAGCAAGAGCAGCCTGCTCACCGCACGTATCGCCTTTGAGCAGGCCGGACGCGACCTGGAGCGCACCAGAATGCTGGTGAAAAAAGAATTCGTTCCAAAAGTAGATCTGGAGCGCGCTGAACAATCTTATATTTCGGCAAAAAACAGTTATGAAAATGCCAAAATCCAGGTTGAGCGCGATGAAGTAAATCTTAGCTACACTAAGATCACCTCGCCTATCGACGGCACAGTCATCGCACAGGAAGTAACGCAGGGACAAACACTTGCTGCCAACTTCCAGACACCTAACCTCTTCAAGATTGCCGGTGATATGACCAAGATGAAAATTGATGTCAATTTCTCTGAAGCCGATATCAGCCAGGTTAAGGTAGGACTGCCTGTTAAATTTACTGTAGATGCCTTTCCCGATCGTGAATTCACCGGCACGGTCAGGCTGGTAAACCTGAACCCAAGCTCTGTCAGCGGCTCCGGCGTAACATATAGTGTCGTGGTAGATGTTGAAAACGCCGATCGTAAATTACTGCCGGGTATGACGGCCTATGTCAGCGTGATCCTGTCTGAGAAAAAAGATGTGCTGCGTGTGCCTGCGGCTTGCCTGCGCTTCACGCCGCCCATGGAACAACAATCGGGCGGGCTTACGCAACTGCTGCAGGGCAGCCCCATGCGCTTCCGCCCACGCGAAGAAGAACGCAAAACAACCGATAAGAACCTAAGCAGCACCGTGTACATCCTGAAGGATGGCGAACCTGAAGCGGTTGATATAGGTATAGCTGCAACCGATGAAGTATTCGTGGAGGTGATTGCTGGAAACCTGAAAGAAGGCGATACCGTAATAACAGGGACCATGCCAGTATTGGGGCAATAAGCCATGACATACCATGTCATATCCATGGATAGCATCAAAAAACACTATGAGCCCAGCCCTGGTGTCATCGTACCTGTGCTTAAATCGATCGAGCTGATGATAGAGGCCGGAGAATTCGTCTCTGTCATGGGACCTTCCGGCTCTGGCAAATCTACACTGATGAATATTC
>CAZAQK010000063.1:0-8509 GCA_964487265.1 uncultured Rickettsiales bacterium | reverse complement strand
GATATTCAAACACTTCCTTTTCAAAACGTGCCGGATATTCACCATCGAATTTTTTCACGAGTGCAACGCCCTCGTCATAGGTGATATCGCCAGAGCGAATCTCCTGCGAAGCATCGTAGGTAGCGCGGCCAATGCCGAATTTGATGAAGGTGGTGTAATAATGGTAATCATCCACCTTATCGTCGATAGAATTATATTTTGAATAAGTACCGGCCGTGCGCTCGGGGGCTGCCTGGAAACCGCCATGCTCCACCGCGTAATAATAAGCACTTTGCGGATGCCACTTCACGTAATGGCCAAGCCAGTGCACCTCAACCCCCTTGTCTTCACAAAGTTGCGGGTTGATAGGCATATAAGGTTCAAAATCTGCCTGCCGGAAACCAAAATCTTCCTTCAACTCCTTGAATGACGTGCCGCCCAGATATACATCGGAATCATCCGACATGGTGAAATATTCGTATTCCTTCATATCGCGGCGGGAGCTTTGGTTATTGGCGGAAGGATTGCCGTATTCAGCACCGGATTCCCCGTAAAAAATCAGCTTGATGTTATATTGTGCTGCCATCTTGGCCGCCAGATGCCGCTGGCCGATAACGAACGGCTGGAACGGATGCAGTAACCTTTCCGTTGCAAGGCGCGTAAGCAGGCGGTGAATGCGGCCATTGGGTGTAACAAGAATATTGTCAAAGCCGGCATGAATCCATGCCTGCATGTTTTTCCAGCCCCAGTCCGTATAGATATGCGGTGCCCAGGTAACGGTAAGCGGATTCATGCCATATTTGTATTTGAGCAGATGCGCCTGCATGAAGCTGTCCTTGCCGCCAGAGCCCGGCACTAGGCAATCATACGAACCATCGTTCGAGCGGTGCTTATCCAGCAGGTCGCGCAGTTCGCGGTCACGCTCATCCCAATCCACTTTTGATTTCCAATCCTTGGTGCGGCACGCATCGCAGATACCATCCACAAAAGCTATCACCGGTTTTTTGGATTCGCGCGTATGCTTTTGTTCAATGATGGAATTGGGACGCTGGTTGGAGATCACGCAGGTTTTGCAGAATTCCACCTGCTGTGGCAAACCGTAATACGCTTCGTTTGGTGATTCGGTCTGGTATTTGGCTAAACTGCTCATCGTGTGCTCCGCATTTTTTCTGATTCCTGCTGCGCAAGACCTGTTTTGTCTAAAATCAGCTGCGCAATGGAAAAGGCCGCAGGCTTGTCAGGAAGTATGTGTGTAATCTGATTTACGATTTTCTCAAGTTTTTTATCGTCAGACAGCGCATTTTTCAGGGTTTCCGGCAGTTCTTTATAGCTGTTCACACCCCAGGCGATACCCATGGCTGCCAGTGGCAGATCGGTGTGGAAATCCGCATCCAGCTGCACGATGCGCTTATGAAGATATGCTGCCTCCAGCCCCACAGTGGTGGTGCGGGCGATCAGCGCATCGATATTTCTGAGCAATTCATGCAGGTCGCAGCTTGCTGCAAGTGCTGCATTTTTTCTATTTTCCAGCCATTTAGCATAAAATGCTCTATCCTGCGATGGGTGCGGCCGTATAAGGTAATAAGCCCCTGCCTGCTGCGTGGCGTGATAACAGGCTTCCAACTCCTCCAGAATTTCTGTTTCTGTCTTGTTATGTGAACATTTCTTGCCAGTATGCCAGTATGCCGGCATGTCAGCATGCAATACGACTTGCCTGCCTGCAACTTCCGGAAAATGTGCCTGCATCCACGCTACATCTTTTGCTTTAGGGAGCTTGAGGATTTTATCAAAAGCCGGATTGCCGGTGTAATAACACTGGCTGATACGCTCGTCCACCAACCCATCCGTAACGAACATATTCTTAGCGAATGTATTTATGAAGGTTATGTTATTTGCTTTAAGCGGATAATCGCCCAGCCCGGTGAATAGATCGGTCATAATCAGGGTCTCTATGCCACGTTTATTGGCAATTTCAATTGCTGCCGCTTCACTGCGCGGTGAATTAGAGGTGATCACCATATCTGGTTTTATATCGTCAAATATCCGCTCCATGATGGTGAGCGGGTAAAACGCGTGGCGCACTTTGTCTTTAAATAATTTTGCTGCTTCCTGCTCGCCGAACCTCGTCACCAGATCTTTGTAACATAAGCCGAGATAGGCAATCGAATCATCCAACTCAATACCAATAGTTGACGAGTGATGAGTCTTTGCAAGTTCCTGACCCCATGTTATGGCGTCGGCATCTTTCTTAGGGTCGAGATAATCCACAAACCCGAAACACTCCACACCATGTGCTTTAAGTGTATGTTTTGCAGCTGGTAATCCAAGCACTTCAATACGAAGTTCACCCGCTTTGCAGGCAGCACTTTCCCGCAGGGCATGCACCACCGGATACACCATGTGTGCGTGCCCGCCACCATAGGTTACAAATAGCAGGGTCTTTTTCATAAGCTATTGATTGGATAGCGCAAAACCAGCAATTGTCAATCTAGCCTGAGCAACGTAAAGGCTTGGCAAACGCAGCTTTCTGGCTTATGGTGCGGGAAAATATGTTTAATCACGGGAAAGCATGGCACATCCAAAATCTGTTTCTTATAAGCTGATTGATGCTTCCGGCATTGTGCTGGGCGAGCATGCGAGCATTATGGAAGCGATCGCCACCATCGATAAAACGGATGCCCGCATTGCGCTGGTAGTTGACAGCAACGGCAAGCTCATTGGCTCTGCGACCGATGGTGATATTCGCCGCGGCCTGCTGCGCGGTGAATCGCTGGAAGCGCCCATACGCTCCATCATGCACACATCACCGCATGCACTGCCTCTTAAAACTCCGCGCGAACGTATTCTGGGCTTGATGGAATCGGCTGGCATTCGCCAGATTCCCCTGCTGACTGAAGCAGGCAGGATCGCAGGGATTGTCACCTATGATGATTTGCTTGGGTTTTACCATGAACCACGGCCCAATCCGGTTGTCATCATGGCGGGCGGCAAGGGCAAACGCCTGCTGCCAATCACCACCGATATCCCCAAACCCATGGTGACTGTAGGCAATAAGCCCATTCTCGAATGGATAATTAAACGTTTCCTGCATCAGGGTTTCCATGAATTTCACCTGGCAGTGAATTACCTCGGCCATATGATCGAGCAGTATTTCGGTGATGGCGAACGTTTTGGATGCCGTATCAATTATATCCGCGAGAAAGAGTTTCTTGGCACTGCCGGTGCACTATCCTTACTGCCGAGCATGCCAAAACATCCCGTCATCGTTACAAACGGCGATATCCTTGCTTCGGTTGATTTTGGTGATGTGGTGGATTTCCACGCCGTATCCAATGCAACGGCAACTGTTTGTGCCCGAGCGCATCAGATTGAAGTGCCATACGGCGTATTGCAGGTGAAGGATGGCTGCCTTGCCTCCATCATCGAAAAACCAGTATATGAAGATTTAATCAGTGCTGGGATGTATGTGCTGACGCCGGAAGTGCTGGCCACCATTCCTAAAGGTGTGAACACCGATATGCCTTCGGTGCTTACTAACCTCATAAAAGACGACCGCCGCGTGGCGGTTTACGCACTTCAGGAAGAATGGATGGATATTGGCCGCCATGATGACCTTGAACAGGCGAAGAAGCAGTATCTCGCACAGCTCAAAGTGTCGTAAACGCCTTTAGTATCGCAAGCCCTGCCTCGCCACTTTTTTCCGGATGGAACTGACAACCATATGCATTGCCGCGCTTGACTGCAGCGCAGATGCGTACACCATTATAATCCACTTCAGCCAGACGATGTGATAAGTCGGATTCCATTCCCATGTAGGAATGCACGAAATATACTGAAGCTTTATCCAAGGGCGCAAAGATAGTATTCTGCCACGATGCAGTGGGTAACAACGTATCCCAGCCAATATGCGGTATTTTATGCGCTTTCCCGCCTGCACCCATATCCGGAATGCGTACAACTTTTCCCGGAATAATCCCAAGCCCTGAATGTGTGCCAAATTCTTCACCCGCATCAAACATCACCTGCATGCCAACACAGATACCCAGGAATGGTTTGCCCGTTGCCACATAATCCCGTATGGGCTGGTCAAGCTTAAGCCTGCCAAGCGCTGCGCTGCAATCACCAAACGCGCCAACCCCCGGTAATATCAACCGCTCGGCAGCAGCGATGACATCCACCTGATTGGTGACATCCACCTGCGCACCGCAATGGTTAAGTGCTCGCACCACATTCAGCAAGTTGCTGGCACCATAATCCACTACCGTGATGATACTCATGATAGCCTCACATCAATACCGGCATCTGTAGCTACTGTGCGTATATCAGCAAGCACTGCACGGTTGTAATGCAATATATCTGCCATGGACACAGCATCGGCCTTGCCATGATGCACCGCATCGACCATATCTTCCGGCTTGGCCATGCCCCCACTGGCGATAACCGGCACATTCACGGCTGAGGATATGGCTTTTATCAGCTCCACATCAAAGCCTTTGCGCGTACCTTCCTGATCCACGGATGTAACAAGGATCTCGCCAGCACCAAGTGACACAGCCTGCTTCGCCCACTCCACCACGTCACGGCCAGTATGCTCCCGGCCATTATCGGTATAAGCTTCCCATTTTCCTGCACTGACACGCTTGGCTTCTATTGAGAGCACCACACATTGCGAACCAAAACGCTGCGCCATTTCAGTTATCAGTTCCGGCCGTGCAACCACCGCTGTATTAACCGCCAGCTTATCCGCGCCAGAGCGCAATATATGGATACCATCTTCGATCGAACGAATGCCACCGCCGACGGTGATGGGAATGAATACGCTATTTACCGCCCGCTCAATAATGTCTGAAAGGTTGTTGCGGCCATAGAGGCTTGCCACGATATCCATGAATAATAATTCATCCGCGCCCTGCTGGTAATAACGCACGGCATATTCATGCGGATCGCCAATGACGCGCAACCCTTCAAGGTGAATACCCTTGATGAGGTTCGGCCCCTTGACATCCAGACGGGGAATCAATCGCACGCGACTCATGCCATCACTACCGTAAGCATATGATACACTTAAATATTTATTTTCACGTTTCGTTCAGGTACATATACAGTAATTACACACCCCGTCAATCGGCCCGCAATGCACATTTCTTCCGCACGCACCACGCATAACCGCCTGCACATGCTCGATGGATTACGTGGGTTATGCGCCCTGCTGGTGATGATTTACCATTATCTCTCATGGAACCAGATTGAATTTTTCCAGATTGGCACATTCGGCGTTTATATTTTCTTTATCATCAGTGGCTTCAGCATATGGCATGCCTATGCTCATAAAGCCGTAGACCGGCAATCTATACGCCAGTTCTATGTGGCCCGCTTTGCCCGCATCTTCCCGCTATACCTGCTGGTGAGCCTGTGGAGCTATATCGATTCCACAACGCTGAAAACACTGGTGCTAAACGCCACCTTCCTTTTTGGTGTTGCAGCCCCCGGCCTTACTTCCGGCATCACCGGCGGATGGTCCATAGGTATTGAATGGGTGTTTTACCTGATATTCCCCCTATTCTGGGTTTTCCTGCCCAGCCTGTGGGTAATGGCTGGCCTGTGTCTTGCTGCAATAGGCATCAACCAGCTGTACGTAGGATCTTTATTCAGGCAAGCGACGCTAGGTGCCGCCTGGGTTGATTACAGCAACTTTCCGGTGTTCCTGGTGTATTTCATTGTCGGCATGTGTTGCGCCATGATCTACCAGCGCATACAATCGATATATCCGGCTGGATTTCGCCGAATACCCGAGTGGGGTTTAAGGTTTGGTATTCTGTTATGCCTTGCTATTGTGTTCATCTATCCAAGCGACACAGTTGAACAGTATTTGTGGGGTAGCCACTTTACCTTGCTGGTGGCAGCAGCTTCACTTTCCGTGCTGTTATGTTCTTTTATACACAACCTGTCGGGGTTCACGCGGCGTCTATGTACCTTTTTAGGCGACATTTCCTTTAGTGCGTATCTTATCCATTATTACGTTTATAAATATGGGATGCGCTACTTTACCGAAAATTTCCCTGAGCTGGGGCTTTACTACGTCATTAGCGTATTAGGCACTATCACAGTATGCGTTGCCTACGTGCTATTCAGATTCTATGAAATGCCGGCGCGGTGTATCATTAATGAGAAGTTCGCACACCGCGCGTCAGAGCAAGCGATGATAGCGCAACACTAAGCGCATACCAGAATAATATGGCTGGCCAGTTTGCAAAGAAGCTTTGCGTAGGCACGAATGGAAAAAGCAGCACAATGACAGAACCCAGTGCAAAAGCCGCGACTGAGCGATAACGCCCGGCATTGGCTGCAATGGCCATTATACAAGTGCGGCACACCAGAACCACAAACAGCACAAACAGAATAAACCCAACAAGTCCTGCCTCGGCAAACCACTCAAGATACGGATTATGTGGATGCAGGTTGCAATGAGTAACATGCGTTGTAGACATGAAATTAATGCATAAATCGCGGAAATTTTTCATGCCTATGCCCGTAAGCAGGTGTTCCCTGCCCATTTCATAACCCATCCAGAAAAGCTGTCCGTAAGCGGAATGCCAGAAATCCATCAAAATATCGATGGCATGTCCGATGCGCCCACGCACCCATTCCTGCGTTACAACCATTACGTATACGGCACCCAGTGTCACGGCAATCAGACCGAGGCATATCTTGCGCATGGATTTTTCCATGACCAGCAATATGCCAAGCACCGTCAGCATCCCGAGTACACTTATCGCAAACGGTACACGTTCACCGGTGACGGCAATAGTGCCAAGCACAAAGAAATAGAGAGCCCCGTATGTAAACAACACAAGCCGCGCGCGCATTTCATACAGACTAAAAAACAAACAGATCCCCAGCATCGGCAGCAGCATCCTTGCCAGATAGATGCCGACCTTGACGTTGCCAAACGGACCAGTAAGACGTCCTGAATCCGCTGCATAATTATTGGAAAGTGACAGGCCATGCACATATTGCCACACGGTATCTACTGCTATCGCAATAATAAGTACCGAGAGGCATGCACCAAGAAATTTAATGGGTTTTTCCTCGACAAGCACCCAGTGTCGCATCGCCGCAAAAAATAATATAAACCGTATCCACGGAAACGCAATCGTTGCTGAAGATTCGATATTATAAGCAAGCGGTGTTACCACAAGGCAGAGCCATGCCCATGCGGCAAACAGCACAACCATCATTGGTTCACGCAGCCAACCCCACTCACGTTTGGTTGCACTTTTCAGCAGGAATAGAAACCCTATAAGTCCGCATAACACGTCAGCAGCCGTGCGGTGGCCGACCAGCATATAGGGTATGACGAGTGCAGAAAAATAGGCTATCTGCCACAACCGATGGGTTGCATCCCTGGTGAATAGCAGTTCCCTGATTTCGCTATGCCAGCTTACGGCTTGTGTGTTCATGTGCTGATGTTATCCAACAAATTGTGGCAAGTAAATAATCTGTTATGGCACCGTCTGGAATACACCATCCGGCCGCTGCTTTACTTCCTGCACATACAGGAATTGCAAAGCATTACCGTTGCTTTGCAGTTTCAGCAGTTGCAGTCCGGCAGATATGATTAATGATCCATCTTCCAGCATTTGCAGTGCCTTCGGCGCAGTGATTCTGCATTCCAGCGGCTTGCACCACGATATAAACCTGCCAACTTTGCCGCTGCCCAACAAGGTTATTACTTCCCCCTTTGGGTTGATTTTCCTGATTTTATTGTTGCCTTCATCCGCCACATAGATATTACCCTGCCTATCCACCACAAGATCAGAAATGCTGTTAAAGCGTGCTTCTGTGCCTAAAGCATCCTTATCTCCTGACTGTAAACTGCCTGCAAATATCTCAGTTATGCCATTGCGATTCACGCGCAGAACACGATGACCATGCTCAACAACATAAAGAGTTCCCTGTGTATCCAATGCCATATGTGTCGGATTCATACTGCCAGATAGACCTGTGGAGAATTTCATATCCCAGTTCAGCATCCATTTATATTCATCAGCTGAACTGGCAATTTTGCCTGTGGCGGCATTATGAGGAAGCATAAGAATGGCAATGCCACAGATAACAGCAACTGTTGCTGCCACACATTTCCGGCGATGGCTGATTGCATTCGAAGATTTCCATGCCGCAAATGATTTGGCAATCGAAACCTTACTACTTGTCCAGTTGCCGCCTGTTGTAGCCATCCAGTGGATGGTCAATATCAGTGCGGCTGTACTCCCCGTCAGCAACGCAGAGTAACCAAACAATCCGACTAACACTGACACGATCACAAGCAATACAGGTGTGATCAGTAAGAAATATTTTTCACAGGCAACTTCCAGTACATATCTGCAACGCCTGAAATACAGCACCATGCAAAACACGACTGCAGAAAAGAAAAGGGCAGAAAATTCCTTACTGTAATGAACAGTTGGCAACATTTTACCCGGCCCGTGCAACAGCATGGCAAATGCCGAACCGCCATAGAAACTCAGGT
>CAZAQK010000062.1:0-8640 GCA_964487265.1 uncultured Rickettsiales bacterium | reverse complement strand
GTGTTATCAACCGTATTATTGATGACATCGCCCAGGTTTGTAACCGCTTCCGTGAAAGCTACACGCGGATCTTTGATTTACTGGCAAGGCTGAAGCGCAAGGCCACGCTGGTGGTGGTGTCGGAAGATCATAACATCACGAGCCTTGCCGACCGCGTGTTTGACATGCGCCGTGGCTCGCTGGTGCAGGTGATGGAACCTGTGCAGCTGATCGCAGGAGGGCAGGCATCATGAAGGAAAATATTCAGCAAAGCCCGGCTGCATGGCTTGCCACGCTTGCCGAGAACAATGTGCTGCGCTGGGGTTATGGCAATAACAATACCGGATTACTCCTTGCGCCACTGCTTGAGGTGAATGGCTGGCAGGGTGATGTGATGAGTCTGGTGGACGCACTGCCGGTCACCGCATCGGAAGTGAATATGAGCGACCTGCTGGGCGTGATGGGTGCGCTGGGTTACCGCATACGCCAGGAGCGCAGGCAGGCCGAATCGGTAACGCCTGAGGATATGCCGGCGTTATTTGCGCCGGAAAAACCACGTGGCTGGCATAGTGCGTGGGTGCTGCGTGAGATCGGGCCTTATGGGTTGATACGCGATGACGGGCGCGAACAGATACGTGGCCCGCTGCCTGATTGCAACGGCACATTGTATCGCTTCGAGCGCATCGAAATTGAAGATGCCGAGGATATGCCCGCAACCACCAGCTGGATGCAGCAAACTGCGCAGCGGTTCCGCCCGATATTCTGGCATATTGCAGTGCTCAGTCTCGTCATGCATTGTTTTACGCTCGCCATGCCGCTATTTTCCATGGCGGTGTATGACCGTGTGATCGCAGCCCATGCACTCGGCACGCTGCCGCTTCTGGCCATTGGCGTACTGCTGGCTTTGCTGGTTGAAAAGATTATCCGCTGGATCCGTGTGCGCGGAGCTGGATGGATCGGTGCGCGTAGCGGCCTCCTTGTATCGCAGGCCATGTTCGAGCAATTGTTGTTTCTGCCGGCCTCTGTCATTGAGCAGGCATCGGTTTCTGCACAGCTCGCCCGGTTGCGCGCCTTTGAAGCTGTGCGCGATTTCGTGACCGGCCCGATGTTCCTGACACTGCTTGAGATGCCGTTCATTGGTATATTGGTGCTGGTGATCGCCTGGCTGGCTGGGCCGGTTGCGTGGGTAAGCATTGGTATCACGCTGGCTTACGCACTGCTATTATTTGCCACGCGCTCGCGCTGGAAAAGGCTGGGGCAGGAATCGGCGCATGCCGCTGCCAAACGCCAGCAGATATTGATGGATATCATCGACAACGAAAAAGCGATCTATGCTGCCGGTATGAGCGAGCGGATGCTGCAGCGGTTTTCAGCCATCAGCTGGCAATCATCGCGCCTGCAGAACAGCTATGCGCTCACTGCTTCAACGGTGCAGTATGCCGCGAATTTCCTGACCGTGGTGGCCGGACTGCTGACGATCGCATGGAGCCTGCAGCGTATCTGGTTGGGCGAAATGACGGCAGGTGCCATGGTTGCCACCATGATCATCACCTGGCGTGTGCTGTATCCGCTGCAGGCGCTGTGCACCATCCTGCCATACCTGGAACAGATACGCGCTTCGGTGAAGCAGGTTTCGCAGCTGATGGCCATGCGAACGGAAGCGCATGCCATGCGCTATGTGCTGGCCAGCCGTATGCTCGAAGGCAATATCAGTTTCCAGAACGTAACGCTGCGCTACAACAGAAAGAGTGACCCGGTTTTCCTCAACCTGAATGCTGAGATAAGCAAGGGGCAGATCGTTGCTATCTATGGCGGCAACGGCAGCGGTAAATCCAGCATATTACGGCTTATCCTTGGGCTGTATTCACCGGCAATGGGGGTGATACGGCTGGATGGTGTGGATCACCGGCAGTTTGATCCGCGTGCGCTCAGGCGGCAGGTGGCGTATCTGCCGCAGGCATCGGAACTATTGCCCGGAACGGTTGCCGATAATCTGCGTGCAGTAGATCCGCTAGCCCCGGATTTCCGCCTGCGCCAGGCACTGTTGTGGGCGGATGCGTGGGAGCTGGTTGACGAGATGCCAGCAGGACTTAATACACGATTATTTGAAGGCGGGATCATCCCTTCCAGTGGCCTTGCGGCGAGATTATGCCTTGCGCGATTATATCTTGCCGAACGCCCGATAGTGCTTGCTGATGAATTACCGGCAGCCTTGCTCAATACCTCTACCGGTAAACGCTTCCAGAACTTTTTAGAAGAATGCCGTGGCAAGCGAACGGTCATTTTTGTAACACACCGTGAGGATATGCTGGCACTGGCCGACCAGGTGATCTGGATGAAGGCTGGCGGTGTGCCCGTGGTGGGACGTCCCGGGCAGCATATACCCAAAGCAAAGGAGCAGATACCATGACACATGAGCATAACCCTATTTTCAGGCACCACGCATTGAAGTCATGGGCACGGTATTCGCGTACATTGTGGGCGCGGTATTTTATCGATGATGTATCGGCACTCAGCCAGTCGCAGGCTTTTGAGGAAACACCGCTGCCAAAGCTACTCAAATTTACGGTGGCAACCTTATCAGTATCGACGCTGGCATTCATAGGCTGGTCAGCGATCACACCCATCAAAGAACTGGCGCGCACGGAAGGGCAGGTGGTTCCCACCGGCTATAGCAGGCTGGTGCAGCATCTGGAAGGTGGACTGGTGCGGGAGATACTGGTGCATGAAGGCGATTTTGTACAAAAAGACCAGGTGCTGGTGCGGCTCGATGGTGCCGGTACGGAAGAGGACTGGCGCGAGCAGGAAGCGCGAGTGCTGGGCTTATCATTACAGCGTGAACGCTTGAGCGCGCTGCTTGAAGATCGTGCCGCCGATTTTTCAAAATTTGCATCGCAGCCTGAACAGGCAAAGGAACAGCAGAAGATGTTTGATACGGCACTGGAAGCGCGCCGGCGTGAACGTGCGGTTCTGGAAGAGCAGATAGAACAGAAGCGCACGGCGATCACGCGCATTGAACAGTCACTTGCCACTGCGCAATCCAACCTGACCTTGTCCGGTGAGTCGCAGGCGATCTATGCCAAGCTGACGAAAGACGGGCTGGCGGCGCGCACAACCTATATCAAAAAACAGGAAGAATATAATTCGCGTAAGGGTGATGTGTCATCACTTTCGCGTCAGAAAGAAGAGGCGGCCAAGGAACTCACCGAATATAAGGAACGGCTTGATGCGCTGGCAGCACAGCAGCGCGATAGTGCCTATAACGAACTGCACCGAGTGGAATCAGACCTGGCGCAGTCTAATGAAATGCTGAAGAAACGGCAGGACAGGGTGGCACGTCTTGAAGTGCGCTCACCAGTAATGGGTTATGTCAAAGGCCTGAAGCTCAACACCATTGGTGCGGTGATCCCCGCCGGCCAGACGTTGATGGAAGTGGTGCCGGTGGAAGAGCAGCTGGTGGTGGAATTGAAGATCATGCCGCAGCAGATAGGCCGTATAGAAACCGGCCAGACGGTGCAGGTGAAGGTCGATTCGTATGATTATGTGCGTTTTGGCACGATTGAAGGACATCTGGAAAGCATCTCCGCCACCACCTTCACCGATGAAGCGCGGCGTGAAGATTATTACAAAGGCCGCGTACGCCTGATCAAAAATTATGCCGGAGGCCAGCCGGGAATGCATCCTGTTATTCCGGGCATGACGGTGGATGCCGATATCGTTACCGGTGAGAAAAGCGTGCTGGCCTATCTCCTGAAGCCCATACGTTCAGCCATGTACAACTCTTTGACGGAGCAATAACCATGACCCTCGCAGCCTTAGCCATGCCCATATCCGTATCGGCCGTGCCGATGCGCAAACCCACCGTGCTTGCCGTGGATGATGACCGCGTAATGCTGACCATGCTGACGCAGATGCTGGAAAAATTCGGCTATAGCTTGCAGAATGCCAGTTCTGGCAATCAGGCATTGCAGATGTTGCTGGCCTCGCACGATACTATCGATGCCATCATACTGGATCAGGAGATGCCCGGGCTGGATGGATTGCAGGTTGCATCGCAGATGAAGGCCGATCCAAAACTGTCATCCATTCCTGTCATTATGCTGACAGGCAATTCAACGCAGGAAAAGATCCGTGAAGGCATTGATGTCGGGGTTTTTTATTATCTGGTAAAACCCGTCTCCGATGACCTGATCAAAAGTGTTGCCGCTGCTGCTATCCGCGAACGCCATCATCGCCGCCTGTTGGCTGTGCAGATTCTGCGATACGATGTGGCACTCAAGGCAGTATCCACTGCCCAGATACAGGTGCAGACATTATCTGAGGCGGAGAATGTCGGGTGCATGCTTGCTTCGTGCTTTCCAGAGCCGGAACGTGTTATCACCGGATTGATGGATCTGCTGGTGAATGCGGTTGAGCACGGCAACCTTGGTATCACCTATGAAGAAAAAACCCAGCTGCTTAAGGATAACCGGTGGCAGGATGAAATCGCCAGGCGCATTTCACTGCCAGAATATGCCGGCAAGAAAGCCGATGTCGTTTATCAGCGCAAACCCGATGGCTGGTATGTGCAGATCACCGATCAGGGGCAGGGGTTTGACTGGCGAAAATACTGGCAGATAGATCATGCACATGCCACATCGAGCCATGGGCGCGGCATTGCGCGTGCGCGCCTTCTGTCATTCGACAAGATCGCATATAACGAAGCTGGCAACCAGGTGACGGTGATGGTGCAATCCACATCCAGCGATAATTTCACGTGGTGACAGCATGAAGCATGAAACAGATAGTGTTATTGAACTGACACGCCGTCGCATTGTGCGTGGTTACCGCGTGGCATTGTCTCTGGTGGCATGCGTTGTTATCATGATTGCCGCGATCACGACGCACCAGCTGTCACAGCATGAATCAGATGCTGCACTTATTAACGTGGCGGGCAAACAGCGCGCATTATCGCAGCGTATTGCACTTCTGGTTCTGGAATTATCAGCCATGGATGAAGCCCAGCGGGGCGATATACTTCAGCTGCTAACGAAAGCAATCGACGAAATGGAGCATGCCCATGGCTCATTGGTGAACGGTAATCCGGCCATGCACCTGCCTAAGCTGGAATCTGGCACTCTCAGGCAAATGTATTTTGCCGCACCTTTATTCATTGATCAACAGGTGACGGATTACCTGGCGCAGGCAAAGCAGGTATTGCGTCTGCCACCTTCGGATATTACGGCAAATCATGCAAATGTAAGGGTCTTGATAGGACAGGCCAATCGCAAGCTGCTTGCATCGCTTGATGCGGTGGTAACGCAATATCAGCACGAGGGGGAAGAGCATATCCGCATACTGTATAATGTGGTGGTCATGCTATCTGCAGCAGCATTGCTGCTATTATGCGCCGTGGCCGTTTTTGTGCTGAAGCCAGCTGTAGATTATGTAGCGCAGGCGCATCGCAAGCTGATTGAATTGAACCAGCTCAAGGGCGATTTCCTTGCCAATATGAGCCATGAAATACGCACACCCATGAATGGTATTTTTGGCATGACTGAGCTGCTGCTGGAATCGTCGCTTAACCAGCGACAGCAGCATTATGTGCGTACATTGCAAAACTCTGCCGACCATTTGCTGGGTCTTATCAATGATGTGCTGGATTTCTCAAAGCTTGAAGCAGGGCAGATGAAACTTGATCCTATCCGTTTCAATCTTCTTTCAACCATTGAAGATGCGCTGGACCTGTTTGCAGCACGTGCGCGTGAGAAAAATATTGAATTACTACTGCGCTACAGCCCGGGGACACCACGCTTTGTGGTGGCTGACCCGGGGCGCATGCGGCAGATATTATTCAACCTCATCGGTAATGCCATTAAATTTACTGATAAGGGATATGTGCTTGTGCATGTGGAGTATGCAGCTCCTGAGGAGGGGAAAGGTACATATGCTTTTCTTAAAATGCGTGTTGAGGATACGGGCATTGGCATCCCTGAAGATAAAGTCCATTCACTCTTTGCCAAATTCATGCAGGTGGAAAGCGGCAGCACGCGCGCGCGGCAGGGCACAGGCCTTGGCCTTGCCATTTGCCGCAACATCGTGCGTTTGATGGGTGGCGACATTCATGTGGAAAGCACACCGGGCAAAGGCACGGTATTCAGCTGGGATATTCCACTGCCGGAAGCAGGTGAACCTGAACCGGCCGTTGACAGGCATGCAAAGCTTGCCGGGAAACGTGTGCTGCTGGTGGATGATCTTGCGCCTAACCGCAGCATGTATTCAGAAACGCTGGTGGCGGCGGGCATGGAATGCCTGGTGACTGAAAACGCCGATGAGGCAGTGTCGCGCCTGCGGTATGAAATGGCAAGCCAGCGTGTCATCGACGTTGTCATTACCGATTATGTTATGGCTGGTAAGGATGGTATGGCGCTGACGCGGGAAATTCGTGCCGATGAAACGCTCAATGCATTACCGGTTGTTATCCTGAGTTCTGCCGGTGAGCAGGGGCTCGTTAAGCAATTTTCCGATGCGGGAGCCAATGCCTGCCTGACCAAGCCCGCTTCGCGCCAGCAGGTATACGATACTCTGGTGCACGTATTCGATAACATCGAACGCGGTGAGCCGGTCGGTATCATCACCACGGAAGCAAGTAATGCCCTTTCCGCACGCAGGTTGCTTGCCCGCGAAAAGCCACTTTACGGCACACATATATTGCTGGTGGAAGATAACCGTGTGAATATCGAAGTCGCTACTGAAATGCTACAGAACATGGGATGCCGCGTTACATCAGCCGAGAATGGCCAGATTGCCGTGGAGGAAGCGCAGAAGCAGCCATTCGATCTTATTTTCATGGATTGCCAGATGCCGGTGATGGATGGATTTGAGGCGGCGCGGCATATTGTTTCGCTGAAATCGACAGGCAAGATTGCACCGGTGCCGATTATTGCACTGACCGCAAATGCCATGAAAGATGACCGTGAACACTGCCTGGCCAGCGGCATGGATGATTACCTGAGCAAACCTGTTCGCAAGGCCAACCTTGAGGCCTGCCTGCTTAAATGGTTGCGTGACAAGCTGGAACATCAGTCGTCACCGCCTGTAACAACGGCACCACAGATTGCACAAGTAGCTGAGAGTGGTACGCCATTGCCAATAGTTGCAGCTGATATAACAGGCATGAAGGCATATGGTGTGAATGAGGAGCAATTTAACCTGACCTGTAAGACGCTGGGTGACAAGCTTGCGGTGGTGATCGGCTATTTCATGGAAGATTGCGACGATTACCTTAAGCGCATCGAAACCGCGGCGGCGCAGCATGATATATCGGCTGCTGTAATGCCCGCCCATACACTCAAAAGTTCCAGCCGGCAGTTTGGGTTGCTTGAACTTTCAGAGTTGGCAAAGCGGGTTGAAGCGGCAGCCAAGGCGTATGCGGCAGGTGAAGTGTCTGAGGATATTGCCCCCCTTGTTTCGCAGATGCGTGGATATTTTGATAAGGCACGGCCATTCCTTCTTTCTGTGCAGGCCAGTGGAAAGAATGCGGCATGATTGACGGCCAGCAAAGTACATTGCCGACTATTCAGTCGCGCTTTTTCCGCCTGTTGTTTCTGACCGGGGCAGGCATGGCGATGCTGGCGGCACTGGGTGTTGGCATTGCTGACATGTTTGCGGCCCGCCGCATGATCGTCAATAATCTGGTGCATTACAGCGAAGCCATCAGTCGTGTGGCAGCCTATAATATACAGAACCACGAAGAATTATCACAGCACCTCAAGGATTTCAGTGGCCAGCCCGGGCTGGAAAAAAGCTGTATCTATAGCACGGATAATGTATTGATCGCGTCGTGGTCGCACCCTGCTATTGCCAATCCATGGTGCCCGGGCGTGATAAGCAGCACCGGCACGTACGAAACATTGCTGGCACTGACGATCGCCAGGCCGGTTTTAGGCGAGGACGGAACCTATCTGGGCTTTATTTATCTTGAGGGGAACCTCAGGGAAATTAATGTGTTTGCCGGGCGTATTATACTTACCATAGTGTTATTGATTATTGCAGCATCAGGACTTTGCGCACTGCTTGCCAGGCGAATGGCGCGCCGCATAAGCCAGCCTCTGGCAGATGCGGTGCGTCACATTGAGTGTCTGTATTCTGAATCGGAAGGAAGCTGCGCTCTGCCGCAATCGTCGGCTACTGATGAAACTGCAAAGCTTATCAATGCGATTGCCCGCATGCATGATAAGCTGGCGGCAACCATGATGCCGCTTGAACGCGTTGAGGCGCACCGGCGATGGTATGAAGGCAAGCTGGCAGGGCTTTTATCATTACTCAGGAGCAGGTTGCCACAGGATTCCGTGCTGGTGCCTTCGATTGGTGACTATGCCATGCTGATGGAAATAAAGGCTGCACACTATGTAGTGCCAGCCGCCGTATTCAGCATACGTTCGGTTGCAGACCGTGCATTAACAAGTGCAAAAAAAATCCAGCCGCCTTCACCCCTCCTGCATGTTACGCTCTCTGTTAAACCGGATATGCCTGTATGCTGGATCGGCAGGTCCCAACATATCGAAGGGCTTTTGCGGCATTTGCTGTTGATTTCACTTAAGCGCACCCGCAGTGGCATGGTGTGCCTGCGGCTGGAAGCAGGGCAGGGGAATAACAGTGAATCCATACTGTATTTTACGC
>CAZAQK010000061.1:0-8681 GCA_964487265.1 uncultured Rickettsiales bacterium | reverse complement strand
AGCTGTGCACCCGTCCACTCACGCGGATCTTTCATCCAATCCACCGTAAAAGGTGTGCCGTGGTCAGCATGCACGATGATGATGGCTGTCGGATCCTGCCTTTTAATATGGCTGATGGCATATTCAAGCTGCTTGTTTGCACATTTGAGATTATCGAGGAAGCCTTCCGGCGTTTCTGATTTGGCACCCGGTGTTGTGGTGTCGGAAAGGCGGATGGAAGCATCAATCTTCAGGCTGCAATCCGGCCGGTAAATTTGCGGTGGATGCGGCAGCAGGCTATGGAAGAACACAAAAAACGGCTGATGGTGGCGCACTTTGTCCAGTTCCGGCAACAGATTCTCAAACGTGGCAACCCATGAACTATTAAGCATATAACGTTGCATAATCTTGAAAAGCGGCGTCATACGCAGCAGATTGGTGGTCAGTTCGTTACCCACGACCGATGCAGGCTGCAGGCACACATCCTCTGCGCCGCTGCAGCGAGAACCATTCCACAGCACTGCCGGTGCATGGAAATAATAATAGCCGTTATTCCGGAAATGCCGCACCACCGCATTATCACCGCCTATTACACGGTGTGCATATTGCCGGTTCAGCACGTTCTCAGCATCACGGTATGGATAGTCCATGCTGAGTGATGATGCCAGCGACAGGAACGTAACCGGATAATTGGAATATGATGACCGGCTGACAGCAAACCCTTGCTGTTCTATCCATTTTAAGAATGGCGTGTTATCATAACCCGTTACCTGCTTTACCTGGTCATGCCTGCCATATTCATCCGTTACAAAGTAATAGACATTCGGCCGGTTACGGAAACTGGCTTTTGGCGAAATATCGGCAGTTTTATGGCCATCATCATTCATCAGCTGGCCAATGGTATGGGCAGTAAACCCTGCAACTGGGAAAAACACCGCCGAAGCAGCAAACACCGTAAGTATGGTAATGCCATGGCTGAGCTTTGCTAC
The DNA here is from genome assembly GCA_964487265.1 of uncultured Rickettsiales bacterium. GTDB lineage: Bacteria > Pseudomonadota > Alphaproteobacteria > Rickettsiales > SXRF01 > CAZAQK01. Next base: position 7,713 of record CAZAQK010000061.1, on the reverse strand, counting down.
AAACAGCACCACAAGCCCCACCACGACAACACACAACCCTGCATACATATGGTTGATACCAACGCTCAGCGATGGCAGGTTTTCAATGGCAAGGTGAATGCCACGCACAATCCCGTCGTAACTAAAAAACAGAAGGCACATGGTGCCCATCAGTGCATAACAGGCTGCCTGATTACGCCGTTTGAACAGGCGCACAATGATTTCTGCAGCAAGGCCCGCCACTATTATCAAGGACGCCCATATAGCCAGCACTAATCCTACCTCGTCCGCCCGGAGTATTTTCCGGTTATGATAAATAAAATGGGCAAACGGCCAGAATGCCAGCAGCACAAAGGCCAAAAGCCCTTGACGCGCCTCAATAAAAGCTTTAATCCTGCGCTTCATAAACAGCTGTATTGTTTGAAATAAAAACTTTTCCGCAACATACATTCGGTCTATTGTAAACGCCTATGAAAAGCAAGAATCTCATCGCATACACATGTGCTGCCTATCTATGTGCTGTCCAGCAGGCTCATGCCTATATCGACCCGGGCACAGGCGGCATGATATTGCAGGCACTTGCGGCGGCAGCTGTCAGCGTTATCGTCACGGTTCGGCTGTATTGGGCAAAAATCCGAGCTTATTTCAGCCCCGATAATTCAAAAAAATGAAAAAACCGAGTAATCGAGCAAGCGTTGATCGCGCCGGTTACAGGTTGGTATTGCTCGGAGCCGGCAGGCCGTGGCGCGGCCACAGCCCATCCGCGGTACAGAATGTTGCTGCCGGAGGGCGCGTTCTCGACTGGTTGCTGAATGCCTTCACAGCTGTTCCAAGCCATTTTGTCGGTGGTTATCATTTTTCAGAAGTTATTGAGGCCTACCCAGAACTTTCCACCACCATCAACCCCAATTGGGAACACACAGGCAGCGTAGTATCATTCCTATTAGCTGTGGATTCTGCCCAACCGACGATTGCAAGCTATACAGACATTGTCATCCGCCCATCGGTTTCTGATTTGTTACTCGCAGAAGCAGGTGATGTGGTCATGGTCGTGGATTCGCAGTGGCAGCAGCGTGCCGCCGCCCGCACGGCGGAAGATATCGCGCATATGGAAATGCTGCATGTGCAGGACAATGCGGTTGTAAGTGAGCATGCCAACAGCCAGCAGGTTGAGTTTGCCGGCCTCATCAAGTTTTCGCCGAGGGCATTGGCGTTGCTTGAAGATAACCGCGAGTGGCTGCAAAAAACCTATGCAAAAGCCCATCTCGCCAAGCTGGCTGAATGGTTCATGTTCCAGAAGATAGCAGTGAAAACGGTTGATATTGCAGGCCAGTGGGCAGAGCTCAATACACCTTCGGATCTGGCGCAGTTCCTGCTCGGCACGAAATTCGAGACGCTGGACAGGCTGGCCGGGGTACTCAAACACAGCCATATCTGTGAGCATATTGGCATCACGCTTGCCGACTGGAACGCGCAACGCACCACCATGCTTGACCGCATACAGCAGCAATTTCGTGGCAAGCGCATCATCATCCGCTCAAGTGCGCTGGGGGAAGACAGCTGGACTTCATCAATGGCCGGTAAATACCAATCAGTCGCCGATATCCCCGCCGATGACCGCGCAGCACTCACCGCAGGTATTGAATCCGTTGTCCGTGCTTACGGCGATACAGATAATGCCAACCAGCTATTGATAGAACCTTATCTTTCGCCTGTAAAAATGAGTGGCGTGGTTTTTACACGTACCCTCAAATACCGCGCGCCTTATTACGTCATTAATTACGATGATCACAGTAGCAAAACCGATACCGTCACCTCCGGCAGCCGTGCAGACCTGAAATCCTACACCCTGCTCAGGGATAAGGATATCCCGGCTGACTGTCCGGCTGACTTAAAGAATTTGATACAGGCCATTCAGGAAATCGAGAAGGTTCTGGGCTATAACTCGCTGGATATTGAATTTGCCATCATGCCGGATGATAAAATCTTTATCCTGCAGGTGCGGCCGCTCACCGCCATCGAAGAGCGCTGGCGCGGCAGCTACAATGATGTGCAGGAACGCGTGCGCAGTGCCCGCATTTATTATGCGGATTTATGTAAAAGTACTCATAATTTACATGGCGACACACCGGTTTTTGGCGTGATGCCGGACTGGAACCCGGCAGAGATCATTGGCACACGCCCCACACGTTTTGCTGAAAGCCTGTATCGCTATCTGGTTACCGATGAGATCTGGGCCACCCAGCGCGCCGAGTTCGGCTATAGCGATGTGCGCCCCTGCCCGCTGATGTACAGTTTTGCTCACCACCCTTATGTTGATGTAGGCGCATCGTTCAATTCCTTCATTCCTGCATCACTGAATGATTTGCTCAAAAGCAAACTGGCAAATTTTTACCTGCAAAAGCTCATCAAGAATCCTGCACTGCATGACAAGATCGAGTTTGAAATTGCCTTCACCTGCCTGACACCTGATTATGCGACGCGCAGCACTGAGCTTAAGGCAGCAGGCTTCAGCGAGAAGGAAATTGCCGAGCTGCACGCAGGCTTGCATAGCATTAACCAGAATGCTTTTGCCCGTTACCGGCGGGATATTGCAGCCTGTGAAAAGTTGCTTGCGTCATCAGTCACCACAGCAACGCAATCGCTTTCCGATGCCTTTCATCTGCTGGAAACCTGCAAATGGCAGGGTGTTTTGCCGTTTGCCCATCTGGCCCGATCAGCCTTCATCGCCATGGCTATACTAAAATCTGCTGTATCCGAAAACATCATCAGCCAGCATGAGCAGGATGAGTATCTCGCAGGCCTGAACAACATCACCAGCCAGATGCGAAGTGATGCAGGCAAGGTGCATGATGGGGCCATGAGCTGGGATAATTTCGTAAACACCTATGCGCATCTGCGCCCGGGCAGCTATAATATCGCCACGCCATCTTATGGTGAAAACCCGGATTATTACCTGAAACCGATCATCGAAAAATCCGTAAATGCACATATGGCACCTGTGCATGCCCCACTCCCGTGGGATAAAATTGCTGCGTCCTGTGCGCAGGCAGGGTTTGATATTTCAGCAGGTGAGCTGGAGCATTTTGTGGCGTCATCCATCGAATGGCGCGAGAAAGCCAAATTCATTTTCATGCGCCATGTCGATGCTGCATTCCGGATCATCAAGGATTTTGGGCAGCAGCTTGGTATATCAGCCGAAGAGCTGGCACATCTTGACATGGCCGATCTGAAAGCCATCGCAACCGGCCATCATCAGGTGGAAGCCAAAGAATTTTTGCAGGATATCATCGCACGCAACACGCTGGAGCATGAGATCTGCCTAGGCGTTGAACTTCCCCCACTCATCACCTGCGAGCAGGATTTTTATGCTTTTGGTGGCATGGTGGTAATGGCTAATTTCATTGGTTCAGGCATAGCTTCCGCTAAAATAGCCGTACTGGCCGATGATGATCTGGATGCTGGTGCGCTGGACGGAAAAATTGTCCTGATACGCCAGGCAGATCCGGGCTGGGATTGGATCTTCGGCCACAACATCGCAGGCCTCATCACCGCATGGGGCGGCGCCAATTCCCATATGGCCATACGTGCGGCAGAGCTGAATATCCCCGCAGCCATCGGCACCGGTGAAAGCCGCTGGGAACATTACTCGCAGGCTGAAGAGCTCTATCTCAACTGCGCAACCCATGAAATCAAAGTCATGCTATGAAAACCATTGCCATCACACCACGCGTCAATATCAGCGAGCATGGCGAGCGCTTTGAAGCCCTTGCCCAGCAATGGGGCAGCTGGCTCAGTGAATGGAACGTGCTGGCATTGCAGCTCAGCTATCACCCCGCCGTCATGGCACGCCAGCTTGCTGAGACAAAACCCTCACTTGTCATTCTCTCCGGCGGCAATGACATTGCAACATTGCCTGATGCAAAAAACATTGCCCCCGAGCGCGACAGTGCCGAGCAGGAGATCATCAGCTGGGCCATGAAGCATAAAAAGCCTGTGCTTGGCATATGCCGCGGTATGCAGATGCTGAATATGTTTTTTGGCGGCACACTGGCGCGCGTTTCTGGCCATGCTGGCACCCGCCACCCTGTGGCACTGGAACCTTCCGGTGAAAGTTTTGATGTAAACAGCTATCATGAATGGGGCATCCCTGCCGCTAACCTTGCCCCTGATATGGTTGCCATCGCGCGCGATGACTCTGGCAATATCGAAGCCATGCAGCACAAAACCCTGCCCTTATTCGGCGTCATGTGGCATCCCGAGCGCGAGCAGGATGAAACATCAGATTGCCGCCTCATGCCCAAGCAATTCATCAGGCGGTTTTTATGAAAGCCATCATACTAGCCGCCGGTCAGGGCACCCGCCTGCGACCACTCACTGATGACCGCCCTAAATGCCTGGTGGAGCTCGCTGGCAGGCCACTCCTGGACAGGCAACTGGAAGTGCTGAAAAGCTGCGGCATAAATAATATTACCATCATCGGCGGCTGGCAGGCGGAAACCATCCGCCACAAAACCAGCCGGTTTTACATGAACCCGATCTATGACAGCTCCAACATGGTGGAAACGCTGTTCTGCGCCGCTGACGAGTTTGATGGTCAGGAAGACCTCATCATCTGCTACAGCGATATACTCTATGAGCCACGTATCATCACCGCCATCATGCAGGATGCACATCCCATCTCTACTACCGTTGATAAGAACTGGCGCGCATTATGGGAGTTCCGCATGGAAGACCCCCTGAAAGACGCTGAAACTCTTAAGCTGGATACAAACGGTTTTATCACTGAACTGGGCAGAAAACCAACATCGCTGGATGACATACAGGGGCAATATATGGGCATCGTGCGTGTATCAAAAGCAGCGCAGCATGATTTCCGAAACGCGTACCAGCATTTGCCAAATACGCTGCCCAGTGGCAAACTGCGCCAGAATATGTTCATGACCGATTTCCTCCAGCATATCATCGATAACGTCCAGCCGGTGCATGCCGCCATGGTTGCCGGTGGCTGGCTGGAAGTTGACACGCTGGATGACCTGAAGCGTTACGATACTGCCCTCAAGGATGGTTCACTTGCCAAAATCATCGATCTCGATACGTGACATCGCACTGCAGGTGCAGAATATGCGGCGGTTCCAGAAACTGCCGCCTCACCTGCGCCGTGTTGTCTTTTTCTCTGAAGGTCCTTCTGGCTGGGCGCATCTTGGTCCCATTGCGCGTGAGTTCATCGCCAATAAGCAAACTATCTGCTGGGTCAGCTCACGCAAGGATGACCCGGGGTTAGCCATCGAAGATCCGCATTTCGTGCGTTTTTATGTAGGCAGCAGCTCAGTGCGTATTTTTACATTTGCCGCGCTGGATTGTGGTGTGCTCATCACCACCACACCTGACCTGAATAATAATGAGATCAAACGCTCGCGCTTCAACCCGTTATATGTATACGTCCATCATTCGCTGGCATCGCACCATATGATATACCGGCCACGGGCTTTCGCGGCATTTGATGCGATTTTGTGCGCCGGCCAATACCATATGGATGAATTGGCAGCAGAAGAAGCTGTATACAAACTACCCGCGCGTAAAAAAATTGCACATGGCTATGGGCGACTCGACACATTGATCCAGCAGCAAAACGCTGCAACACCGCCCAATGCAGCACCGCATGTGCTCATCGCGCCCAGCTGGGGGGAACACTGCCTGATAGAAGCCGGATATACGGATCCGCTTATCGCTTCGCTGCTCAGCCAAAATTTTCAGGTCACACTGCGCCCACACCCACGGACATTTGAGCACGCACCAGATACCATTCATGCACTGCGCAAGAAATATCCGGCACTTTTGATAGACGATAAAATTGCCTCCGACCATTCCATGCTTGCCGCCGATATCATGGTGAGTGACTGGTCAGGTGCTGCGATGGAATATGCCTTCAGCCGCTGCCGCCCTGTGTTATTTATCGATACGCCGCGCAAGATCAACAATCCTGAATACACAAAAATTCCCTGTGAACCGCTCGAAGTAAGTATCCGTGATAAGATAGGCGTTATCATTCCAGCCAATGCGCTTGCAAATGCTGCCGATACTGTAAGCAATATGCTCGCCAGCCAGGCGGAGTGGTCAGAGAAAATCAAAAACTTGCGGGAGAAAACCATCTTCAATATATCCAGCAGTGCGAAGGCCGCGCATGCGGCCATCCTGAATCTCCTCGCGGAGCGCGGCACATGATAGATGCGCAAATCATGCGCACTTGGTGCAGGCATATTGATATAAAACATGCATTGCCCTTCGATGATTCGCAAAGTGCTGCTTTCGTTTCCAGCCTGCTTGCTGCATTTGGCACCGGGGATAAAATTCATCAAGCCAAATACCTCAACACCCTGCTCAATGTGCGCGACCTATCACACACGCTTACGCCGGATATGCAAAATGCCATCGACCACGCATTTGATGAGTGGTGCCAATGCTGACTGTACTGGGATATGAAGGGCCGCTGCTGCGAGCTTACCTGTTATTCCTGAAGCATCATGGCATCGCCGTTGATAGGCTGGTGATGCTGGCACCCTGCGTGGATGTCGCAACTGGCAAATCCGTTGCACCCCTCTTGCCCAAACCATGGCGGGCGAAATTCGGCCTTAAGCTGCATGGCATGCGCATGAACCACTGGCCCAATATGATCGCCCTGCGCCAGCCAGACCTGTTTACCACCATCAGCAAAACCATGCAGAAAGTTTATGATCTGCCACCAGATTTTTATGCCCATATGCTGCGCAGCTTCAACTGGCGCGATTTTGCAAAGCAGGTAGATATTGTGGCCACCAATGGTTTGCTGAAAGACCCGCAGTTACGCGCATGGATGGCGAATAATATCCGCGGTGCCGTGCTTTACACTGGCGGCGGCATCGTGCCGGAAAGCCTGCTGGCACTGGAGGGCATGCGCTTCATCCATATCCATCCGGGCTACCTGCCGCATGTGCGCGGGGCAGATGGCTTGTTATGGTCCATCTTGCTGCGCGGCAAATTCGGCATTAGCGGTTTTTATATGGCAAAAGGCATCGATACGGGTGATCTGTTATTTGCTACTGAGCAGGACATGGTCACATTCGATACGCCGATTGATCCTGCCATAGATGGCCAGTTGTTATATCGCGCCGTGTTTGCGTTCATCGATCCGGTCATGCGCGCCCAGCATTTATGCGATCTGCTGAAATCCCATACGGATTTTATGAGCATGCCCAGCATCCGGCAATCCGCCACGGAAGGCGAAACCTTCCATTTCATGCACCCCCGCCTTCGGGATCATGCGCTTTCCAAGCTGTTTCCAGCCTGGAGTGAGTGGCGTGCCCGGCAGGAATCGAACCTGCGACCCACAGCTTAGAAGGCTGTTGCTCTATCCCCTGAGCTACGGGCACACTGGAAGCATCAATAGCAACCAGCGGCAGTTTTGCAATACTATAGTGCTGTTTTTGCTATTTAACTTGCAAAACGCTGGCTAATACTGCTATGTAAGCCCTCCCATTTTATCCGGGTGATTAGCTCAGCTGGTTAGAGCGCTACCTTGACATGGTAGAGGTCGGAGGTTCGAGTCCTCTATCACCCACCAATATATAGGTAAGGCAGCGACCTTACCTATATATTGGTTAGAAGTGATGGACGAGAACCCCTGGGTTCGACAAAAATCCAGCAGGATTTTTGGAAATCGAGGCAAAGCCGAGAGACCCGCAGGGCGCGTAGCCA
>CAZAQK010000060.1:0-8823 GCA_964487265.1 uncultured Rickettsiales bacterium | reverse complement strand
CATGAAACTCAACCAGCGCATCGAACGTTTCGATCCATATTCCGAAGAGCGTGATGCCTTCGCCACCACCATCTTCGGCGAAAGTGTGCAGCTGAATTTTGATACGGAAGGCCGCGTCATGCTGCCGCCCGCGTTGCTTGCCAGCGCAAAGATTTCCGAGGAAACTACCATCGTTGGTAAAGGCGAGATATTTGAAATCTGGCAACCCAAGGCATTTGAAGAACACGCAAAACGTGCACGCGAAATGGTGCGTGAGCGTCGTCACAATTTGAAGGGAGATGCGTGATGAGCAAGCAGCATCTGACCCCGTGTGAAATGACTGTACGTGAATATTTCTACCAGCAGCTGCGCGCCAGCGTCGGTGCGCTGCAACCCGAACTGTATGAGGTAGCCGATGTTGCCGCATGATCCAGTGATGAAAAACGAAATGCTCGAAATGCTGTCGCCTAAAGATAATGGCACCTATATCGATGGCACATTCGGCGCGGGCGGCTATTCCCATGCCATCCTCAATTCAGCCGATTGCCGCGTATTTGCGATCGACCGCGATCCATCCACCCGCGATTTCGCCAAAAAACTGGAAGAAGAATTCCCCAGTCGTTTTGTCTGGCTGCTTGGCAATTTTGCCGATATGTGCTCACTTGCCGCAGCGCATGGCGTGACCGAGGCTGATGGCATTGTGCTTGATCTGGGTATTTCGTCCATGCAGGTGGATCAGGCGAACCGTGGTTTTTCATTCAGGAACGATGGGCCGCTGGATATGCGCATGTCTCAGCAGGGCATGAGCGCGACCGATGTGGTGAATAACGCACCCGAGCAGGAACTCGCTGATATACTTTATTACTACGGCGAGGAATCGGCTGCCCGCCGTATCGCCCGCGCCATTGTAGAAGCGCGCGCTAACGAAAAGATCACCGGCACCCGCCAGCTTGCCGATATCATCCGTAAAACTGTGGGTGGTGGCGGTAAGACCGATCCGGCAACCCGCAGCTTCCAGGCACTGCGCATTCATGTCAACCAGGAACTGGAATCCATTGAAGGCGGCCTGAAGGCCGCAGAATCCATGCTCGCACCTGGCGGACGCCTTGTTGTAGTCAGTTTTCATTCGCTCGAGGATCGCCTCGTGAAACGATTTTTCTACTCCCGTTGCGGTAGACTCGGGGAGCAGTCGCGCCATATGCCGTCAAGGCATGAGGCACCGGCTGCTTCCCACTTTTTTATGCCAAAACCGGAGAAGCGCGTTGCCAGCGATGCCGAAGTGGCACGCAACCCACGTTCACGTTCAGCAACACTCAGGACCATGGGGCGCGCCGTTGAACCTGTCAATCCATGAGTCCCAGCTATGACGCGGTTTTCAGCATTAATCTGGATGCTGGTGATAGTAGCCGCGACCTTTATTCTTTATTCGGTTAAATACGAAGTACAATCGCTCAGGGCGCAGATAGCCGAAACCGCCAAGGAGTTGGAGCAGGAGCGCGAAGCCCTGAACGTCGTCTCCGCCGAATGGGAGTATCTGAACCGTCCGGAACGCCTGCAGGCCCTTTCAGAAAAATATTTAGCCACCACAAGTACCAGGGTGGAGCAGATCGCGGTGGTGGAGGCCATTCCGTTCCCAAAGCAGTTACAGGCTTCCGCTAGCAGACCGGAGGCCTTGGCAGTGCAGCCCGTGCGGTATCAGGCCGGAGAAGAACAGTGAGCCGCAATAGTCGGAAGATTGTTGTCAGGCAAAGCACTGGCCAGCGCATCATCGAGCAGAGCCGCATACGGCTTTTATGTGTTGGTTTGTTTTTCAGCCTGTGCTTCGTCAGCATCAGCTATCGCATGGTGGAAGTGGCGGTCATCAACAATCCCAAAGCTATTACCATCACCGTAAGCGATGATGAAGAGGGTGCAGGCGGCACCGTAAATCTGCAGACGGATGAAGTAAAACTTCAGCGCGGCAATATCGTTGATAGAAATGGTGTGTTGCTGGCTACCAGCCTTATCACCGCCTCGCTTTACGCAAACCCGCGTGAAGTAAAAGATGCGGCGGGTGCTGCTGCAAAACTTTCAAAAACACTGGGCATGGATAGCAAAAAGCTGCTTGCTCGCCTCAACGATAAAAAATCATTCGTCTGGATAAAGCGCAATCTTACGCCGCGTGAACAGCACGCTATCAATCTGCTGGGCATTCCTGGCCTCTATTTCCAGCCGGAAGAACGCCGTGTGTATCCATATGGCGATATCACCTCGCATGTGGTGGGTTATGTTGGTGTCGATAATAAAGGCCTTGCCGGTGTCGAGCAAACCATGGATACGCGCCTGCGCGACACGGCAGAGAATTTCAGCCCGCTCGCCCTTTCCATTGATGTGCGCCTGCAAGCCATCATGTGTGAGGAAATCAAGAAAACCATGGAGCAATTCCAGGCCATTGGTGGCGTTGGTGTCATCATGGATATGGAAAATGGCGAGCTGCTTTCCATGGTTTCCCTGCCGGATTTTGATCCGCACCGTCTTACGAAAGGATCCGAAAAAGCGCAGTTCAACCGTGCATCGCTTGGCGTGTATGAAATGGGCTCCACCTTCAAAACCTTCACCATGGCGATGGGCATGGAGCACAAGATCGTCAACATGGCCAGCGGTTATGATGCCACCAATCCGTTTAAGGTCTCATCTTACACCATTCAGGATTCGCATCCGGAGCGTCGCTGGCTTTCCGTGCCGGAAATTTATGCGTATTCATCCAATATTGGCACGGCCAAACTCGCGCTGGATGTAGGTGCGCGCCGCCAGAAAGAATTTCTGAAAAGATTAGGGATGCTGGAGCAGGTAGATATCGAGCTTCCTGAGCGCGCCAAACCTCTCTGGCCATCCGATTGGAAAGAGATCAACACCGTCACTATTTCCTATGGCCATGGTATGTCCGTCACGCCGCTGCACCTGGTGCGCGGCATTGCGGCTATCGTTGGGGATGGTCACCTGCCACGCCTGACGCTGATGAAAGATGGCAACCGTAATCGTGAAAAAGGTGAGCGTGTGGTATCTGACCAGACATTGCGCAACACCCGCCGTCTCATGCGGTTGGTGGTGGGGCATGGCACGGGTGGCAAGGCGGATGTAGCTGGCTATCGTGTTGGCGGCAAGACTGGTACGGCAGAAAAAATAGCATCCGGCGGTGGTTATAACGAAGATTCCAAAATTGCTTCCTTTGTTGCCACATTCCCGGTAGATAACCCCAAATATGTGGTGCTGGTTATGATTGATGAGCCAAAAGGCAATAAATCCACCTACGGCTATGCAACAGGCGGCTGGATTTCAGCACCGGTTGTGGGTAATGTGATTTCGCGGATGGGGCCGATACTTGGTATAGAGCCGCGCTATGATGTGCCGGAAGATGATGCGGAAAAATTCTGGGTGTATCATGGCAAAGAAAAACAAAAGGTAGCCAAGCCAGCCGCCGTGCAAAAGAAATACTATCATGCCGCTTCTTACTGACCTGCTGACCGCACTCACCGAAAAACCTGCACTGCCATCTTTGCCATCATCTACTGACATCACAGGTATCAGTGCGGATTCGCGCACCGTGAAGCCTGGTTATCTGTTCGTGGCCTTGCAGGGCAGCAAAGCAGCCGGCGCCGATTATGTAGCGGCAGCAAAACAGGCGGGTGCAGTGGCGGTGCTGTGCGGTAACCATACGGATGCATCTGGCCTTCCTGCCATTCGTGTTGCAAATCCACGCCTTGCATTGGCGCAACTGGCAGGCGCTTTTTACCCGCAGCAGCCTGAGCATATCGTGGCTATCACCGGCACGGATGGCAAAACATCTACAGCAGATTTCTTCCGCCAGTTCTGGCATCATATGAACACAAAATCCGCCTCCATCGGCACGCTGGGCACACTTTCCGGCGCAGGCGAAGTGATACGGTCCGGTACGCACACCACACCCGATCCGGTGGAACTGCACCGCCTGCTTGCCGCCATCAGCGCACAGGGCATTACCCATCTGGCGATGGAAGCATCGAGCCACGGCCTGCACCAGCACCGGCTGGATGGCGTGAAGCTTGAAGCCGCAGCTTTCACCAATATCGCGCGCGACCATCTCGATTATCACAAGGATGAAGATGATTATTTTCTTGCCAAGTCGCGCCTGTTCTCCGAGCTGCTGCCACCCGGCAAGACGGCTGTGCTGAATGCCGATGATAAGCGTTTTTCAACGCTCGCAGAGATATGTAAATGCCGCGGCATTCGTATTACGGATTTTGGAAAGAAAGCAGCGCATTACCGCATCGATGCACTCACGCCGCATAACACTGGCCAGCAGGCGAAGCTCACACTGAATGGTAAGGCATACACGCTGGATATCCCGCTGGTTGGCGGTTTCCAGGTGATGAATATATTGGCAGCACTCGGCCTCTCGGTGGCGATCGGTGCGGATATGGAAGAAGGACTTGCCGCCATTCCAAAATTCAAAGGTGTGCCCGGCAGGCTGGAGCATGTGGTGACACTTGCAAACGGTGCATCAGTATATGTCGATTACGCTCACACACCCATGGCACTCGCCAATATCCTGCACACATTGCGCCCGCATACACAGAGCAAATTACATGTGGTGTTTGGCTGCGGTGGCGATCGTGATGCCGGCAAACGTCCGGAAATGGGCAGGGCTGCAGTGCAACTCGCCGATGATGTCATCATCACTGATGACAACCCGCGCAGCGAGCGTCCCGAACTGATACGCGCGGCCATCAAGGTAGCTGCACCCTCTGCTAAAGAAGTTGCAGACCGCAAGGAAGCAATTTATGTTGCCCTTCAGTCGCTTGGCGCAAATGACCTGCTGGTTATCGCTGGCAAGGGCCATGAAAAAACCCAGATCGTCGGCACGCAGGTTCTGCCGTTCGATGATGTGGATGTAGCGCGGCAGGCGGCAAGGGAATTAAAGTTGGCGGCATGATACTTTGGGATAACAACACGGCAGCAGCGGCAACCGGCGGTAAAGCAACCGGCGAGTGGCAGGCGCGCCGCGTGGAGATTGATAGCCGCCGCGTGCAGGCGGGTGATTTATTCGTTGCCATCAAAGGCGACAATCACGATGGGCACGCTTTCATACAGGATGTCTTTGCAAGAAATGCCGCCGCTGCAATGGTGAGTGCACCATCAAGTGGCCCCATGTTATTGGTGAATGATACACTAAAAGCTCTGGAAAAACTGGCACATGCTTCGCGTGATCGCACTCATGCAAAAGTGGTAGGTGTCACCGGCAGCGTTGGCAAAACCGGCACCAAGGAAATGCTGCGCATTGCGCTTGGTGCGCATGGCAGGACCCATGTAACAAGTGGCAATTTCAACAATCATATCGGCCTGCCGCTCAACCTAGCCAACCTGCCGCTGGATGCGCAATATGCCGTGTTTGAAATGGGCATGAACCATGCCGGAGAAATTGCGCATTTAACACACATGGCGCGTCCGCATGTTGCCATCATCACCGCCGTGGAAGCTGTGCACAGCGAATTTTTTCCGAGTGTTGATGCTATCGCCGATGCCAAGGCGGAAATTTTTGAAGGCGTGGAAAAAGGCGGCATCGCCGTGCTCAACCATCACAACGCCTATTTCGCTCGGCTGGAAAAAGCAGCAAAAGCCAAAGGTCTTTCCGTGATAAGCGTCGGGCGCGACGCTGACTGTGATTGCCACATTATTTCCGCAGAAAAAAATATCGTGGCGGAGATTGCGGGTAAACGTGTGACATATCACCTCCCGGCTTTGGGGGCGCACATGGTAGCCAATAGCTTGCTGGTGCTGGCAGCCGTGCACGCACTGGGGCTTGATGTGCAGAAATCAGCCGATGCGCTTTCCACATTTGAAGAGCCACAGGGCAGGGGAGCAGTGCGCCAGTTTGCCGTGCGTGGTATTCCCGTCACCATCATTGATGATAGTTATAATGCCAGCCCGGCTTCCATGCGCGCAGCCTTTGCCAAAACCGAAGAAGTATGGAATCGCGCGGGCGGCAAAGGCCGCAAAATTGCAGTGCTGGGTGATATGCTGGAACTGGGGAATGATGCAGCATCGCTGCATACCGATCTTGCATCATCGCTTGCTGCATTCGACTTGGTGTTCACCGCGGGTACACTGATGAAGCATCTGCACAATGCCTTGCCAGATAAACAAAAAGCAGCACACGTGGCGGATGCCCCTGCCATGCTGCCGGAATTGCTGAAAGCGTTGAAACCGCAGGATATCATACTGCTCAAAGGATCGCATGGCAGCCGCATATACACGGTTGCTGCCGATCTGCTTGCCATGGAGGAAAAGAAACATGCTGTATAATCTGCTGGTGCCGCTGATCGAGCAGTACCCGTTCCTCAATATTTTCCGTTACCTCACCTCGCGCAGCGGTGCCGCGATATTTACGGCATTATTCCTCAGTTTTTATTTTGGCCCGAAGATTATCCGGTGGCTTAAATCCAAGCAGGCGGAAGGCCAGCCCATTCGTCTCGATGGTCCGGAATCTCACCTCCTCACCAAAAAAGGCACGCCAACCATGGGTGGTGTGATGATCCTGCTTTCTGTTGGACTTTCCACATTGCTGTGGGCGGACCTTTCAAATCCATATGTCTGGATCGTGCTGCTGGTCACACTGGGCTTTGGTGCCATCGGCTTCTGGGATGACTATTTGAAGCTCACCAAGCGCAACAGCAAGGGGCTTTCTTCACGCCAGAAATTGCTGGCACAGGCGATCATCTCGCTCATCGCTGCTTACGGTATCCAGTATTTTACACCTCCTTCCCTCAGTGGCATGGTTGCGGTGCCGTTCTTCAAATCCATCCTGATCGATGCGGGAATGCTTTATCTGGTGTTCGCAGTGATCGTGATGATCGGTGCATCGAACGCGGTCAATCTCACCGATGGATTGGATGGGCTTGCCATCGTTCCCATCATGATCGTGGCGGGCTGTTTCGCGCTCATCACGTACCTTGTGGGGAATGCGATATTCGCGAATTACCTGCAACTGCACTTCATCCCCGGCAGCGGTGAGCTCGCCGTATTCTGCGCCGCACTGGTTGGTGCAAGCCTTGGGTTTTTATGGTTCAACGCCCCGCCCGCGCAGGTATTCATGGGCGATACGGGAAGCCTGGCATTCGGAGGTGCGCTTGGTGTCATCAGCGTCATCACCAAGCATGAATTCGTGCTCGCCATCATCGGTGGTTTATTCGTTATCGAAGCCGTCTCGGTGATCGTGCAGGTCGCTTCCTTCAAGCTTACTGGCAAACGCGTATTCCGAATGGCTCCCATCCATCATCACTTTGAAAAGCTGGGCTGGAAAGAGCCTACCATTGTGATACGTTTCTGGATCGTAGCCTGCATTTTTGCATTGATAGGCCTGTCCACATTGAAACTGAGATGAGTAATTTTTTTGTCATTCTGAGCGAGCGTAGCGAGTCGAAGAATCTTGTAATAAGATCCTTCGGCTGCGTGCTTG
Source organism: uncultured Rickettsiales bacterium (assembly GCA_964487265.1). Classification (GTDB taxonomy): domain Bacteria; phylum Pseudomonadota; class Alphaproteobacteria; order Rickettsiales; family SXRF01; genus CAZAQK01. The sequence goes on along the minus strand of CAZAQK010000060.1, from coordinate 1,370 downwards.
CGCACTTCGCTCAGGATGACAGGTGAGAATGATGATTACGATAGCGAAATATTCTGGCAAGAAAATCGGCGTCTTCGGCCTTGGTAAGGCAGGCGAGGCAACGGTTGCGGCACTCGTTGCAAGCGGCGCGGAAGTATATAGTTGGGATGATAAACTGCCGGATACCATGCAATCATCCACCACCACCCATTACAAAAACTGGCCATGGAAAGAACTCGAAGCACTGGTACTGAGTCCCGGTGTGCCGCTCACTCACCCAAAGCCGCATGGTGTTGTGGAAATGGCGCGCGAGCATGATTGCCGCATCATCGGCGATATCGAACTGCTTTATGAAGCCTGCCCGCAGGCGCGCTATGTCGCCATCACCGGCACTAACGGTAAATCCACCACCACTACACTTATTGGTCACATACTCAAAAGCCGGGGCATACGCTGTGAAGTTGGCGGCAATCTCGGTACGGCGGCACTCTCGCTGGAACCGCTGGATGAAGATGGTGTCTATGTGCTGGAAACATCTTCGTATCAACTCGATTTGATTGAAAAGGCACGTTTCAACGTGGCCGTGTGGCTCAACATCACACCTGATCATATCGACCGCCATGGCAATATTGAGGGCTACGTGCGTGCCAAGCTCCGCATTTTCGCACAGCAGGAAGAAACCGATACGGCCGTGATCGCAGTGGATGATGAATATTCCAAAGGTGCAGCAGAAGCCGTGCTGCGCATGAAGCACCAGTGGCTTGTGCCCGTGTCCGTCAATGAAAAGCTGGCCGATGGTATTTATGTGGAAAATGGAGTGCTGCATGATGACGAACAGGGTTTCGCATATGACCTGAAAGGCATCACCACGCTCACCGGCAAACATAACTGGCAGAATGCTGCTGTTGCCTATGTGGCGGCACGCGCACTCGGTTTGCAGCCTGCCGAGATATGCAAGGCCATGGAGAATTTCGCCGGTCTGCGCCACCGTTTGCAGCTCGTTTCCGAATGGAAAGGCGTGCGCTTCATCAATGACAGCAAAGCCACCAATGCTGATGCCACTGCCAACGCGCTTGCGCCATACCACACCATCTACTGGATAGCCGGCGGCAAAGCCAAGGAAGGCGGCATCGCATCACTTGCGCCGTATTTCGGCAAGGTGACGCATGCGTTTCTCATCGGTGAAGCGCAGGATGATTTTGCTGAAACGCTCACCGGTAAGGCAGCCTTCACCAAATGCGGCACGCTGCATACCGCTTTGAAGCAGGCCACCAAGCTGGCACTGCATGAAAAAAAGAAAGGTGCGGTGGTGCTGCTTTCGCCAGCCTGCGCGTCTTTTGACCAGTGGAAGAATTTTGAAGAACGCGGCGATGCGTTCTGCCAGATGGTGC
>CAZAQK010000059.1:0-8894 GCA_964487265.1 uncultured Rickettsiales bacterium | reverse complement strand
GCTTTGTTTTCCAGCATCCAGTCACGTGCGAATTTGCCACTTTGGATATCGGCAAGTACACGTTTCATTTCCTTCTTGGTTTCTTCGGTGATGATGCGCGGGCCAGTTTTATAATCACCATATTCTGCCGTGTTGGAAATGGAATAGCGCATGTTGGCAATGCCGCCCTCATAGATTAGATCAACAATCAATTTAACTTCATGCAGGCACTCGAAATATGCCATCTCCGGCGCATATCCTGCTTCCACCAGCGTTTCAAAACTTGCCTGGATGAGGTTGGTCACACCGCCGCACAGCACCGCCTGCTCACCGAACAGATCGGTTTCGCATTCTTCGCGGAAATTGGTTTCAATGATGCCGGAACGTCCGCCACCGACAGCGGATGCATAAGCCAGTGCCAGTTCTTTCGCGTTACCGGATGCATCCTGATATATCGCAATCAGGCACGGCACACCGCCGCCTTTCTGGTATTCTCCGCGCACCGTGTGCCCTGGGCCTTTTGGAGCCACCATCCACACATCCATATCGGCACGCGGAACAATCAGTTCAAAATGAATATTGAAACCATGCGCAAATACGAGCGATGCACCCTTTTTGATATTCGGCGCAATTTCATTCGCGTAAATTTCCGCCTGTAATTCATCGGGTGTCAGTATCATCACCACATCGGCCCACGCGGCTGCTTCGGCCGGCGTCATCACTTCGAATTTGGCGTTCTTCGCTTTCGCGACAGAAATGGAATCAGGGCGCAGTGCCACACGTACATCCTTCACGCCGGAATCGCGCAGGTTCGCTGCATGGGCATGTCCCTGGCTACCATAGCCGATAATGGCCACTTTTTTATTTTTGATAAGGTTCAGGTCGCAATCTGCGTCGTAATATACTTTCATGTTAGGTCCTTTCGTTAGATTCCTTCTTTTCCTCGTGCCATCGCAGCAACACCCGTGCGGCACACTTCCTTAAGCCCTAGCGGCTGCATCAATGCGATGAATTCATCGATCTTTGCCTGCTCGCCCGTCATTTCAAATACGCAGGATTCCGGTGTGATATCAATCACGCGGGCACGGAATATATCCGCGATGCGCAATGCTTCCGCGCGTTTATACTGGTCGCTTGCTATCTTAAGCAAGGCCAGCTCTCGTTCCACATGCGCGCCTTCCACCGTCAGGTCATGCACTTTATGAACGGGCACCATTTTTTCGAGCAGGCGTTTGATCTGCTCGATCACCATCTCAGTGCCAGATGTTACAACGGTGATACGCGACAGTTCTTTGGTAGAATCGACTTCCGCCACAGTCAATGATTCAATGTTGTAACCACGGCCAGAGAACAAACCCACCACGCGCGCCAGCACCCCAAACTCGTTATCGACCAGCACGCAAAGCGTATGCCGGCGTGTTTCTTCATTCACTGCCGGAATATCATAGACAATATCAAGTGTCTGGTTGGTCACAACAAATCCTTACTTTTAATCTCACCGGCTTTTTCATCCGGCCCGAGCACCAGCTCATAATGCGCGGCACCGGCTGGTATCATCGGGTAGACATTTTCCTTCTGGTCAACGAGCATATCAACGATCACCGGGCCTTTAATTTCCAGCATCTGCTGAATGGTTTTATCCACGTCATCCACTTTATCGCAGCGCAGCCCCGCCATGCCGTAAGCTTCTGCAAGTTTTACGAAATCCGGCAGCGAATCCATGTAGGATTCGGAATAGCGCGAACCGTGGAACATCTCCTGCCACTGGCGCACCATGCCCATATAACGGTTGTTGAGAATAAATATTTTCACTGGCAAGCGATACTGCGTGATGGTGGAAAGCTCCTGAATATTCATCATGAGCGAGGCTTCGCCCGTCACGCACACCACCAGATTCTCCGGATGCGCGATCTGCACACCCATCGCGCTTGGCATACCATATCCCATGGTGCCAAGGCCGCCGCTGGTCATCCATTTATGTGGTGCATCGAATTTCAGGAATTGCGCCGCCCACATCTGGTGTTGCCCCACATCAGTCGTCACATACGGCTGTTGCTTTTTGGTCAGTTCATACAAACGTTCCAGTGCATATTGCGGTTTGATGGTTTTGCCATCCTGTTTATAGGAAAAACTTTTCTTCGCGCGCCAGCTTTCAATCTGATCCCACCACGGCTTGAGTGAGGCCGCATCTGGTTTGCGCTGCAGTTTTTTCCACTGCTCTATCATACGGCGGATGGTAGAACCTGCATCGCCAATAACCGGCACGTGCACACGCACGTTCTTGTTAACGGAGCTCGGGTCAATATCAACATGGATCTTCTTGGATTTCTGGGAGAACGCATCAAGCCTGCCGGTCACGCGGTCATCAAAACGCGCGCCGATATTGATCATCACGTCGCATTCCGCCATACACATATTGGCTTCAAGCGAACCGTGCATGCCAAGCATGCCTAGAAATTGTTTATGCGTGCCGGGGAACGCACCAAGCCCCATCAGCGTATTAGTGATGGGAAAACCCGTAAGCTCCACCAGTTCTTTCAACGCCGCGCACGCTTCCTTGCCGGAATTGATAACACCGCCACCCACATAAAACACCGGCCTTGCCGCACCCGCCATCATCTGCACGGCGCGCTCCACTTGTCCCGCATCTGGTTCCAGCTGCGGGCGGTATGATGGGCGGATGACATCAGGCTTGCCGCTATACATGCCCATCATGTTCATAATATTTTTCGGTATATCGATGACAACCGGACCCGGCCTGCCGGTGCGCGCCACATGGAATGCCTCATGGATGATCGCTGCCAAGTCTTCCACGCGCTTCACCAGATAATTATATTTCGTGCATGAACGCGTGATGCCTATGGTGTCAGCCTCTTGAAACGCATCTGAGCCAATGAGGTGTGTCGGCACCTGCCCCGTAATGCAAACAATCGGGATGGAGTCCATCAATGCATCTGTAAGGCCGGTTACCGCGTTGGTGGCACCCGGGCCGGAAGTCACCAATACCACGCCCACTTTTCCGGTAGAGCGCGCATAGCCTTCTGCTGCGTGTGTTGCACCCTGTTCATGGCGCACCAGCACATGGCGCAATTGGTTCTGCTTGAAAAGTGCATCATAAAGCGGCAGCACGGCACCACCTGGGTAGCCAAACACCACCTCGACATCCTCCGCCGCCAGCGCACGCACGATGATCTCGGAACCAAGCAATTCTGACTGGGTAACGTGTGTTTCTTCCGGCTTTATGTTAGATGCCTGCTTCATAGTTTTTCCTGTCATTCCTGCAATGCAGCAATGAGGTTAAAAAGGGCAGTAAATCTATAGTCTTACGGCCTTTTGGTCAATTAAATTAGACAAAAACTTCCTAATAGAAAGTATGACACTGCTTCAACTAACCAACTGATTTCTCAGCCATGTCAGCTGGCGTTTGGCATAGTTGCGAGTAGCCTGCTGCGCCTGCTTGACCGATTGGTCAAGTGCTCGCTCTCCGCGAAGATAAGCCAATATTTCCGGCACTCCTATGATTTTTGTGAGAGGGCAACCCACTGTAAATACAGGCATAATAGTTTTCACTTCGTCCACCGCACCTTTTTCTATCATGGCAAGGAACCTCTCGTCACAGCGACGGTATAGTTCTTCGCGTGGCAGTTCAACTTTGGTTATGGCAAACTCGGCATCGGGGTATGGCTGTACATTTCCCCTACCCTGCCACCAGCTCAGTGTTTTGCCTGTGCCAAGCCACACCTCATACGCCCGCACCAGTCGCTGGCGGTCATACACTTTGAGCCGTTCAAAAAATTCTGGGTCAATGGCACGCAGCCGTTCAGAGAAGGTATCCTTGCCCATCGCCTCATAATCATTTTCGGCTTGGTTGCGCACAGCCTCATCAATCTCTGGTATTTCGGCGATGCCATCCATCAGCGCTTTGATGTAAAGCCCGGTGCCACCCACCACAATGGGCGTAAGCCCATTTGAATGCGCCCAATCGATCTCCATCTTGGCAAAGCGCAACCATTTGCCGGCTGAAGCCTGCTCATCTGCTTCCAGAATCCCATAGAGCTTGTGCGGAATACCTGCCTGTTCTGCCTCGGTCGGGCGCGCAGTGAGTATCGGCAGGTCGCGGTAAAGCTGCTGCGAATCGGCATTGATGATGACACCATTGCACTCAGCTGCTACAGAAAGTGCATGGGCTGATTTGCCGCTGGCAGTAGCACCCGCAATGATAAGGATCTTTTTGTTCATGGAATACGTTATTACCTGTATCTCGGGCAGTGACAAATACAAATTGGATGCTGCGTTCGTGCAGCATATGACCGGCTCCCTTGCAGCGCAAGGCCTGAGCGTCCGTAAAACTCTGTGGCTTCAGGAAGGTAAGGCACTGGATATTTATGTTGATAGCAATGGTCAGGCGAAACCATCTGAAAATAAGCCCCTTGGCTTCCCGCATTCATCAGCACTGGACTGCGTAGACCTCATCATCCAACCCTCGCCCAAGCCGCGTTATAAGCTTTTGATATCTGACATGGATTCCACCATGATCACCTGCGAATGCATTGATGAGCTGGCGGATTTCGTAGGGAAGAAAAAGGAAGTGGCCATCATCACTGACCGCGCCATGAATGGCGAGCTGGATTTTGCGAGCGCATTAACCGAGCGCGTTGCACTGCTTGCAGGATTGCCAGAATCCGTGCTGCAGCAATGTTTTGATGAACGCGTGAAGCCCATGAGTGGTGCAAAGGAATTACTCGCAGCTCATAAAGCAAAGGGTGGCTACAGCGTGCTTGTATCCGGCGGATTCACTTTCTTCACCTCACGTGTGCGCGATATGCTTGGCTTTGATGAGGACCATTCCAACACACTGGAAATACTAAACGGCAAGCTTACTGGCCGCGTCATCCCGCCCATTTTAGGCAAGGAGGCCAAGCTTGCAACACTTCATGCCAGCTGCAAAAAACTGGGCATCACAACGGCAGACGTTTTAGCCATCGGCGATGGTGCCAATGACCTGCCCATGCTGCTTGCCGCCGGTTTAGGCGTTGCCTATCACGCCAAGCCACACGTGCAGGCACAGGCAAAATGCCGCATCAATCACGCGGACCTGAGCGCATTGATCACTGTTATACAGTAATTATTTTTTCTCATCCGTCGGCAGTGTCAGCATGGCCACTTCATTGGCACGCGTCACCGTGACCAGCACGAATTTACGGCCAAGTTTCTTTGCGCTATCCACCTGCTTCTGCATGTCAGCCACCGATTTTACTGGCGTATTATTTACAGCTACAAGAAGATCGCCGGTCCGTATACCGCGGCGTGCAGCCTCAGAACCAGATGCAAGGCCAACCACCACCAAGCCATCGGCATTCTTGTTTATCGAGAAATTCTGTCGCAGGGCGGAATTGAGCGGCACCAGCTCCATACCGAGCACGGTTTCACCTTTTCCGGGCTTATCTTTTTCGCCCTTATCCTTGCCGGTTTTTACGGGCTGTTCTTCTTCATCATCCAGCTTGCCGATAGTGACCTTCACATCGTGCTGCTTGCCATCGCGCCAGTATGTGAGCGTGGCACTGCTGCCGATCGCCGTTTCTGCCACCATGCGTGGCAGGAAGCGCATTTCCTTGATGTCCTTGCCGTTGAAGCCGATCACAATATCGCCGGTTTTGAGGCCAGCTTTTTCCGCGGGGCTTCCGGAACCTACATCCATCACCAGTGCGCCGCGTGCTTTATCCAGCCCAACGCTTTCAGCTACCTCATCCGTCACTTCCTGAATTTTTACACCCAGCCAGCCGCGCACCACATGGCCTTGCGACTTAAGTTGCGCGATCACCGGTTTCGCCAGTGCGGTGGGAATGGCAAAACCGATGCCAATAGAACCACCCGACGGTGAGAAGATCGCCGAGTTTATACCGATCACCTCACCCTTGATGTTAAAAAGCGGGCCGCCGGAATTACCGCGGTTGATGGGAGCATCCGTCTGCAGGAAATCATCAAACGGCCCGGCATTGATCGAACGCTGGCGAGCGGAAATAATGCCCTGCGTCACCGACCCGCCAAGACCAAATGGATTGCCGATAGCAATCACCCAATCCCCTACGCGCATCGCATCGGAATCACCCATCGGCACGAAAGGCAGGGGCTTGCTGTCTTTAATTTTTAACAATGCCAGATCAGTTTTAGGATCACGGCCAATGACTTCAGCAGTGAATTTGCGGTCATCGCTAAGCGTTACGGTTACTTCTTCTGCTTCCGCCACCACATGGTTATTGGTAATGACGTAGCCTTCCGCATCGATGATGAAACCGGAACCGAGCGAGAACACTTCGCGCTCCGGCATCTGCTGCATCTGGCCGCCGAAGCGGTCAAAGAACTGGCGAAACGGTTCGAATTCCGGTGTATTAGGCAGCCCTTCGAATGGCATGCCGAAATAGCCCTGCGCCGCTTTTACTTTCTGGCTGGTGGAAATATTTACAACCGCCGGAGAAAGTTTTTCCACAAGATCTGCAAATCCTGCCTGTAATTGTGCAGGTTGCGGTTGCACAGGTTGAGCTATTGCTGGTGCAGTTGCATATAAGGGCATTATCAATGCCAACAGTAACACAGGATTCTTTTTCATAATTCACTCTTTAACCGTTTATATTTCTCTTCCGACAGGCGGTAGACCGTCCATTCATCCATGGCACTCGCACCCATATTCTTATAAAATGTAATCGCCGGTTCATTCCAATCAAGTACCCACCATTCTACACGTCCGCATTTTCTTTCTTCAGCAATGGCAGAAATTTCAGAAAAGAACTTCTTGCCAATGCCTTGCCCGCGATAGGCTGTCCGCACATAAATATCTTCAACGTAAATACCTGGCTTACCTAAGAATGTAGAGAAATTGTGGAAAAACAGGCAAAACCCTGCAGCTTCATTTTCCACTTCGGCAAGCAGCACCTCTGCATAACGCTTCTCACCAAAGAGAGATTCCGCAAGTGTTGCCTCATCCGCCACCACTTCATGCGCGAGTTTTTCATACTCTGCCAGCTCGCGGATAAGCTGCAATATCACTGGCACGTCCTGACTTGAAGCGACACGAAACCTGCATTCGGTCAGAGTATCCGTTACCATAGCCTACTGTCCCGCAGCCGGACTCGCCTTATCGATATATTTCAGGAATTCACTGCTGGGCGAAAGAATGAGCGTGGTATCATCCTGCGACAGTGTTTTCTTGTAAGCCTGCATGGTACGGTAGAAATTAAAAAATTCCTGATCCTGCCCGAAGGACTGCGCGAATATCTTGGTGGCAGCACTGTCGCCTTCACCGCGCAGGATTTCCGCCTTGCGGCGCGCATCCGCCAGCAAAATCGTGCGCTCTTTATCCGCCTGTGAACGGATCTTCTGCGCATCTTCCGCGCCTTTCGCACGGAATTCCGCTGCTTCACGTTCACGCTCGGTCTGCATCCGCTTGTAAATACCTTCCGAGTTGGCAGGCGGCAAATCAGCACGCTTGATACGCACATCCACCACTTCAATACCAAACCCGCCTTTGGTTACATTCTCGGCACCTTCCACTGGAATACCGCGCGCCTGAGCGTTCACCAGATCCTTGATGGATTGCATGATCTCGGTACGCTGCTCAGAGATCACTTCTGATAAGGGCACACTGCCAATTACCTGTCGCAGGCTGGATTCCAAAATTGCGTTCAGGCGGCTACGCATGGTCATTTCATCGGCCACGGTCTGTTTGAAACGCAGCGGGTCGGTGATGCGGTAACGCACGAACGCATCAACGATCAGGCGTTTCTGGTCAGCCGCGATCACCTCCTTGGATTCTGCATCAAAATCGATCAGGCGTTTGTCGTAAAACTCCACATTCTGCACAAACGGCATCTTGAATTTAAGCCCGGGATCCTGCTCCACGCGCACCGGCTTGCCGAACTGCAGCACCAGTGCCTGATTGGTCTGTGACACCACGAACAACGAACCATTCAGCACGATGAGGCCAACCACCACCACGCCAATCAAACCAGCGGAAAATTTCATGGCTTTTCTCCTTCCATGCTTTTCGCTTTCAGTTCAGGCAGCGGCAAATAAGGTAGCACGCCTTGCGAATTTTTACCTTCGACGATAATTTTGTTCATACCCTGCATAATGGATTCCATCGTCTCCAGATACATGCGTTTTTTGGTCACATCTTTTGCCTGGCTATATTCTTTATACACAGCTGAAAACCGTGATGCCTCGCCCTGCGCACGGGCAATGATCTCCTGCTTGTAGGCTTCGGCTTCCAGCACCATCTGCTGAGCCTGACCGCGGGCTTTAGGGATAATATCATTGCGGTAGGATTCCGCCTGGTTGCGCGATGTTTCCAAATCAGCACGTGCTGTCTGCACATCGCGGAACGCATCAATAACCTGTGATGGCGGGTCAGCTTTCAGCAGGTTCACGCGTACGATCTCGATACCTGCCTTGTAATTATCGAGTGTATCCTGCATGAGCTTACGTGTGTTCTGCTCAACCTGCAATTTGCCTTCAGCGAGCACCGTTGCAATTTTAGCGGTGCCGATGATTTCACGCATGGCACTTTCAGCTACGGCGCGGACTGTTTCTTCCGGGCCACGGATATTGAAGAGGAAATTCGGCGCATCGCTGATTTTCCATTGCACTTCAAAATTGATATCGATGATGTTTTCATCACCGGTAAGCATCAGGCTTTCTTCGGCGATTGAAGTTTCGCCACCTTTACGTGTCATGCCGGAGCGCACGCCGACTTCCACGCGGTTTATCACCGTCACACGCGGGGTCGCAACTGACTCAATCGGATATGGAAGATGATAATTCACGCCAGCACCGGTTGTGCGCTGGTAGGCACCAAAACGCAGCACCACACCCTGCTCATCGGCTTTCACAAAATAAATGCCCGATGCCATCCACAGCAC
>CAZAQK010000058.1:0-9027 GCA_964487265.1 uncultured Rickettsiales bacterium | reverse complement strand
AATTTCCCCACCGTGCCGCGCGGCACCGAACGCCTGCGCATCACCCCTACCCCGCCACATACCTATGAGATGATGACGGAGCTGACACGCGCACTGGTGTGGGTGTTTGAGCGTTTAGCAATCCCCGCACAAGCGCAGCGCGTTGCGGGGTCTGGTTTGGCTGCATAAATGAGTGGTGAAGCAATACAAGAGAGAAACCACAACCGTTTTATACGGCAACGCCGAAATTTAATTTTAGTCAGTCTATTTCTTCTCTTTTATAAAATTGGGCAATTAGAATTGACTCAAGTAAATATTTTAGGAAATGAAGTAATAATCCATGAGCCCAATATAGTTTTTTGGGCGATGTTAACTTTTTTCTTTTATTTTCAATGGCGGTACTTCACTGCTTGCAATGATGTAATAGGCGTGCGCCTTTGTAAGGCAGGGTATTTATCTATCCTGGATAAAGCAGCAAGAAAAAAGGCTTATAAAATCCTTCAAGGAAGGATAGGCAATATTGATCAAATTGAATTATCACAAAACAGACATACACATTTTTCCGTAAAGCGTATTACTAACAGACCTTATGAAGAGCAAGAATTAATAAAAAAACAGGGCAGCTTTAATATTGCAGGATTTGGCCTTTTAGCTACGCACATTAAAGCAATTTCTTATTATGCTCTGAATGATAATACCTTTTCAGAATATTTATTTCCTTATTTGCTAGCTCTTGCAGCTATTATCGCAATAATTTGGAATTAAGACCAGACCCCGCAACAAGTGCGGGGTTTTAAGCCCGGTAATACGCACCGCCGGTGACGGCGCGGATGGCTCCGGTTGTCGTAGGTAATGAAAGTGCAAGGCCTTTAAGCGAACGCACGGCAAGAAAACCAAATGCCTGCGCTTCCAGCGCGTCACCAATCCAGCCGAGCGATTCCACCGGATAGACCTGCGTGAATTTATTTTTCAGGGCTTTCATGAGTGCCGGATTATGCCTGCCGCCGCCGGACACGAACCATTGCGTTGCAGGCACGGGGAAATATTTTGCGCCACTGGCAACTGCCGCCGCTGTGAATTCCGTGAGTGTTGCTGCGCCATCTTCCTTGGATAATTTCTCAACTAAATCAAATCGGAAATAGTTGCGGTCGAGCGATTTGGGCGGATGTTTGGCAAAGAATGGATCCGTAAGCATCGCAGCGACTGCCGCTTCATCTACCTTGCCTGCGAGTGCCAGTTTGCCATCTTCATCAAAATACTGGCCGGTATGGGCATGCGCCCATTCATTGAGCAGCACGTTGCCCGGGCCGGTATCAAACGCCAGAATGTCGAGCGAGGTTATCTGGTCGCTCATGAATTCGGATTTACCGATCCATGTGACGTTGGCGATGCCACCGATATTCAGCATCACGATGGGAAGTTCCATATGGCGGGCGAGTGCGGCATGATAAAGCGGCACGAGTGGCGCGCCCTCCCCGCCGGTTGCCACGTCGCGGCGGCGAAAATCACACACCACATCGATACGGGTTTTTTCGGCAAGCAATGCGCCATCGCCGATCTGCCATGTAATGTGCTCGGCTGGGCGATGCGCCACCGTCTGCCCATGAAAGCCGATGACATGTACATCTTTCGCCTGCATATTTGCTTTTTGCAGCAATGCGTGCACGGCCTCGGCATGTTTCAAGGTTATTTCGCGCTCCATGGCCAGCATGTCGCCACGGCCATGCACGGCTTCACGCAGTTTATCTTTGAGTTTATCCTCGAAAGGCAGGGTAAGCCACGGGCCGAAAGACTGCACATTTTCGCCATCGGTTTTAATGAGTGCGGCGTCGATACCATCAAGCGATGTGCCGCTCATCAGCCCTAAAGCCCATACCGGACCATCTATTTTTGCCCCTGAAGCCATGAAAACCTGCTTTTTTTAAGTACTTTTAGTGTTTTTATTAATAAGAACGTAATATATAGTCGTTAATAATCAGATAATGTTTTCAATAGGGTAGCCAGCATTATGACGCAATATCAGTCCGAATTCCTGCAGGTTTTGAACGAACGGGGATTTATCCACCAATGCACCAACATGGAAGCACTCGACAAACGCCTGAAAAAAGAGCGTGTCAGTGCCTATATCGGTTTTGACTGCACGGCATCCAGCCTGCATGTGGGCAGCCTGATACAGATCATGGCGTTGCGCTGGCTGCAAAAGACCGGCCACAAACCTGTGGTGCTTCTCGGTGGCGGTACAACCAAAGTGGGTGACCCTTCCGGCAAGGATGAATCGCGCAAGCTGCTTACTCCAGAAACAATTACGGGCAATACTGAATCCATCGGCCAGATATTTGAACGCTTCCTGACTATCGGCAGCAGTGCGGGTGACGCGATCATTGTGAATAATGACGAATGGCTGGCAGGCCTCAATTACATTGCATTCCTGCGTGACTTTGGCCGTTATTTTTCGGTCAACCGCATGCTCACGCAGGATAGTGTCAAACTGCGCCTGGAACGCGAGCAGAATTTGAGTTTCCTCGAATTCAATTACATGATTTTGCAGGCGTATGATTACGTGGAGCTCAACAAGCGTTATGGCTGCTCATTGCAAATTGGTGGCTCTGACCAGTGGGGCAATATCATCATGGGTATTGAGCTGCACCGCCGGCTTGATGCGGAAAAACGTTTCCAGCCTATGGCTCTCGATAAAACGAACAAGCCCGGCATGAAAATTCTTGAAGTGCAGCCGATGATCCAATCGAAGCAGAATGACCCGTCGGAATATTCCACCGATGCTTTCATGCGCTACATCAATCATGGCGACGACAAAGACCTCTTCGGCCTCACCACGCCGCTGCTTACCACCGCAACCGGTGAGAAGATGGGTAAAACGGCAAATGGTGCCGTGTGGCTCAGCAAGGAATTGCTCTCGGCCTATGATTACTGGCAGTTCTGGCGCAACACGGCAGATGCCGATGTGGGCCGGTTCCTCCGCCTCTTCACCGAACTTTCGATGAAAGAAATTGCTAAGCTTGAAGCTCTCAAAGGCTCAGATATCAATGAAGCTAAAAAGATTTTGGCTAATGAAGCAACCAAGCTATGCCACGGCGACCGCTCGGCACGTCAGGCGGCTGAAACCGCCAAGAAGACGTTTGAAGAAGGCGGTGTGGGTAAAGATATCCCTACCCTTGCACTTGCGCAGGCAGATCTGGGCAAAGGCGTTCCGGCCTATGAACTGCTGCGCCAGTCTGGCCTTGCCAGCTCGGGCGGTGAAGCCAAACGCCTGATACGTGGCGGCGGTGCACGCATCAACGACCTGAAGATTGAAGATGAGAATGAAATGATCGGCGTGAACCATTTCACCAACAGCACGCTGAAACTTTCCGCCGGCCGCAAAAAGCACGTGCTGGTGAAACTGAAGTAACCTGTCATCCCCGCCTTAAATGTCATCCTCGGCGGCACATAGTGCCGTCCGGGGATCTATATGTATGGATGCCCGGATCGGGCAAGGCGCGCCCGAGCATGACGGAACAATAATTATTCCTCTTCCGGTTTTTCCGGCGCGCTAAAGATATTACGCAGGAAACCCGGCGTGAGTATGGATAGCGGATTCACGCTGACATCCGGTTCCTTATCCGTACCTTTCACCTTATAGGTTGCAGCAAACACACCCTCGCCGCCACCGGTCAGGATATCACCCAGCAATGGCACTTTGCCCAGCACGTTGTTGATGGTGTAAGACGGCACCACCGTGCCGTTAATGGCAAGTGCCGCCTGCGGCATGGTAACGGTGCCATCGGCAGTAATACCTATGGCTGGGCCATATGCCTTGGCATCCCTGAGTGTGATGACATCATCCGCCAATGTGAACGGTGCCAACAGCTTTTTGAAGGCGATGCCTTTGCCCTGCATGGTATCCATAAATCCCGTTAGTGACGCGAGAGAGAGGATGCGCGCAAGGATAGGGGCATCCTTCATGGTGAAATCAATGATGACGACCTTGGCTTTCAGGCTGGGCACTGCTTTGGCATCATCATAATTGCCGGAGATGGAAAGTGTGCCGCCTTCCATGCCACCGAATACATCCACCGCACGCAGGAATTTTGCCGCATCATCCGCATGCAACGAGAACTGGCGTTTGCCTTTGGGATTTTTCATGATCTTCATCACGAAATCCTTGCCGTCGGTCTTACCTTTGATGTCAGCAGATGTACAGCGCACCGCATCACAGGTGAGATGTCCCCTGAGATCAGCAACCTCGGCAGCAGGTGCGACAATAACCCTGTCAATATCTGCCTTGAACTGGATGGCCGGGAAATCCTTGAAGGAAAAGCCATCGCTGTCTTTTTTCAGATAGCCCGAGGCATCCAGTGTCTTTGCCGTTATTTCCAATTTGGTAAACGGACCCGAAGCATCATACAGCAGCGAAGAAATATCGGTCTGGCCCAGTGTAGCCTTTTCCGTTTTGACCCGGTTGATGCTGCTTAAATCTGCACTCACGCCCAATTCACCGCTGATATTGGCTTCCTTGCCTGTCAACTCAAATGATGGGATAGAAAACACACCATCTTTCTTTTCAGCGGTGAGTTTCAGGGTTGCCGCTTCCTTATCAGGTTTGGTCCAGCCAATGGGATTCTGTTCAACCGTAGTATCCGCAAGGTTGAAAGTAGCACGCGAGAGCTCATGGGTTTTGCCCTGACTTACCTCTGCCTCAACCCCCACGCTGCCTTTCAGGAAATCAAATTCCGGATAGCCGAAACGCTTGAAAGATGTGACCGGTGCCGTGGCCTTAACGTTGATGAAAGTGTCAAACCCTTCTTCCGGTGAGAATAAATAGCGTACGTCTGCGCTGCTGACCTGCGCACCATTCACATTGCCTGTGCCTTTGAAGGTAAGGCCGCTGTTCTGCACTTCCAGCGTGCCAGATGCTCCGGCAATATCAAATTTCTTCATGAACTGCTGCTGGCCAACATTGTTTAGCGTTGCCACCACGTGATAATCCACATCAGGCTCCAGCGGATTGCCTGCTTCATCCTTAGGCGCGTAAAAATCAAATGCGAGCTCTGCTTTGGCCGATACACTGCCATCGATGCCGTCTTTCAGGTTCAGGTTATCGGCATGGTTCAGGCGCGGAAGGCGAAGTATCTGCACCGCATCACTGGCTGGGGCTTGAGCTTCAAAACTTACATCGATACGTGGATTATCAGCATTCAGATCAGCAATACGTACCTTGCCGCCAGAAAGCTTGGTGTTCTGCATGGTATGGCCGGAGCTTAAGTCAGCATCAAGGCTCAACGCATCAATGTGAATGACCGCCTCGACATTATCCACCGTGGGATGATCCGGCAGGTAACGTATGGTGCCTTTGCTTAATGCGATCAATGCATTGATGGACTCACGCGGCAGCACAGGCTGCTCAAAATCACCGGGTTTTATATCCAGCTGTACGCTGGCGTTGGGCACATGTCCCTTCGTGATATTGCTGATGACCCACTCACGGGACATGGGCGAAAGTTCAGGTGGCCACAGGAGGTTTACATCCCTGGCCTCGGCATCGGTTAATGAGAAATTGCCTTTGGCGGAAAGCTGCGTACCCAGTTGAAACGCACCTGCGCCGGAAATTGTCATGCCATCAATATTCGCCTCCAGCTCCGTCAGGTTGATGTGCTGCAGATTATCACTGGCCTGGCCGCGCATGGAAACATAGCCCACCGGGACTATGGCAGCCAGTTTCTCATGCTCGAAGCTGCCTTTGCCGATATCCAGCTGGAAAACCAGCTGCTCCATGAACTGTTTATCCACATCATATTTATAGTTCAGTGTGCCGCTGACCGGTGAATTCATGAGTTTGGTATGCGTTGATGTGAAGAAAAGCGGCTCTATTACATGCGGCATGAGCTGGCGGAATTGCAGGCTACCCATGACAACCGGGGTGCCTTTTTTGACTATCAGCGAATAATTCACATCCGACTGGTGCGAGGCATAGGTGAGCTTGGCAACCGATTTCAGCTCCACCACGCCATCGCTGTCGCGGCGTATCTCAATGTTGGCTTTATCTGCCTTGAAGAAAACGCCTTTCGCACGGCTGCCTACGCTGATATTGGCATTACCTATATGCACATAGCGCAACTCCCGCATGCGGCTGTTATTCTCAAAAAGCAGCGTTTGTATGATGGCTGCATAACTTAAAGCGGATGCGTCTTCCTCTATGCCTTCAGTTGATTCCGCCGATGTTTCCGCAGTTTTTTCATAACCAAAACTGATAGACATATCATCATGTTGCCGCAGGCTGATGACCGATTCATTGATACTGATACGTGTAGGCAGGATCTTGCCGCCCATCAGCAGCGAAACGACATCCACCCCGAGCGATATATCGGGAAATGTGGAAAACACTTTCCCACGGCGGCTAAGCACTTTCACCTTGCGCAGACGGATATCGATGGGGTGCTTCCAGCCATCCCACAGCAGCACTGTCTCACCGATATCGACGTTATAGCTGCCATCCTCGGCGGAAAGTGCCTGCTCGATGTAAGGTGTGAACTTGTCCAGCTCGCGCGGGCCGGTGGCCACCCACACCAATACGGCATTAAAGGCGGCAAGCAGCGCTATGACACAACCCAGGGCTATGCCAAATACAAATTTTAGAATTAATCTCCGGCTACTCGACATCGTGCCTGTAAACACTTGTGTAATTCATGATACGCAGTATCAATTGATAGTATAAACATTAAGAAAATATGTAACATTACAAATCGTTCATGCAAGCAAACCCTTCGTTTGACATAAACCGGCAACACTGGCTGGACGCATCAGAAAAAACCGATAGCGCAGCGATTACCGCATGGATGCAGGAAACTGAAAACCTGCCACTGCTGCGCGTACTGTTTGAACGTTCGCCCTACCTCACCAAACTGGCTCTGAAATATCCAACCACGCTGCATGACCTGATTAAACAGGGAGCGGATGCGGTTTTCCAGCAGATAATCCAAGGCATCGTATTACCTGATAAGCTGGAAAATACCCACAAAGAACTCAAATACCTGCTACGCGATGCAAAAAACAAAGCCGCACTGATCACGGCCTGCGCCGATATATCCGGCGAATGGTCACTGGAAAAAGTAACCGCCGCACTGACCGAACTGGCCGAGCGCAGCCTGCGCGTATCGCTGGATGCGTTGCTTCTGCTTGCACACCAGCGCGGCGAGATTGTATTGAAAAATACGGCACATCCTTCGCAGGATAGCGGTATCATTATATTGGGAATGGGTAAGCTGGGTGGGTATGAGCTGAATTATTCCAGCGATATCGACCTGATCGTGTTCTTCGAGCGCGAACGGCTGGAATATAAAGGCCGCCAGAACGAACAGCATTTCATGAACAGGCTGGCGCATGACATGGTGCAGATCATGCAGGAGCGCACAGCGGAAGGTTATGTGTTCCGCACCGACCTGCGCCTGCGGCCTGACCCAGCCTCAACGCCTCCGGCTATCAATACCGATACGGCTTTTTATTATTATGAAAGCGTCGGCCAGAATTGGGAACGTGCCGCAATGGTTAAAGCACGGCCAGTGGCAGGTGATATGGAGGCCGGAAAGAAATTCCTCGATGGGCTTGCGCCGTTCATGTGGCGCAGGAGCCTTGATTTTGCTGCCATCAACGATATTCACTCCATCAAGCGGCAGATGGATACGTTCCAGAACCGCGACATACAGCTTAAAGGCCACAACGTAAAACTGGGCATGGGCGGTATACGCGAAATTGAATTTTATGTGCAGATCCACCAGCTCATCTGGGGCGGGCGTGAACGATCTTTGCGTACGCAGGGCACCTGCACCACACTGGATGGGTTACATGCTTTCGGTCTTATTGATGAGGCCAAACGTAATACCATGCGCGATGCCTATATTTTCCTGCGCATGCTGGAACACCGGCTGCAAATGGTGAATGATGAACAAACACATGAGCTGCCGCAAAGCGATGCAGATGTGGAGAATATTGCACTCTTCATGGGCTATGAATCGATTGCCACGTTTGAAAAGGATTTCATGCATCATCTGCTGGCTGTGCATGAGATTTATGCATCCTCGTTCAAAAGTGCTGAAAAACTTGGCCATGAGGGCAACCTAGTATTTACGGGTGTTACGCATGATCCGGAAACCATCAAGACACTCAGAAACCTTGGTTATGCGCAGCCGGAAACGGTTTCGGAAATTATCATGGGTTGGCATCATGGTTCCTGCCGATCCACCCGCACCAAGCGTGCCCGCGAACTGCTGACCGAGCTGATGCCCACCATTTTGCAACGCCTTGCTGAGACCGCTAACCCGGATGCCGCGCTGCTGCGCTTCCATGATTTCCTGCGAAACCTGCCGGCGGGCGTGCAGCTTTTTTCACTGTTCAACATTCACCCGCAATTGCTTGGGCTCATCGCTGATATTCTGGGCAGCGCGCCAACACTGGCGGAACGCCTGAGCAAATCACCGGAATTGCTGGACGGCGTGCTCTATGACAATTTCTATCAGACCCTGCCCAGCAAGGATGACCTTTCCGCGCAACTGCGTGATCTACTCAAAACCGCTGATGATTTTGAAGAGCAGATGAATCGTGTGCGCCAGTTCCGCAATGAAAAACAGTTCCAGGCGGGCGTGCATTTCCTGAAGCATATGATCGATGCAGCCAGTGTGGGCAAATATCTTTCCGACCTTGCGGATGTATCGCTGGCACACACGGTGGATGCCACTCTGGCAGAGTTTATTTCCAAGTATGGCAAGCTACCGCAGAGCAAATTTGCTGTGCTGGCACTGGGCAAACTGGGCAGCCGCGAGATGACCTTCAGTTCGGATATCGACCTTGTGTTTATTTATGATGCGGATGAAAGCATCGTATCAGATGGCGAGAAAGGCCTGCCGCCCAGCCTGTATTTCAACCGTTTTTCACAGCGGCTGCTTACCTCCATCACCGCCATCGCGCGTGATGGCCGCCTGTATGAGGTAGATACACGCCTGCGCCCTTCCGGTGAAAAAGGCATGCTGGCGGTGAGCGTGGAAGCCCTGAAACAAT
>CAZAQK010000057.1:0-9192 GCA_964487265.1 uncultured Rickettsiales bacterium | reverse complement strand
CTTTTTCGCCCATCACTTTATAATGCGTGATGGTTTCCATGCCGCCGGTTTCTGCTACCTGCATTTGCCAGCGTGACTTATGCTGGCTTTTCTTCTCGAGTGGTAGATCGATAATCCCTTCGGCTTGTGGTGGTGTGCCTTCCACGATGGCCCAGTAGGTTTTTTTGATCTGATTTCTTTCAAATAATTTACCGAGTGTGGCCAGTGCGTGGCGATTTCTGCCAAGAATCAAACAACCGCTGGTATCACGGTCAAGCCGGTGGGCAAGTGCAGGTGGACGTGGCAATCCAAATTGCAACTGGAAAAAATATTGCTCAAGGTTTTCACCGCCGCCGGTGCCTTTATGCACAGGGATGCCTGCGGGCTTGTTGAGTACAAGCATCAGCGCGTCACGATACAACAGGCGGGATTCAATTTCTTCAAGTGTCATGGGAGGCTTATAACATCATTTATAAGCCAGCAATAGAAATTAATAACTTAACGATTTAAACGGTGCAATCGTAACAACACAGAATATCGTTATAGCTCATCGGTTCCTGCACCACATGGACATTATCGAAGTTATAAACTTCGGCCAGTTCCAGGCGTGGTGTGGCAATGCATCCAGTCAGGCTTAAGCTTGCTAACAGGGTAATTACAAAGCGCGTATTCATAAGAAGTCTCCGTCACGTATTCCCTATAGATCACGCTAACAGAAATGTTCTAAATCGCCGTTAATAAATTAATAACTATAAGTAAATAATATCTAGCATTTTATCTATCGTCCGGAGGGCGTATGCGAGCGAGGTTTTGTATGCCAGGTGATGCAAAACCTACCTGCTGTATTTTTCAAAGCAGGCAAAACAAACGCTAGACGGGCGGGCGTAACAATAGTAAAAATACAGCCGCGTTGATGCATATAACAGGTAGGGGAATTATGCCGGATATTATGATTTTTCAAAAGGGTGGCTTTGTCATGTACTTGCTGGCGGCACTCTCTATTTATGCCGTTGCCGTCGTCATTTTCAAGGTTATCCAGTTCCGAAAGGCCAACGTGCTCGACCGCAGCTTTATTGAACCGGCACTCCGCGAAATAAAGCAAGGGGACAGGGTAAAGGCTACCCAGACCCTGGCTGGCATTAAAGGGCCTGTTGCCCGCATTATGCGCGTAACGTTTGAATGCGTGGCAAACCGCGAAATGTCACAAAAAAGCAAGGAAGCCGAGATTTTACGCGTCGGTTCTGCCGATATTCATTACCTGGAATCGCACCTGCGTGGGCTGGAAATGACCTCATCCATTGCGCCGCTGATGGGTCTGATGGGTACGGTCATCGGTATGATTAGCTCCTTCTCGAAGCTGAGCCTTTCTGGCACACGGGTTGATCCTACATTATTGGCAGGCGGCATCTGGGAAGCATTGCTTACCACTGCGGGCGGTCTTGCCGTTGCGATCCCTGCGCTTGCAGCACATTATATGTTTGATGGTATCATCGAGCGTGTGCGGGCAACCATGAAAGACGTATCCATCCAGATACTTGCACTGGAAGATGAATTCCGCCGCAATGAACGCCAGTTTGCTATTGAAGAAGCCAAACGGGTAGAAGCGGATCGCCTGGCGCAGATCGAGGCTGAACGCCTGAAAAAAGAAGAAGCGGATAAATGGGCGGAAGAGCAGCGTCGCCGGGCACCGCAAAAAACCACGACATTGCAGATGTTCAATCCCAAGCACCACAAGGTGAACTAACACCAGGGTTGCTCCATGGAAATCAATGATGCATTCGAGTTTGAACGCTCAACACGCCGGACGTTTGATAATTTAAATCTGACGCCGCTGATCGATGTGCTGTTCATACTCATCATTTTCTTCATGCTCACCACATCGTTCATGAAGATTGAATCGCTTGAGCTGATCCTGCCTTCTGCTGGCGGCAAGGCCTCGGCCAGCAAAGATGTTGTGCATCTGTTCATTTACCCCGATGGTAACATGACACTGGGTAAACGCGGTGTGAGTGCCGATGATCTGAGCGAATCACTCGGCCGCATGTTTGAACGCGATGCCAATACCAAGATCATGCTGCTCACCGCCGAAGGCGTTACCATGCAGCAATTGGTGAGCGTGATGGACAGGGTGTATATCGCCGGCGGCAAAAGCCTGTTTGTACGCAAGCTGGATGCTGGAAAAGCGGGAGGGCAGAAACCGTGAACTTTGCCCGCAATGAAAGAAAGCGCATCAGCATCAGCATGATCCCGCTGATCGATGTTTCCATATTCCTGCTGATTTTCTTTATGCTGGCAGGGTCCATTGAGAAGTTTGAAATTATTCCGGTGGAACCGCCGATTGCACAAAGCGGTAAGCTGGTGGATGAGGGACATGTTTCAATTATTCTTGGAAAGTATGACGAAATTATCCTCAACGAAGAAATCATTCCCATGGAAGAAATGCAGGCAATCCTGGCCCCTGATCTGAAGGCCAATCCTAATAAGGTTGTGACTGTAAAGGCGGATGCCGATGTGCCAGCCAACCGCGTTATTGATGTGATGGACGCCATCAAGGCGGCCGGTGGCCGTAACCTTTCCGTGGTGACGCAATCGAAGGCAGGTAGCAATGCCGAGTAATTTCCGCCTGTTCCTGTCGCCTATGCAAAGGCATGCGGAAATGCTGGAAAGCAGGCATTTTGCGATTGCAATTGCGGCAGCAGTTGTGCTGCATGGGGTTGCGCTGTTTATTTACCATATTACCCCTAAAACGACGGTGATCGATATTCCGGTGCGTGCCCTGAACATCAAACTGTCCGATGATGAGCCGTTAATGCAGGAAGAGATAAAGCTGCCAACACCAACGGCTGGGAATTATTCGGCAGTGGAAAACACCATTACCCGACTGGTGCGCGACAAGGAAGCCGAAGTGGCCCGCGAAAAATCGGTGGTAAAATCCATTGATAAGGTGTTTGACAACGCACCAAAAATTCCGGTGGATAAAAAACTCTATAAGTTTGATATGCGAAGTGAAGGCGTGAAAGCGGCAGCCCCGGTAATGGGGGTGACGGCACACCAGTTCGTGCGTGACCTTGCAGCGACACCTGCCAAACCAGCGGAAAAAACACCAGATGGCTCTGCGCTGGGTAATTCCAAATCGAAGGAAGCCGAAGTGCTGGCACGCTATGAGCAGCAGATTTCTTTATGGATACAGAAATTCAAACAATATCCTGATGATGCTAAAAAAGCCGGTATGCAGGGTGAAACCACGGTACGTATCCGTATCGACCGCCGTGGCAACGTAAAATATTACGCGCTTGAGCGCAGCACCGGGCACGCCGCACTTGACCGCGCAGCGGTGGATATGATCCGCCGCGCTAATCCGGTTCCTGCCGCACCTGCCGATTACCCAGCCGGTGGCGATGTGCTTGAATTTTTAATCCCCGTGAATTTCCAGCTGCAATGACCAGTAAAACCATACTTGTTACCGGCGGTGCCGGATTCATCGGCAGCTGCTTTGTGGCTTTGTGCGTGGCGCGCGGCTACAAGGTGATCGTGCTGGATAAACTTACCTATGCCGGCCACCCAGCCAATCTGGAATGGATTAAGCCCGCCAACTGGGAATTGGTGGAAGGTGATATTGCCGATAGCGAACTGGTGGGAAAATTGCTGGCACAGCATAAGCCAGCCGGTATCCTGAATTTTGCGGCGGAATCGCACGTGGATAATTCTATTTCTGGTCCGGGTGAATTTATCCAGACCAATATCATCGGTACGTTCAACCTGCTGCAGGCAAGCCTTGCATACTGGAAGCAATTGCCTGATGCGGATAAAAAACAATTCCGCTTCCTGCAGGTTTCAACTGATG
This sequence comes from uncultured Rickettsiales bacterium, assembly GCA_964487265.1. Lineage (GTDB taxonomy): Bacteria > Pseudomonadota > Alphaproteobacteria > Rickettsiales > SXRF01 > CAZAQK01. The sequence goes on along the minus strand of CAZAQK010000057.1, from coordinate 5,369 downwards.
AAGTATATGGCTCGCTTGGACCAACCGGTAAATTCTCGGAAAATTCGCCGATCAAACCCAATTCGCCGTATTCAGCATCCAAGGCATCCGCAGATCATCTGGTGCGGGCATGGTATGAGACCTATGGCCTGCCGACAGTTACCACCCATTGCACTAATAATTATGGGCCGCGCCAGCACCCTGAAAAGCTGATTCCAAACATGATATCCTGCGCGCTTGCAGGCAAAAAACTGCCTGTATATGGCGATGGTAAGAATGTGCGTGACTGGATCCATGTGGAAGATCACAGCGCAGGTGTGCTTGCGGCATTTGAAAAAGGCAAGGCTGGCGAAGTGTATGACCTTGGCGGGGATGCCGAGGTAGAAAATATCTCACTCGTTAAAAATATATGCAGCCTGCTGGATGCGAAGCGGCCAAAAAATTCCGGCTGCTATGCCGACCAGATCGCATTTGTGACAGATCGCTTGGGCCATGACCGCCGCTACGCGATCGATGACAGCAAGGCGCAACGTGAGATAGGTTTTACGCGGAAATACACACTTTCCCAAGGGCTGGAGGCGACGGTTGACTGGTATCTCGCAAACACTGCATGGTGCGATATGATGAGGGGACGCAAATGAAAGGTATAATTCTTGCCGGTGGTTCCGGTACACGTATGGCACCGATGACCACAGCGGTCAGCAAACAGATGCTGCCTGTGTATGATAAACCGATGCTGTATTATCCGCTCTCACTGCTGATGCTGGCTGGTATTCGTGATATTTTGATTATTTCCACGCCGCGCGACCTGCCGATGATGCGCACCCTTTTAGGTGATGGCGCGCAGCTTGGCATGAATATTTCCTACCGCGAGCAGCCGAAACCGGAAGGTATTGCGCAGGCATTCATCATCGGCGAATCATTCATTGGCGATGATACGTGCTGTCTGATCCTGGGTGATAATATTTTTTATGGCCATGCGCTCGGCGGTATGATGGAAAATGCTTCAAAGCTTACTGATGGTGGGGTGGTGTTTGCCTATTCCGTGCGCGACCCGGAACGTTACGGCGTGGTGGAGATCGATAAATCCGGCAAGGCACTTTCGATTGAGGAAAAGCCTAAGCAGCCCAAATCCTCGCTGGCGGTGACCGGTCTTTATTTTTATGACAGGAACGTGGTGAATGTTGCCAAGGCACTGAAGCCTTCGGCGCGTGGTGAGCTGGAAATCACTGATGTGAATAAAGCGTATCTGGCTCAGGGTAAACTTAAAGTGCAGCAGATGGGCCGCGGTGTGGCATGGCTGGATACGGGAACACCGGATTCTATGCTTTCTGCCGCGCAGTTCGTGCAGATCATTGAAGAACGCCAGGGCATCAAGATCGCTTGCCTGGAGGAAATCGCCCTGCGCAAAGGATTTATCTCGCTTGCCCAGTTTGAGAAACTGCAGGCGGGTTATGGCAGCAGCGACTACGGCAAATACCTGGGCAGGCTGCTTGCCGAATTCAAAGCGGCATGAACGGAAGAATCCTGATACTCGGAAAAGGCGGTCAGGTAGGCAGCGCGCTTGCTGCATTGCTGGGTGACAATGCTCTTGTAGCCTCACAGGATGATGTGGATTTTCTGCTCCCTGATTGTGGCAGGCAGCTTGCACACTTTGTTTCCGGCCATGATATATCCACGGTTATCAATGCAGCGGCTTACACGCAGGTAGATAAAGCGGAAGGAGAGGGCAGGGAAGCCTCTCACCGCACCAATGCTGAGGCGGTGGGAGAAATTGCTGACTGGTGCGCTGATCGGCAGATACCGCTCATCCATTATTCCACCGATTATGTGTTTGATGGTAGCGGCGACAGGCCGCGCAACGAGGAAAATCCTACCGCGCCACTCAACCAGTATGGCAAAGATAAACTTGCTGGCGAGCAGGCCATTGTGCGTGCTGGCGGCAGGTATCTGATCTTACGCACCTCATGGGTGTATGACGCACACGGAAAAAATTTCTTCAATACCATGTTGCGCCTTTTTGGTGAGCGCGAAAGCCTGAATGTAGTGTCTGACCAGGTGGGTGCGCCGACCTATGCGCCGCATCTGGCAAAGGCGACGCTTCTGGCTCTTGAGCACACGCAGCAATTACCACAGTTTCCTTACGGCCTGTATCATCTTTGCGGTGGCGGTGAAACCAGCTGGCATGAATTTGCGCAGGCTATACTGGAGCATGCCAAGCAGCATGAATCGGCCATACAATGTAATACGATATACCCCATTCCATCCTCGGCTTACCCAACACCGGCTAGGCGCCCGCTTAATTCGAGGCTTGATTGCAGCAAGGCAAAAAAAATTCTTGGCGTGTCGCTTCCTGATTGGCATGAAGGACTCGCTGCGTGTATAAAAGAAAAATATGGACATAAAAACCTGCGACATTGAAGGCCTGAAGATCATCCAGCTTAAAGTGCTGGGGGATAGCAGAGGCTTCTTTGTTGAGCGTTATCATGCCGGTCGTTTTGCAGAAGCCGGCCTGCCCACTGATTTTGTACAGGATAATCATTCACGCTCTGCGCCAGGCATATTGCGTGGCCTGCATTACCAGCATACGCCGCCGCAGGGCAAGCTGGTTGGTGTTACGCGCGGGCGCGTCTGGGATGTGGCGGTGGATATCCGCCCGCATTCAAAGACCTTTGGCAAGTATCATGCTGTGGAACTCACGGGTGATAACGGTGTGTTGTTCTGGATCCCCGCGGGTTTTGCCCATGGGTTCTGTGTGCTGGGCGATGAACCGGCCGATATGATGTATAAGGTAAGCGGCCTGTATAACCAGCAGGGCGAAGGCGGCATAAAATTTGATGATGCAGATCTTGGTATTGCATGGCCGGTCAAGAACCCGCAAATATCCGAACGCGATAAAAACCAGCAAAGCTGGAAGGATTATTGCAAGAATTCTCCGAAATGGAGTGCAGCATGAGCCGCGCCAGCGTTATCATGATCTCCAGCCAGTCGGGGCATACGCTGCTTGCTTCTATTAAAAGCGTTCTTCGCCAGCCGGATTTGCAGGAGTTGGTGCTGGTGGATACCGGCACACCGCTGGATATGATGGCACGCCTGCAGCAGATGACGCTGACAGAAATACGCCTCAGAATTGTAACGGGCTCGGAAAAGCTAAGCTTCGCGCGCGCCTACAATCTGGGGGTGAATGAGGCAAGGGGTGAATTCCTTATTTTCATGAATCCTGATTGCCTGATGCCGCCGGAAGCGATCAAGAACATGACCACGACGATCGATAGCGACCCGCGCAATGTACTGGCTGGTGCTGTGATACTGAATCCGGATATGACGCTGCGTGAAACGGGCCGTGTTACACCGCTGACACCGGAAAGCGCACTTTCCGAAGCCACGCGTTTTAAGCAGGCTGCAAAACCGGCTCTGGATGATAGTGGCAAACCTTATAGCGTAGAAATGGTGCCGCCGGCGTTCATGTGCATCCGCCGTGCCGATTACATCAGGCTTGGCGGCATGGATGAGGCTTACATTTTTGGTGCACATCTGGATTTCTGCCGCCGCATACGCATCAATAACGGGCAAATCATCTGTGTGCCTTCGGTGCAGGTGGCCTGCATGCAGGATGTGGACGTTTCCAAGCGCAAGCCAAAGGAAGAATGGCAGCGCAACCGTGGCTATATGCGCTATTTCCGCAAGCATTACAGTGATGATTGCGTGCCCGGCTTCCTGCTGTTTCTTGATGCCTGCCTGACGCTGCGGTTTGTGTATCGAGCCGTGTGGCGCAAATTTCGTGCGCTATATACCCCAAAGCCGGTGATGTCGCATAGTATCGCTGCCAAACGGTTGATGGTGCTGGCATCTGGCTTAGCTGATCTTGTAGAAAGACGGGAATGGTATACACGCACTATATTGGTGACGGGTGCCACCAGCCAGGTCGGGCTTTGCGTGGTCAAACGCCTGATTGCGCAAGGGGCAGGTGTGCTGGCCATCAGCCGTGGTGAGCCGATCCCATACCAGCACGAGCATCTGCGCTGGATCAAAGGTGACTTGACCGATGCGGATTTAAGCCTGCATGGCTACATCATTGATATGGTAGTGCATTGCGCACCGCTATGGACATTGCCACCTGCCATCGCCAAGCTGCAGGAAGCTGAAACAAAACGTATCATCGCATTCGGCACCACCTCCATTTTTGGCAAGGCCCTGTCGCCGAATGCCCATGAGAAAGAGATGGTCATTAAACTCATGGCGGCTGAGCAGACGCTTACGGAGATGTGTGATTCGGGTAAGATTGCATTGACCATTTTCCGCCCAACACTCACCTATGGTGTGGGGCTTGACCTGAATATTACATCTATTGCCAAGCTTATCGACCGTTATGGTCAGTTCCCCGTGTATCCACCGGCATTTGGCCGCAGACAGCCGGTGCATGCTGATGATCTGGCGATTGCGGTGATACAGGCGGCGGATATGCCGGTGACCTACGGCAAAAGTTATAATCTCAGTGGTGGCGAGGTGCTGACCTACCACCAGATGCTTGAGCGCATTTTTGCCGTATGCAAAAGGCCGGTAAAGATCATTAAAACCACCATGCTGCCATTTCTTTTGACGCTGGCCGGGCTGGTATCACGCCGTAAGCATATCAATGGTGAAATAGCCCACCGCATGAATGATGATCTGATGTTTTTCCACGATGACGCTACCAAAGATTTTGCCTACAGCCCGCGCTCGTTCCTGAGCGGTGGCCTGAAAGACATAGAAGGATATTAGTAAAGCTTAGTTATGCCCCATATTGCTTATGTAAATGGCCGCTATGTGCATCATATGGAGGCGGCGGTTCATGTTGAAGACCGCGGCTACCAGTTTGCCGATGGCGTATATGAATATATAGCGTTCTACAATCGCCGGATGCTGGATGGTATGCCGCATCTGAAGCGCATGGAGCGCAGCCTTAAGTCGCTTGCCATTCCATCGCCTATGTCGCTTAAAGCCATGCAGGTGGTGATTGGGGAATTAATAGAACGTAACGGCCGCCAGCATGGTGGGCTTTATGTGCAGGTGACACGCGGTGTGGCGCGGCGCGACCATCCGTTTCCAAAGAATACGCCGCCGTCACTGGTGATGACGGTATGTGCCCCCAAATTCCCCAAAGCCACCGAGATCAAAGATGGCGTGCGGGTGATTACCTCGCCTGATATTCGCTGGGGACGCTGTGATATCAAATCAGTTTCCTTACTGGCGAATGTGCTGGCCAAGCAGGAAGCCTCCAGCCACAAGGCGCGTGAGGCATGGCTGCTGGATGGCAATGATGTGACGGAAGGGGCGGTTTCCAATACCTATATCATCACGAAGAAAGATGTGTTGGTTACCCATCATATTGGTGAGCGCATACTTGGTGG
>CAZAQK010000056.1:0-9779 GCA_964487265.1 uncultured Rickettsiales bacterium | reverse complement strand
GTTCAAAAGTGAGCATAAAGATTCCGCTGACGCTTGCTATTGTTTCGGTTCTGATCGTTGAGAAATCAGGCGAATGCTTTGCTATTCCTCAGATCAACGTGCGCGAGCTGATCCAGGTAGGCGATGGACTGCCGATAAAGATCGAATATATCAACAATGCCCGTGTCATACGCCTGCGTGAATCGCTTCTTCCTGTCGTCTCGCTTGGCGATGTGCTGGGCCTTCCCGAGGCGAAAGGCGCGCAGGATTTCGTGGTGGTATGCAGCGTCGCCGATACCGATTTCGGCGTGATGGTGGATAAGATTCATAATATCGAGGAAATCGTGGTAAAACCTGTGTCGCAGTCCATTAAATCCGTACCTCTCTTCGCAGGGAATACTATCCTTGGCGACGGTAAAGTCATCATGATCCTGGATCCCAACCGCCTTGCCAAGGAAGTGGGAGACATCAAACTGTCCGGCCAGACGCAGGCAAAAGAGCAATCAGCGGAAGGTGGGCGTAAGCTTACCCGTTTTCTGCTTTTCCGCTATGGCGAAGGCGCGCCAAGTGCCGTGCCGCTTGAGCTTGTCTGGCGGCTGGAAAAAATAGATGCCGAGCACATCGAATATGCGGGTGGCTTGCCTGTGGTGCAATATCGCGGCGAGCTGATGCGCCTGCTTTCGCTTGATGTAAGCCAGGGGCTGCCTTCGCAGGGCATGATGCATGTGATCGTATTTTTCTATGACGGCAAAATTATCGGCCTGCCGGTGCGTGAGATTATCGATATCGTGGAGGTGCCTTTCGACATGCAGCTTGCCTCACGCAAGAACGGCTATCTAGGCAGCATGGTCATCGCGGGCCATACCACCGATATTGTTGATGTCGCCTATTTACTGAGCGATGAAGAACCCACCGCTATAGACAGTGTGCATAAAAATGCAGGCAATGTACTGCTTGTCGATGACAGCCCATTTTTCCTGAAAATGACCGCACCTTTCCTTGCACAGGCGGGTTATAAAGTCACGGTGGTTTCCGGCGGCATCGAGGCCCTGGCGCGCATAGAGCAGGAATCTTTCGACATCATCGTCACGGACATCAATATGCCCGGCATGGATGGCTTTAATTTAGCAGAAGCCTGTCATGCCTTTCCGCGCTCCAGTGCCATTCCCATTATCGGCTGCACAGCAAGCCTGAATGAAGAAATCATACAAAAATCCAAGGAGTCAGGCATGATCACATGCATTCCCAAAAACAACCGTCCGGAACTGTTGGCAGCGATAGCGCAAACCTATGCGCAGGCGATGGCGGCCTGATATGAGAAGCACAGCCGTATTGCAAACGCAGGAAGAGCAACTCGTCACCATGCGCATCCATAACCAGCTGCTCGGCATACCGGTGAACAAGACACGCGAAATACTGCACGAACAGAAAATCACCCGAATCCCATTAGTTGATAGCGGTGTTGCAGGTGCGCTCAATTTGCGCGGGCGCATCGTCACCGTCATAGACATCCGCCACCGCATGGGGCTGCCTGGCCGTGATCTGGGCAAGACGGCAACTTTCATCGTCGTCGAGCATAAAGGCGAGCTTTACAGCCTGGTTGTCGATTCGGTGGGCGATGTGCTGACCATCCCGGCAACCGCTATCCAGGATACGCCGCCGAACCTGGACGCCAACTGGCGCGATATTTCCTCAGGCGTCTATAAGCTGGAAACAGAGCTGCTGGTTATTTTAGAGCCAGGAGCACTTTTTGCGTTTGCTTAGGCCTCTGCCAAAGCAAAAAACCACCTTAACATGCCGTGTCCGCAGCCAAACCTCGTGGTTTTTAGCTATTCGACAGATTGTATCCTGCCAGAAGGCTTAGTGTCTTGCGCCAAAAATAAAGCCTAGAAATTACTTCCAAATTTAGGTATTTCATGGTGTTTTAGGTAATCAGGAACGGTATTTGGTAAGGATCAGGATGGCACAGGCCGCACTTAAACTGAAAGATGTTTCGTTAGACGATAAGTTTACGCTCGAAAAAGGCCAGGCCTTCATGTCTGGCCTGCAGGCTTTGGCGCGTATCGCTATCGTCCAGAAATGGCGCGATGTGGCGGCTGGCCTCAATACAGGCGGATTTATCTCGGGTTACCGTGGCTCGCCGCTCGGCGCGCTTGACCGCGAGCTGGCACATGCCAACCGTTATTACAAGGACATGGATGTTGTATTCCTGCCGGGTGTAAATGAAGATCTGGCGGCTACTGCTGTATGGGGTACACAGCAGGTGGGGTTGCTGCCGGGTGCGAAAAAAGAAGGCGTATTCGGCATATGGTATGGCAAGGCACCGGGTGTTGATCGCTCGATCGACGTGATGCGCCATGCCAGTGCCAACGGCACTGCGCCAAAAGGTGGTGTGCTTGCCATTGTGGGTGATGACCATGGCTGCAAATCATCAACGCTTTCCTGCCAGAGCGACCATGTGCTCTACGCTATGCAGATGCCAACACTTTATCCGGAAAGCCTCTCTGAATTCGTGGAATATGGGCTGCTCGGCATTGCCATGAGCCGCTTTTCCGGTTGCTGGACGGCACTGAAAGTGACGACTGCCACGGTGGAAACTTCCGGCACGGTTGATCTGACCGGTGAACAGCGCGAGATCCTGATGCCAACCGAGGCTGAATTTGCACAGCCGCCGGGAGGCCTGCATATCCGGCTGAATGATACGCCGCGCGATATTGACTGGCGTTTACAGAACTACAAGGTCTTCGCCTGCCATGCCTTTGCGCGCAAAAATAAAATCGATCGCGTGGTGATGGATTCGCCCAAGCCACGCTTCGGTATCATCACCGCCGGTAAATCATACGGTGATGTGCGACAGGCACTGATTGATCTTGGTATTACTGAACAGGTCGCACGCGACATCGGCCTGCGTGTATACAAGGTGGGTATGACATGGCCGCTTGAGCCACAGGGCATGCGCGCCTTTGTTGAAGGGCTGGAAGAAGTGCTGATCGTAGAAGAAAAGCGCGAATTCATCGAATACCAGCTCAAGCAGAATATCTATAACTGGGAAGAGGGCCGCCGCCCGCCCGTTATCGTCGGCAAATATGATGAAAAAGGCGACAGGCTGCTGCCGCTGGAGAATGACCATTCGGTTGGCATGGTAACGCACGTCCTTGCTAAACGCCTGCGCCGCTTCTACCACAATGACAAGGTGGAAAAAGCCCTGAAATTCTATGATGATTTCAACGCGCGCGAGAAAAGCTACCTGCCGCCGTCACTCCGCAAACCTTACTATTGCGCGGGCTGCCCGCACAACACTTCTACGAAAGTGCCTGAAGGTAGCTTTGCCATGGTCGGCATCGGCTGCCATTACATGGTGCAGTGGATGGATCGCAACTCTGCACTGTGTACGCATATGGGCGGGGAAGGGGTGCCATGGGTAGGTGCTGCTCCTTTCAGCGAAACCAAGCATATCTTCGCTAACCTTGGAGACGGTACGTATTTCCATTCCGGTGTCATGGCCATCCGCCAGGCGATCGCCGCGAAGGTGAATATCACGTACAAGATTCTTTATAACGACGCGGTGGCGATGACGGGCGGTCAGGCCGTGGACGGTGAAATGCCGGTATACCGCGTGGCGCAGCAATGTATCGCTGAAGGCGTTGCCAAATGCTGGATCGTGTCCGAGCGGCCAGAGCTTTATAACGAACGTAGCCAGATACCGGCAGAAGTGCCTATTCTGCACCGCGCATGGATGGATAATATACAGAAGGAAGCGCGTGAAACCGCAGGCACCACCATCATCATCTATGACCAGACCTGTGCCGCTGAAAAACGCCGCCGCCGCAAGCGTGGCAAATACCCTGACCCAGCCAAGCGTGTGTTTATCAACAAAGCTGTATGCGAAGGCTGTGGTGATTGCTCGGTGCAGTCCAACTGCATGGCGGTGCAGCCAGTGGAAACCGAATATGGCCGCAAGCGTACCATCAACCAGTCCATGTGCAACAAGGATTTCAGCTGCCTGAAAGGTTTCTGCCCATCGTTTGTGACGGTACTTGGGGGTGAGCCGAAGAAAACCAAGGCAGGCTCGGTGGATGAGATGTTCAGCAACCTGCCGAATCCACGTGTACCGGATATGGGCGCGGAAGCCTATAACATCATGGTGACCGGCATTGGCGGTACCGGCGTGCTCACGGTCGGTGCGCTGCTCGGCATGGCATCCCACTTGGAAGGCAAGCATTGCCGTGTGCTCGACCAGACGGGTCTGGCGCAAAAAGGTGGCGAGGTGCTTTCGCATGTGCGCCTTGCAAACAGTTTGGATTCCATCAGCACTGGACACATCACCACCGGTGGTTCGGATCTATTGCTCGCGTGCGACGTGGTGGCGGCAGCCGGAAAAACCGCGCATGAAACGCTGAACCCCGAGCGCACCAAAGCCGTTATCAACACCGATAACACACCGGTTGCCGAGTTCGTGACCAATAACAACGTGGATTTCCACGCTGAACAGGTGAAGGGCGAGATTCTTTCGGCGACTCTTAAAGGCGGCCAGCATTTCGTGCCCGCATCGTCTTATGCGATGGTGCTGATGGGTGATGAAATTGCCACCAACGTGTTCATGCTGGGTTACGCGTGGCAGAAGGGGCTGGTGCCGATTTCACATGGAAGCATCGAACGTGCGATCGAGCTTAATGCCGTTGCCGTGAATGCCAACAAGAAAGCGTTCAATTTCGGCAGGCTTGCCGCGCACAACCCGCAGGCCATCGAGAAGATGATGGCGGATGTAAAAGGTGAAGTGCAGGATGAGCCTATCGCCCAGACGCTGGATGACATCATCAGAAAGCGCAAAGAATACCTGACCGGTTACCAGAATGCGGCTTATGCTGAGCGTTATGCAACGGCTATTGCCGACATTAAGTCTGCGGAAGCCAAGTTGCAAAGCACGGCGGTTACCGAAGCGGCAGCGCGTTATTACCACAAGCTGCTTGCCTACAAGGATGAGTATGAGGTGGCGCGCCTCTATTCCGATGGTAATTTCATCAAGGAACTCAAAGCTACTTTCCAGGGTGATTACAAGCTGCGCTTTAACCTTGCACCGCCGATCATGGAGCAAAATGACCCAGCGACTGGACGCCCGAAAAAGCGCGAATTCGGTGCGTGGATGCTGCGGGCCTTCGGCCTGCTTGCGAAATTTAAATTCCTGCGCGGCACTGCGTTTGACATTTTTGGCTATCACCATGATCGTCGCGTGGAGCGCCAGCTAATTACGGATTATGAAGCGGATATGGCATTGGTGTGTAAGGTGCTCAACCGCGATAATATCGATATCTGCGCTGAGTTGCTTTCTGTGCCGGATGAGATCCGTGGTTACGGGCCAGTGAAGGAAGCGAACCTCAAGAAGGCGCAAAAACGCCGCCTTGAGCTGCGTGCCATGCTGGAAAACGGCGTAACACACGGGCAGAAAAAAGCCGCTTAAGCGAATAAAGTTTCCCCCTTCCGGGACATGCGTAGTATGCATAGCCTGCGGGAATGCATCATTCACCGTGCCTTTCCATAATTGAACTGGGGCTTAAGAACCAGCTGCTTATCTCGCGCTGCCTCGATCTGGGGCTTGCCGAACAGGCGCAGATGCTTCGGCACATTGATGACCGGCTGATATGGCAGCTTAAGGCAGAAGACCGGCTTTCCGAGGAAGAGCAGCGAGCGCAGGGATTTACCCATTACATCTGGCGTACACAGGGCGATGAGAAAGTACGCCCGGAACACGCAGCTAATGACGGGCAGGTATTCGCGTGGGACGACCCGCCACCCACCGGACACCCGGGAGCTGATTATGGCTGCCGCTGTTGGGCGCAGCCGCTGGACGGAGCAGAGCCAGTATATCCGCTGGAGAGCATAGCAGGTGCACTGGGCACACGTGCGGGTTATGCCATCCTGAGAGAGATACTAAGGCGGGTTGGTGGGGCTGGGCTGTTGGAGACAATTGAAGAAAAACCCAAGGAAATACTCAACCCTGATGGTAAGCCTATTGGTCGCCAAGGTGACAAACCAAAGGTACGTGAGATGGAAGGTGGTGAGAAAGGTGCGCGAGAGTTGTATGAAAAACTTAGTAAAGGTGGTACACCAGACACGCCAGCTGGATATCCCGGCGAAGGCACTAAATTACCAAATGGTGATTGGGTAGGTCATAGACCAACGTCAAAAAGTGGGCCACCTACAGTTGATGTGCACGTTGAAGGTGTTCCTTTTGATAAAATCAAATTTCCATAGAAAGTTCTGGTATGAGTTATAACAATCAAACAAATGGCATTTTTGATCTTGAAAAAGAAAGTGTGATTGTAGGAGATATTGTGGTTGATGCCCTGATGTATCCTCAGTTGCTGTCTCGTGAAGATAGTGATAGAGCATCGGAAATTACTATTCAGAAATTTCTGGAGTTTCGCAGGAAACAAGCATCTGCTAACTCAATGAATACAAATGACACAAAAATGGAAAGTGATAGTCTGGCAACAATTATAATTTCAGCATTAATTAATGTTGGAATTATCAATGTAGAAAATCGTTTGCAGGCGATAGAAATTGCTTCTGAAGAAATTCTGGTGCGACGCTCTATGGAACAGCTTTAATGAATAGGCACATTTCTTTTTAGATGTGGATAATGCACTTAGACGAGAAGATATTGAAGGGTTGCTTGAGTTAGGAGCCCCTCAAGATGAATATTCTCGTGTGGCGCAGATTATCACGGATGTTTTACTAGGTAGTAATGCAGTAGAACTTACGGAAGAAAATATTATGCGCATTGTGACAAGAATCTGGATGGAGCAGTTTAGTCTTGATGCTGGTGATACGGCCATGCGATTGCCTGCCATACGGCGGGCTGCGCAACAGATTGTAGGTGACGACCCTTGAGCATACCCATTGAAATATACATTCAGCTTATGGGAGATGAAGAGGGGACATTACGTCCTACTCAGGCAATACCGTTAGGTAATGATATTTTTGAAGTATTACCTATTCCTGATTATGAGCAGGCAGGAGAAGTATGGGAATTTCCTCCAGGTTCAATTGTACGCTGTGAATCTTCAATATTCAGAAGCCAGACTTTTCTGAAGGCTGTAGAAAAACTCCGATAGCAAGATGACTCCGATGAATAAGAGAATATATAAAGGTAACATTGTTGGCCTCTTAAAGGATTTAGCTGATCGCAATTATCAGGAAGGTGTTTGGTTGAATAGGAATAACCCAGAAGGCTTGGCAGATTCCTTTATTGAAGCTGTTTGCATGTTGTTCGACGATTGCGTGGTCAAAGATTATTTACAAGAAGGCGAAATTCTTTTTGATCGTACTACGACCGATGTGTTGTATGACCTTCATTCTGCTGTACAGGCAGTTAATGAATTCAGGCCAGAAGAAGAAATCATTAATGACCCCTTGATGGAAATTGTACGTCAGAAAGCTGCCAAAGCCTTGGCATTAATTGAGGCCAGTGATGGCAGGGGAAGTACAGTCGAGATTATAGAATAGGAAAGCTTCCGCAGGCTGGTTTTTATAGGAGACAAAGCCGCAATAAAAAAGGGCCCGCATGTGCGAGCCCTTTTTGCCGTTAGATCTCCGTATTAGCGGATAGCTGCAGATTTCAGCTTCGCCAGTGCACGAACTTTAACGCGAACAGATGCTGGTTTAGCAGCAGCTTTCATCATTTCGCCCGTTGCTGGGTTGCGGATGAGCGTGCCTGCTTTGCGGGCAGGAACTTTGCGCAGCGTTACTTTGAAGAGGCCTGGGAACATGAATTCGCCGTAGCCATTCGGATGAACGCAACCGCACATAACAGCTTCGAGTGAGCTGAGTACGCCGCTTACCTGAGCGCGGGAGAGATCGTTCTGTTCAGCGATCAAGCTTACGAGAGCGGATTTGGTGAGTTTCTGTTTTACTGGACGTACAACAGCAACAGATGCGGTAGATTTCTTTTTTGCAGCAGATGATTTTGCCATGATAGATTCCCTTCATGAGTTATATTCGCCTGAAAAAACAGGCTTAAGGCGAATATAGACGCAATATATTTGCTTCGTAAAGAAGTAAATTCCAAGGTTTTGCTTATTTTTCGCTAGGGGTGCATGGTTCGCAGGCCGTTTTTCATTGGGAAAATGGGTGATAGGTGCGGCCTTTTTTCGGTGCCATCATGGAAAAATGATGTGGTTATATTGCGTGAAACCAAATCTGTTCTGGTGTATCGGGGTTCGTAGAAAACCATTGGAAAACCAAGGTTTCTGAAGGGCTTTTGTGCATGTGTGATAGCACGATTTCAGAGATAGTGGTGCGTGCTACTCAAGAAATTCTTCTACGTCCGGAATACGTGTGAAGGCGATTTTGGTACCGGAAAAACTGCGCCCCTGTGAGGGTAGCATGCCAATCACAATAGAGTCGCGGCCAAAGCGGTGGTTGATTTTATCCATGGCATGCGACATGCGCTCGGCCTTGGCCTGTTGCTTCAGGTCGATATTGGGCAGCTGCGAAAACAATTCAGCCTGCAGATCATCTGCCTGTGTTAAATGGTAGAGGCAGACCGATATTTTTTTAATGCGCTGCTTCGGGGGTCCTCGCATTATTTCCTGCCATGCATCATCGAGCATATGCAGGAAAGTGAGGCTATCCTGCGCGCGGTAACAGCGCCGGTCGGCGGTGAGGCGCGGGCCATTCTCGATGCGGGCGGAGAGCACGAAGCCGGACGCGTAATAACCCATGCGGCGCAGGCGGCTGGCGGCTTTCAGCGTAAGGCGGCGGGCGACATAACGGGCGCGTTCTGGTGCGCGCAGTTCGGGTGCCATCACATGGCTGTGGCCGATTGTGCTGCGGGTGGTTTCTTCATCGGGAAGTTCCACCCCGCGCAGTAGGTACCACATTTTCTCGCCCCATATATTGCCCCAGATGGCGCGCATACGCTTAGGCGGCAGGGCGAGCAGCGCACGCATATCATAGATGCCGGCCATATAGAGCCTGCGTTCCATGCTGTAGCCAATGCCCGGGAGGTCACGTAGCTTCAGTGTCATCAGGCGGGCAAGAATATCGTTGCCAAGGAGCGTTACAAAACCATCGGGTTTTTGCATGTCGGTTGCCACTTTGGCGAGGTAGCGATTCGGGGCAACTCCAATCGAGCATTTGATATATTCACCGACATTTTCTGCCAGCCCGCGCTTGATGGAAGCGGCAATCTCGGCGGTGCGTTTCTGTGTGCGTTCATTATTCATCAGCTGGCAGGCCACCTCATCGATGGAGCATACAGCGGAGACGGGGATGTGGTTGTTCACTTCCTCGATGATGCGGTGGTGATACTCCACGTAGCGTTCATGGGTGGCTGGTACGCAGACGAGGTTCGGGCATTTTTTCTTTGCCTCGTAAATGGTTGTGCCGGTTTTGATGCCGAATGCCTTGGCCTCATAGCTTGCGGCTATCGCGCAGGTGCTGTCAGTTTCCACCGGTACTACAGCCACCGGCCGGCCGCGCAGTTCTGGCCGTAGTTGCTGTTCAACGCTTGCGAAATAGCTGTTGAAGTCAATATAAAGCCAGCGCAGCTCGTGCGTGTGGGCAAGCGGGTTATCATGGGATACTGGGAGCATATGGCCATATTGCGCCTTATGGCCGAAAATGTCCAGAATCCACGTATTTGGCTGATTTATCGAGAGAATAAGTAGGTGTAGACAAATGCTGACACATCTCTTATAACCCTAACTCCTTAAGCGTTTCCGCTTGATATGCCTCGATAGCTCAGTTGGTAGAGCAAGGGATTGAAAATCCCTGTGTCGCTGGTTCGATTCCGGCTC
>CAZAQK010000055.1:0-9921 GCA_964487265.1 uncultured Rickettsiales bacterium | reverse complement strand
GCGCGATGGCACCGGTGGAAGACACAATTTTCTTTTCATCAATTTCAACACCCGGCAGTCGCATAATGTCTGAACCGGTTGCGATCAATATGCGTTTGGTTTTAAGCGCATCTTTCCCATCCACCAACACTTCGGTGGCGGATTTGATAGTACCTTTGCCTTTTACATAGGTGACCTTGTTTTTCTTGAAGAGACCTTCGATGCCCTGGGTGAGGCCTTTTACCGCATCATCCTTCTGTTTCATCATGCCAGGAAGATCGAGCTCTACTTTGGCCTTGATGCCATAATCCGCGAAATGCAGTTTTGCATCTTCAAATTTTTCGGAGGAATTGAGGAGTGCTTTGGAGGGAATGCAACCGACATTCAAACACGTGCCGCCAAGCGCGCCGCGCATTTCCACGCACGCCACATTCATGCCTAGTTGTGCCGCGCGTATCGCTGCCACATAACCACCCGGCCCACCGCCGATAACCACCAGATCAAACTCGCTCATATCAATTCCTGTTTATTTAAGATTTTGTACGCAGCCAATAGGCAAGCATGGCGGCTGCGATAAGGATGAATGCCCACACCCAGCCCATGGCACCGCTTCGTTTTTCATATTTGGAATAAGAGATACCACTGCCGGGAAGCCCCACCGTGCCGCGCGTACCTTTTGGTCCAAGGTTTATGGTAAACCCCTTGCCGCCGAATGAAAAGCTACCACCGCTCTTGCTCAGGTTCAAACGAACACCCGGCGCAAGCTTGAAAATTTTGCGGACGCGCAGGCCTTTCATGGCTTAAAGCCCGAGCAGCAGACGACGCGGATCTTCCATCGCCTCTTTCACGCGCACGAGGAAGGTGACCGATTCCTTGCCGTCGATGATGCGATGATCATACGAAAGCGCGATATACATCATCGGGCGGATCACTACCTGACCTTTAAGCGCGATAGGGCGCTCCTCAATTTTGTGCAAACCAAGAATACCAGACTGCGGTGGGTTGATGATGGGTGTCGCCATCAGTGAGCCATACACGCCACCGTTGGTAACAGTGAACGTACCGCCCGTGAGATCCCCCATGGAGAGCGAGCCTTCGCGGGCTTTTTTGGCGAGGCGGCCAATTTCCTGCTCAATGCCGGAAAGCGACAGCTGGTCAGCATTGCGGATGACGGGAACGACCAAGCCCTGGTCAGTGCCCACGGCCATGCCGATGTCATAATAATTCTTGTAGATGATATCATCGCCGTTGATCTCGGCATTCACCGCCGGAATTTCCTGCAGCGCATTGATCGCCGCTTTCACGAAGAAAGACATGAAGCCCATCTTCACACCATGCTTTTTCTCGAATGCATCTTTGTATTCGGTGCGCAGGGCCATGACGTTGGTCATGTCGATTTCGTTGAAGGTGGTGAGAATGGCGGCAGTGTTCTGCGATTCCTTCAGGCGGCGAGCAATGGTCTGGCGCAGCTTGGTCATCTTCACGCGTTCCTCGCGCGGGCCAGTGGCGCGTGGTGCAGCAGGGGCTGCCGAGCCACCGCTGGTTGCAGCAAGTACGTCACTTTTGGTCACACGGCCATCTTTACCAGAACCGGAAATATCTGCTGGTTTGAGGCCTGCCTCATCCATCATCTTGCGGGCTGCTGGACCTGATTGCGGTGCGCTTGTCTGTGGTGCAGGGGCTGCCGCTTTCGGTGCTTCTGCTTTTGGCGCAGGTGCAGCTTTGCTGCCTGCTGCACCAACCTCGATGGAGCCAAGCAGCGTGCCAACCTGCACGGTCGTACCAGCCGCAATCTTTATGTCTTTCAGCTTGCCGGAAGCAGGGGCATTCACTTCAAGCGTTACCTTGTCGGTTTCCAGCTCAACCAGCGGCTCATCGGCATTCACCGCATCGCCCACTTGCTTGAACCATTTGGCAACGGTTGCTTCGCTAACCGATTCACCCAAACTTGGAACTATAATTTCTCCGGCCATTTTTTACTCCCTGGTCAAGTCCGTAAAGTCAGGCTGATTTATGTCGCCAAAATGCATTAAAATCAAGCAACTTCGTAGCATTATTGTGTGATACAGGAGATATCCACCGTATGGGCTCGCGCGGCAATGGATGAAGCCGCAGCTGCAACATACGGTCCGGGATATCCCGCAGAACGCTCTATAGGATTAGGCAAAACCGCCGCAAGCAGCGCGGATTTATACAGGCTCAGGCTTTTTGCATCCACGCCGAAATGCTTCTGGCTGCCAGCTTGTGCGCCATATACATGTTCGCCCCATTCGGCAGTGTTCAGATACAGCGTGAGGATGCGCCTTTTGGAAAGGACAAGCTCCACCCATAAGGTGAGGGGAGCCTCCAAGAATTTGCGCAGCCACGAACGGCCATTCCAAAGAAACAGGTTTTTCACCGTCTGCTGCGTGATGGTGGATGCTCCGCCGAAGCGTTTGCCATCCATGGCCTTTTCTAAATTTCTTTCAATTTGCTTCCAGTCGAATCCAAAATGGTCGCAGAAGGCACTGTCTTCCGCGACGATCACGGCACGTGTGAGATTGGGAGATATATCATCCAGCGAAACCCAATCACGCTTCGGCCAGTTGAAAGTGAGTATATCGGTAACCATGAGGGTAGATGGCGCAGGTGCGATGCTATAGGCGATGGTCAATACGTATGGCAGCAAGATAATGGCTGCGATTATTCTAAGAAGCCGTGATCTCATAACTGCCCGCGTCTAGCCACGCGGAGGAACCGCAGGGCCATCAAACTGCTGCGCTTCATTAAAGCTTGCCTGAAAATAAGCAAGTGCTTCTTGCTTAACTTTGCCAAGCTCAAGAGGATCGGTTACACGAACCCAAGAAGGCTTTTCAGCCGACATTAGGATGCCTTTGCTTTTTTCTTGGCAGCTTCTGCTATAGTGAGCGCATCATTTACCAGTGCTCTCTGCTCTTTCTCGAATATCTTGAGATAGCCGGCAGCAGGTGATGCCGCTTCAGGGCGGCCTGCGTAACGCACGCGGTCAGTGCGGCCTAATGATTCCAACACATCTTCAATGCGGAATACCACGAAGCTCCACGCGCCGTTATTTTTGGTTTCTTCCTGGCACCAGACGATCTCGGCGTTTTTGTAACGCTTCAGTTCAGCCGAAAGTTCGCGCGCCGGGAAGGGATAATACTGCTCAAGGCGGATGATGGCGATGTCATCGATCTTGCGCGCTTCACGCTCTTCATAAAGATCGTAATACACTTTGCCTGACGTGATGACGACGCGTTTGATCTTGTCATCAGCCGCAAGTTTCTTGGTTTCACCAATCACGCGCTTGAAGCTGGTGCCCTTATCCATATCGGCAAGACTTGAGGTGCAGAGCTTATGGCGCAGCAGCGATTTTGGCGTCATGACGATAAGCGGTTTGCGGAATTTTCGGTGCAGCTGGCGGCGCAGTACATGGAAATAATTCGCAGGCGTAGTGCAATTCACCACCTGCATATTATCTTCCGCGCAGAGTTGCAAATAACGCTCAAGACGCGCTGAGCTGTGCTCAGGGCCCTGGCCTTCCTGCCCATGCGGGAGCAGCATCACAAGGCCGGACATGCGCAGCCATTTGGCTTCCGCGCTGGCAATAAACTGGTCGATGATAACCTGCGCGCCATTGGCGAAATCACCGAACTGTGCTTCCCAAAGCGTCAGGTAATTTGGAAGTCCCGTTGAGTAGCCATATTCAAAACCAAGGATGGCAAATTCAGACAGCGATGAATCGATCACCTCATAATTTTTCTGCTCACCGCCAAGGTTATTGAGCGGCACATAACGTTCTTCACTTTCCTGGTCAACTAATACAGAATGACGCTGCGAGAAGGTGCCACGACCGCAATCCTGACCGGAAAGGCGCACGCCAAAACCTTCTTTCAGCAGCGAACCAAACGCCAGCGCTTCGCCGGTTGCCCAGTCGATGCCTTCGCCAGTTTCCATCATCTTCTGTTTGGTTTCCAGCTGGCGAATAATCTTGGAATTGAGCTTGATATGCTCAGGGCGCTTGGATAGCGCAAGCCCAATATCTTTGAGTTTTTTTACATCAACGCCTGTTGCAGCATCAGGTGCTTCCATAGCGCCTTTTTCCAGACCAGACCACTGGCCTTCCAGCCAGTCTGCCTTGTTCGGTTTGAAGTTCTTGGCAAGCTCATACTGTTTTTCAAAGAATGCTTTGAATTCAGCGAATTTTGCACCCACTTCATCTTCAGAAACAGTGCCGTCAGCCACAAGGCGATCTGAATAGATCTTCGCCGGCAGCGGTTTTTTAGAGATCTGCTTATACATGATCGGCTGGGTGAACATCGGTTCATCAGACTCGTTGTGGCCATATTTGCGGTAACATATGATATCCACCACCACATCGCGTTTGAACTCCTGGCGGAATTCAGCAGCGAGTTTGCACACATACACCACCGCTTCCGGATCATCACCATTCACGTGGAAAATAGGGGCCTGTACCGCCTTTGCCACATCGGTAGGGTAGGGCGTGAAGCGGGAATATTTGGGTGAAGTGGTAAACCCGATCTGGTTATTGACGACGATATGCACCGTGCCGCCCGTGCGGTAACCGCGCAGCTCGGAGAGTGCCAGCACTTCCGGCACCAGGCCCTGACCAGCAAACGCCGCATCCCCATGCAGCATGATGCCAAGCGCCACGCCTTTGCCCTCAATATCACCCATGATATCGAGTTTTGCGCGCACTTTGCCAGCAACCACCGGGTCAACCGCTTCCAGATGTGAAGGGTTGGCAAGCAGCGACATATGCACTTTGCCGTAAGGCGTTTCGCGATCGATCGAACAACCAAGGTGATATTTTACGTCACCCGATGTTGATACCCATTCCGGAAAATCGAGATTACCGTGGAAGATGGAAAGTAATTCGGCATATGGCTTGCCCATGATAGTGGTGAGCACGTTCATGCGGCCACGGTGCGGCATACCGATCACGATCTCTTTTACACCCAGTTTAGATGCGGTGTGAATGACGGCTTCCAAGCCAGGCAGCATCGCATCGCCACCCTGCACGGAAAAACGCTTGGTGGAAGGATATTTCACCTGCAGGAACTGCTCGAACGATTCCACTTCAACCAGCGTGTTCCACGCGGCTTTTTTATCTTCGGTACCCAACGTGAAGTTGCCGCGGTCACCTTCAAATTTTTTCTGCACCCATGCTTTTTGTTCCGGATGCTGGATGTGCATGAATTCCACGCCCACATTACCGCAATAGGTTTGTTTCAGTATCGCAATGATCTCGCGCAGTTTGGCTTTTTTAATGCCCATCGAACCATCGAGGAAAATTTCCTTGTCCATATCCGCATCAGTGAAACCATAGGTGCGGTAATCAAGTTCGGGGTGGTGGTCATTCACCTCAAGTCCCAACGGATCAAGGTTTGCGATCAAATGCCCACGCACGCGGAACGCACGCACCATCATGATGGCACGGATGGAATCATGCGCGAATTTTTCAATATCCGCCTGGTTTACGCCCGCGCCTTTTTTATCTTTTACTGCGCCCGGCTTTTCTTCTACCGGTTCAATAACTCCGATGATCTTGCTTTGCACCTGCGTCCATGACGCGCTGCGCTTGGCGGATGCGGCGCCATTGGTGGCATCGCGAAAGAAATCGCGCCAACTGGCATCCACGCTATGTGGGTTTTGCAAATAACGCTCATACAGCTCTTCAATAAAAGCAGCATTACCGGCAAAAAAAGGGGAGTTCGTTTCAAAGGAAGAGGTCATAAATGATGGGCTGAAATACAGGGTTTCTAGGCAGCTGATTATAACAGCATCTTAATATCCATCAAGCACTTACTATAATTTTTCCTGCTTCTTTTTATAGCTTTTGATGAGCTGGATACACAGTTGTACGTGCATCACGAGGAAAACCAGAGCAGGAATTCCAAAAAATATAATGCAAATCAATTTTTCAAGGCCTTCGACTGTCTCAGCCCATGCATTTGTCAGTATTACCGACTGCAGTATGACAAAAACAATATACAGCACTAGATTCGGCAAAATCCGTGGCTCCTTTTCTTTAGCCTTTAGTTTTGCCAACCAATAATCGTAATTATTCTTATTTGGATCAACGAAAGGTATCACTGAAAGCGGAATAAATACCAGGCATACCAAGAACAGAGAGATTCTCTGCTGCGTTTGCACCACAAACATCACGAGCAGAATAGCGATCCCTATAAACATCACATAATCTATCAGGCTAAGACGAGTTTTTTTCCAGCCCTTCATAAGTAGGAATGGCACTACCAACAATGCCACCAGCCATAACGCCGCACTCACGTAATCTTCGGAAGATTTGAGGTAATCTAACGGGTTAATAAGATTACTCCTGTTATTAAGCCGCTTTCTTCTTCAAAAGCTGCGCCATGGTGATACCGATAGTCGCTGGTGAATCAGATACCGCGATACCAGCAGATTTCATGGCATCGATCTTGTCATCCGCGCCACCTTTGCCACCGGAAACGATAGCACCAGCATGGCCCATGCGGCGGCCCGGAGGAGCCGTGCGGCCTGCGATAAAACCAACGATCGGCTTTTTAGTTTTATTTTTCTTGATGAATTCAGCTGCTTCTTCTTCTGCACTACCACCGATCTCACCGATCATGACGATGGCGTCGGTATCCGGATCGCCAAGGAATAAATCGATGCAATCAATGAAGTTGGTGCCATTCACCGGGTCACCGCCAATGCCCACGCAGGTGGACTGGCCAAGGCCTTCAGCAGAGGTCTGCGCCACCGCCTCAT
Organism: uncultured Rickettsiales bacterium; assembly: GCA_964487265.1. Classification (GTDB taxonomy): domain Bacteria; phylum Pseudomonadota; class Alphaproteobacteria; order Rickettsiales; family SXRF01; genus CAZAQK01. The sequence continues at coordinate 3,168 of CAZAQK010000055.1, read as the reverse complement.
AGGTGAGGGTGCCGGAGCGCGATACGATACCGATCTTGCCTTTTTTATGGATGTGGCCGGGCATGATGCCGATTTTGCATTCACCCGGGGTGATAACACCCGGGCAGTTAGGACCAACAAGGCGGGTCTTGCTGCCGGAAAGTGCGCGTTTTACCTTCACCATGTCAAGCACAGGAATACCTTCGGTGATACACACCACCAGTTCCAGCTGTGCATCAATGGCTTCCAAGATCGCATCTGCCGCGAATTTAGGTGGCACGTAAATCACCGAAGCATTCGCACCGGTTTTGTGTACCGCTTCTTCCACTGTGTCAAACACTGGCAGGTCGATATGTTTTGTGCCACCTTTGCCCGGCGTTACACCGCCAACCATCTTGGTGCCATACGCCACAGCCTGTTCGGAATGATATGTACCTTCACGGCCAGTGAAGCCCTGACAAATGACCTTGGTGTTTTTATTGACGAGAATGCTCATGATGATTCCTACGATTTATTTTGGATATTGTGATTTATTGGCATCTTCCGCTTTGCGTTCTTTTTCTTCTTCCGTATCAGGAACAGCTTTAATAGGCGGGTTATTGCCATTCAGATCAACCACGATTTCGGAAGGATAAAGATAGGCAGCCCCGGTTGCCATATCAGCAACGGCACCCACACCGCCACCAATGATAATGTTGCCGAAAGCTTCGGCCTTACTGTCAGACTCCGCCCGGCGGCTTGCGGTTTTACCGTTAGGATTCGAACAGGTCACGACCATTTCACCACGGGCTTTGGCAATGGTTGCCGTGCCGGGCGTGCGTTCGATCACCCACTTGCCTTTCGGGTTCTGGATTTCGCAGCGCGAGCCTTCCACTGGTGTTGTTTTCACCGCGATGAGCTGTTCGCTACCCACCGTTACCGATGCGCAGGCAGAAAGAATAAGCAAAGAAGCAGTAGCGATTGTACGTGAAATGTTCATAGATTGTTCTCCCCCGAGAAAAATTAAGCAGCTTTACGTTTTACTGCACCGACGATTTTTTCCGCCGCGTCACCGAGATTATCACCCGTAGTGATGGCAAGGCCTGATGATGCCAGCATTTTCTTGCCAAGCTCCACGTTGGTGCCTTCCAAGCGCACAACGAGCGGCACGTGCAGATTCACTTCGCGTGCAGCGGTGATAATACCTTCTGCAATGATATCGCAGCGCATGATGCCTCCAAAAATATTCACGAGAATGCCTTCCACATTGGAATCCGAGAGAATCAGCTTGAAGGCCTCGGTTACTTTTTCACGGTTAGCGCCACCGCCTACGTCGAGGAAGTTAGCTGGCGTGCCACCGTAGAGCTTCACAATGTCCATGGTTGCCATGGCAAGGCCTGCGCCATTTACCATGCAGCCGATATTGCCATCCATTTTGATGTAAGAAAGGCCAAATTTAGCGGCTTTCTGCTCCAGCGGATCTTCTTCATCCGGATCACGCAGTTCATGAATATCAGGATGACGGAATAGAGCGTTCTCATCGAAATTGAATTTCGCATCGAGCGCGATGATGTGGTTATCACCAGTAATGACCAGCGGATTAATTTCCAGCTGCGAAGCATCCGTATCCATGAAAGCACGGTAAAGCCGCTCGATGAACGGCGCGAATTCTGCCTGCACTTCTTTGGCAAGGCCTAAGCCGAATGCCAGCTTGCGGATATGGAACGGCTGCAAACCAGCGGCCGGATCAACCGCCAGCTTGATAATACGTTCAGGATGTTTTTCTGCCACTTCTTCAATTTCTACGCCACCTTCGCTTGAGGCAACAAATGTCACCTGTGAAGTTGCGCGATCTACCAGCATGCTTAGGTAAAGTTCCTTGGCAATGCTTGTGCCTTCTTCCACATAAATACGCTTAACGAGCTTGCCTTCCGGGCCGGTCTGGTGCGTAATGAGCGTCATGCCGATCATATTTTTGGCGAGTGTTTCCACTTCATCCAGCGATTTGGCGAGCTTTACGCCACCACCTTTACCACGACCACCTGCATGGATCTGGGCCTTCACCACCCAGAGCTTACCACCAAGGTTCTGTGCCACCTGCACTGCTTCATGCGGCGTGTATGCAACCTGGCCGCGTGGCACTGCCACTTTGTATTTGGCCAGTATCTGCTTGGCTTGATATTCATGTATATTCATTTAGTAACTCCTGTGACTATGTGGCTCGGTGGCTCGGTGGCTCGGTGGTTTTCTACCACCTAGTCCCTCAGCCACCCAGTCACTATTTACGCTGCCTTGGCACCATCCAGCTTAATGGCCGAACACAAGCCTTTTACCGCATCAACGGACTTATCAAACATGGCTTTCTGCTCCGGATTCAGCGAAATTTCAACAATTTTCTCAACGCCGCTTGCCCCAATCACGCAGGGAACACCTACGTACAGGTCTTTCACGCCATACTGGCCGGAAAGATGCGCCGCACATGGAAGGATGCGTTTTTTGTCATAAAGATACGCTTCCGCCATGCGGATAGCTGAAGCCGCCGGTGCATAGAATGCCGAACCAGTCTTGAGCAGGCCAACGATCTCAGCACCGCCATCGCGCGTGCGCTGCACGATAGCATCCAGTTTTTCCTGTTTCAGCCAGCCCATTTTCACGAATTCAGGAAGCGGGATGCCTGAGATAGTGGTGTAATTCACCACTGGCACCATGGTGTCACCATGGCCGCCGAGCACGAAGGCATTGATATCGGAGATGGACACCTTCAGCTCTTCTGCGAGGAAATAAGCAAAGCGTGAAGAATCCAGCACACCCGCCATACCCACCACTTTGTTGGCAGGAAGGCCGGAAAGCTTCTGCATCACCCATACCATTGCATCGAGCGGGTTGGTGATGACGATGACGAAAGCATTCGGGCAGTGCTTTTTTATGTTATCGGCAACGGTTTTGATGATGCCGGTATTGATGGCAAGTAAATCATCGCGGCTCATACCAGGTTTACGCGGTACGCCAGCGGTAACGATCACTACGTCAGAATTCTTAAGGTCGGCATAATCATTTGTGCCTTTCAAATGTACATCGCAACCGTCTACGGCAGAGCTCTGCGAAATATCCAGCGCCTTGCCCTGCGGCAGGCCTTCGGCGATATCGAACAGCACCACATCGCCAAGGTTTTTAAGTTCACACAGATGGGCAAGTGTACCACCGATCATA
>CAZAQK010000054.1:0-10040 GCA_964487265.1 uncultured Rickettsiales bacterium | reverse complement strand
TGCCGCCTTTTACACCAACTTTGCGTGTGTTTTCTTTCTTTAAGATTGGTTTAAGTAACCGGTCATAAAAATTAGCTACAGGTTTTGCAAAACCTTCGATACCGCTCTTGGTTTTTTGTGTCCAGTATGCGACGCTCACTCCGATGGCTGAATTCAATAACCAATCGATACCGCGATAGGTAATTTCGTTGTGGATTTTATAACCCTTGGATTCGAACTCTTTTTCTTTGGAATCGGGTAACTTTGCAGGTGCTTCGGCAGCCTTTTCCAGTGCCTGCGCCTGATCCGTGGCCGCAGCAGCCTGTGCCGCGCCATCCGCTGGGGTGGTCGGGTTCTTGATTTCTGTTTCTTTTTCAGGCGTTAAGCTAATAACAACTCCTTGGGCAAACGGCTTAAAAGACTATTCCACCCTGATAATCTAGCACACTTTAGCGGTTTTTATTGTTAAAGTTCTGTGACGGAGAAACAGTAAAGGGCTGTGGAAATCCCCGCCGTATGGCGGGGTCTGGTTATTTCAGCTTAATATATTGAATATTATAAGAAAAAGGCTGTGATAATCACCACAGCCTTTTCTATTGGTCGATCAAATGTGACAGACCCCGCAATAAATGCGGGGCTTAGGCTTTAAAAGCCCATATCACCCATGCCGCCCATGCCACCCATACCGCCAGCTGGCGCACCTGCTGGTTTTTCTTCCGGCAGGTCAGCAATGATGGCTTCGGTGGTGATAAGCAAGCTTGCAACCGAAGCAGCACCCTGCAATGCAGCGCGTACTACTTTGGTTGGGTCGATGATACCGGCTTTGATGAGGTCACAATACTCAAGGCTTTGCGCATCGAAACCATAGTTGGTATCGTTGCTCTCTAAGATCTTGCCGGCAACCACTGCACCATCGAGGCCAGCGTTTTCAGCGATCTGGCGAACGGGAGCCTGGAGTGCGCGTTTAATGATCGCAACACCGGCTTTCTGGTCGTCATTTTCCACTTTGAGCTTGTCGAGTGCTTTGGAAGCGTAGAGGAGGGTGCAACCGCCGCCTGGTACGATGCCTTCTTCAACGGCAGCGCGGGTAGCGTGCAGCGCATCATCAACGCGGTCTTTGCGTTCTTTCACTTCCACTTCTGAAGAACCGCCAACTTTCAGGACAGCTACGCCGCCAGAGAGTTTAGCAAGGCGTTCCTGCAGTTTTTCGCGGTCATAGTCAGAAGAGGTTTCTTCTACCTGAGCACGGATCTGGTTGCAGCGAGCTTCGATTTCGGCTTTTTTGCCAGCACCATCAACGATGGTGGTGTTGTCCTTATCGATAACCACTTTCTTCGCACGGCCGAGGCTCTTTGGCGTTACGCCTTCGAGTTTCATGCCGAGATCTTCGCTGATAACTTCACCGGCGGTGAGGATAGCGATATCATCGAGCATTGCCTTGCGGCGGTCGCCGAAGCCAGGAGCCTTAACAGCAGCCACTTTCAGGCCGCCACGCAGCTTGTTCACAACCAGCGTAGCAAGTGCTTCACCTTCAACATCTTCCGCGATGATGAGGAGAGGACGCTGCTGCTGAACAACTGCTTCAAGCAGTGGCAGCATTGGCTGGAGAGCGCCGAGCTTCTTTTCGAAGATAAGGATGTATGGGTTTTCCAGTTCAACCACCATTTTCTCCGCATTTGTCACGAAGTATGGAGAGAGGTAGCCACGGTCAAACTGCATACCTTCAACGGTTTCCAGTTCGAATTCGAGGCCTTTGGCTTCCTCAACGGTGATAACGCCTTCACGGCCAACTTTCTGCATGGCTTCAGCAATTTTATCGCCAACTTCTTTGTCGCCATTCGCAGAGATGGTAGCAACCTGTGCCCATTCAGCTTTGGAATTAACAGGTTTGCTTTTTTTCTGGATCTCTTTCACTACGGAATCAACCGCAGCTTCGATACCGCGTTTCAGATCCATCGGGTTCAGGCCAGCCGCAACAGCTTTGCTGCCTTCGGTGAAAATAGCCTGCGCCAGAACGGTTGCGGTGGTGGTGCCGTCACCCGCGAGATCCGCGGATTTGCTGGCCACTTCACGCAGCATCTGCGCGCCCATGTTCTGGAATTTGTTTGGCAGGGTGATCTCTTTTGCAACCGATACACCGTCTTTGGTGATGCGCGGTGCGCCGTATGATTTTTCGATCACTACGTTGCGGCCACGAGGCCCAAGGGTCACTTTTACTGCGTTAGCAAGTTTCTGCGCGCCAACGAGGATCTGCTCGCGGGCTTCAGAGCCGTATTTAAGTTCTTTAGCTGACATAAAATTTTACTCCGTAAAATTGGTTGTTAGTCATTGGTTGCTTGTTGCTGGCAGGCTACTAGAAACTAGCAACCAACAACCAGCAACTCATTAACTTAGGCGGCTTTCTTGCCTGCCTTGCCTTCTTCCAGAATGCCGATGACATCAGATTCCTTCATTACGAGGTATTCTTTGCCATCGATCTTCATTTCGTTGCCTGCCCATTGGGTGAAGAGCACGATATCGCCAACGGATACATCCATGGCAACGCGTTTGCCGCTTTCATCTTTCGCGCCCGGGCCTACAGCCAGCACTTTACCCTGCTTTGGTTTTTCCTTGGCTGTATCTGGAATGATAATGCCACCAGCGGTTTTGGTATCCTGTTCGATGCGCTCAACAACGATGCGATCGCCTAATGGTCTGATCTTCATGAGATAGTCTCCCTAAAATGTTAAAAACAAGGCTCAGCCTGCGTTTGCGAGGATAAGCATAATTTGGTGTGCTCTGATATAGGCCTATGGTATGAGGTTTCAAGAGGTATTTTGTTTTTTTATGAAAAAAACCGCCAATGCTTAACATCCTGCCGGATAAAAACTGCAATTTATGCCCCCGCCTGTGTGATTTTCATGCGAAAAACCGTATGGAATATAAGGGGTTCCATAATGCACCAGTACCTTCTTTCGGCGGGCTGGGGGCCGAGATATTGATAGTCGGCCTTGCACCGGGCCTGAAGGGTGCCAACCGCACTGGGCGGCCATTTACGGGCGATTATGCGGGGCTCATTTTATACCATGCACTGCTGGCCAATGGTCTTGCCAAAGGAGACTACAGGGAAAGCCCGGATGACGGCTTGCAGTTGATCAACTGCCGCATCACCAATGCCGTGCGCTGTGTGCCACCGGAGAATAAGCCAGAGCCATCAGAAATAAAGCAATGCAACCAGTTCCTGAAGGCCGAGATCGCCGCCATGCCGAAGCTGAAGGTGATATTGTCACTTGGTGCGGTATCGCATGCGGCGGTGCTGCGGGCACTGGGGCAGAAAGCCTCTGCCTTCAAGTTTTCCCATGGGGCGGTACATGAAATTTACCGAGATGTCATCCTGAGTGAGCGTAAGCGAATCGAAGGATCTAAAAAAGATTCTTCGACTACGCCATTTTGTGGCTTCGCCCAGAATGATAGTATTACACTCATCAACAGCTACCACACCTCGCGCTATAACATCAATACGGGTACGCTGACACCGGAGATGTTCGATGCAGTGGTGAAGCAGGTTCAGCATATTCTGGCAAAATAAAAGCCGGAGGGGTGCTCCGGCTTTTATTGAAGGAAAGAGTATCAATTTATCTCTTATTTCTTTCAGTTATTTTAGCATCTCTTATGCACATTTCAACAAAGTCATATTGTACTTTAATCTTTGATAGCTGGTCTTCCAGGATCTTAAGCGGTGCTTTAGCCTTTTCCAGGTCCAATCTGGCTTGGGTAAGCTTAGCCCTCAACTCTATAACCCCCGGAGCAGTGTCAGGATTCCCACCATGCCTTTCAATGATACGTTTCGCATCTGCTATCCTTTCTCTTAGTCTATCAATTTCTTCCTCAAGCCTCTTTATCTCAGCAGCTTTTGCAGCCGTTTCTTTTCTAATCTGGTCTTCTATCTCTGCTCGTTGCTTCCCAATTTCTCTTAAAAATTTCTCTAACTTCTCTATGTCATTCGAACAAATGCCTTTATTTATTTGGTTTAACATCTCCATATTTTCGATGGTCTGCGGATTTGCATCGAGGATCAGTTGACCTTCAAGCCCGCCAGTTGATACGGTTGCCAGAAGACTCTGGGCATGTGATGCTGATGAGATGCTGCTTATAATAAGCACAACCGCCAAACAAGTGGTTTTGATGAAGTGTGACGTATTCAAAAAGTTAGTCATAATGACTCCAGAATTTTTGTGTTTATAAGTTTATTTAACGTTGTTGCATGGTCTTCTTTGGCTCTTTAAAGCATTCCTTAGCTTTCTTAAGAAGATCTTTGTACATCTTTATTGACCGCTCGAGACTCTCAACTTCAGTCGCTGATGGCATCATATCTAACTTAAGTTTTGTGATTTCTGCGTTTATTTTCTGCAATTCTGGCTGTACTTTCCGTAGTTCGTCGCGATATTGTTCTTCTGTGAATCTGCTAAGGCCATCCAATATTGCTTTTTTCTGTTTTTCTAGCTCCTTAATCTGCTTTTCAAATACAGCTTTTTCTGCCTTTGCTTTTTTGAGCAATTCTTCAAAACCTTTAATGCTGCTCTCAAGATCTGCTATGACTCGATCAGTTTGAGACTGTGGAGTGCCTTGTGTGACTGGGACCGGATCCTGGGGATTCTGGCAATTACCCTGCTCTAACAGTTGCATAACAGCGATAATTTGTGGGTTTTCCAAGCTTAGCTGGCTTTCGAGCCCTTGGGTCACTGCGGTTGTCAGAATATATTCGGCATGTGATGCGGAGGATATGCTGGTTGAAGCCAGAATAATGCCAACAAAAACAGTTTTGATAGCAGATGAGTTTTTATAAAACTTGGTCATTGTGGTTCCTTTTTTACGTTTTCGTTAGGCTTATTATAGCAACTTACTATTACAGCTTGATGACAGTTTATCTCCGATCAACGCAGGCGATGGCTTTTCTTTGATCGTAAACCCTGAGTTTTTCCTCAGCAGCTATTAATTGAAGCCTTAATTGCTCCAATTCATTTTGATAATTTGCGATATTTGCTTCCAGAATAAGAATTTGTGAATTTGATTTAGAGATGGCATCCTCAATGAATTGTATATTTTTGTTCAATTCTTTAAGTATCTCTTCTATTTGTTCCCGGCTCAGGCCTCCCGTAGGCGTTGTTCTAAACGCATGAAGATCGTCCTTGGCCCTTTCAAGTTGTCTTTCTAATCTGCTGATATCGTCTTTAAGGCCTTTAATAGTATTCCTTGAGTATGGTATCCTGCCTTGTAATACGGCCATTCTGGCCTTTATCCTTGCAATTTCATCTTCGATAGCTTTTCTTTTGGGATCTTGATCATTTTCTTTACAGACAACACGATCCTGAGAATCAAGGACGTTGACATCAAGGCTAAGTTGGTCGAGCCCTTGGGTGGACACGTTTTTCAGGAAATCTTCAGCATGTGCTGCCGATGAAATGCTGCTTATAACAAGCGCAATTGCCACAAAAGTGGTTTTGATAAAGGGTGAGTTATTCAAAGCATTAGCCATAATGACTCCGTTGTTATGGTGTTATTTTTTTTCTTATAAGCTCATCATAACATTCCTGTGTTACAGGATTGTGAAGGTTTGTTAATAAAATGATTTTTGTTAATAAGATATTGTTCTATATAAATAATATAGAGAAGCTGCATAATGTTGTGGTGTAGCAGCTTTAGAATTATTGAAGCACGAAATCCAGCAATCCCTGAAAGTCGCCTGAGGTTTTGTCGGCCTCGATACCCAGCTTTTCCACTGGCAGGTTGAAGCGGTTCACCCACACTGTGGGATAGCCGTAACTCTTTGCGCCGTAAGCATCCCAGCCACCAAACGCGGCAAACACCACTTCTTCTTTCTTTAAGCCGAGGCGGGTGTGGCCTAAAGCGTAGGCTTTGGCGTCTGGCTTGTATGTTCCATTCACTTCCGTGCTCAACAGCTCATCAAACAGTGGCGTGATGCCGGCATTATCGGCATTGGCTTTAAGCATCCTGTCGCTGAAATTGGCAATGGTGATAATTTTTATGCCTGAGGCTTTGAGTTTTTCCAGCCCTGCCTTGGCATCTGGCCATAATTCCATTGTGAGATAAGCATTGAGCAATTTTTGCTTATTCTCCGCTGTAAGTTCCAGCTTCATTGCTTCGGTAGTGTACACCAGTGCATCCTCGGTAACTTTGAAGAAATCCTCATGTTTGCCGGTGATTGAACGCAGGAAGCCATACTCAAATTGTTTGGCGCGCCATGCTTTTGTGAAAGCTTCGCCCTTGCCGGGGAATATTTTTTCCACGTGTGGAATGACAGAATTGGGATTGAAAATGACGAAGTAATCAAATGCAACGGCCTTGTAACGCTGGCCTGATGCTGGCATGGCGAGTGCCTGACTGCAAAATAAAACACACGTTAGAATGTAGAGTATATGTCGAATCATGAATTACCTTTATAAGATTAAGGCTGGATCAGCCAGTCTGCGCTGGTTTCACCGCTTTTGCGGCCTTCGAGCTTTGGCAGGAACCCGGGTTTATCCACCGATGTATCCGGCGTGTCCGGCGTGCCGACCTTGCCAATGCCGCCATCCGGCGCGCCGATATTCACATCTACCCCACCGACCTTGAGGCTGCCCACATCGATCGTGCCCACATTCAGCCCGCCGAAGCTGATGGCAATCGCCCTGTCTTCCAATGCACAGGTTTCCGGGTTTCCGGCCTTGATACGGCACCAGCCATCCTTGCCCTGGCGTTTACAGGCAATGCCTTCCTGTGAACCGGCATAACCACCAATGGTAAAATTCTCCGAGAACTGTCGGCAACTGGATTTTGATTTGCTGGTGTAAAGCTGGCGCGGTGAAATGCTGCCTTTGCCATTATAACTTTCCCACAGATGCGGCTGGTCGTTTGGCATCACGCTCATGGCATAATCAAAGCTCTGCACATAATAAACTTTCTCAGCTTCTGACAATGTCTGGCCGCGATCACCCCGGTAAACCGCATCGGCCGGTGGCTTGAACCAGTAATAAAGCCCTGCGGCAACAATGAGTATGGCAAAGAAGTATTTCATGCTGTAAGGGTATCAGAAGAAATGGTTTGTCTCAACATCCTGTTATGCCTCACGAAAAAAATACCACCGTCATCATCGTTACCTACAACAGCGAAAGCGTGATTGAGCCATGCCTTCAGGCAGTGTTGCGATCACCTTCGGTGGCACAGGTCATCATGGTCGATAATTGCAGCACAGATGACACGTGTGAGTTTGTGCAGGCCAAATTTCCTGCGGTAAAAATCATTGAGAATCCGCGAAACGAAGGGTTTGGCCGTGCCAATAACACCGGCCTTGCCAAAGTGCAGACGGATTACGCATTGCTCATAAACCCTGATGCGGCGATGGAAAGCGGTGCGCTGGAAACACTTCTTGATGCAGCAGTAAAATATCCCGATGCGGCGATATTAGCTCCAGCCCTGTATGACGAGCAGGGCGGCTTGCATAAAAGCTACAAGCAGAATGTCTTCGACCGTGAGAAACACAAAGGCGATTTTATACATCCGGCTGCCGATATATGCGCGGATTTTCTCTCAGGTGCGGTTTGGTTATGCAATATGAAGCACCTGCGCACCATCGGCTTTTTTGATAAAAATATTTTTCTCTATTACGAAGATGATGATCTGTGCCTGCGTGCACGCAAGGCGGGGTTTGGGCTGGTGTATGTGCCGCAGGCGAGGGCCGTGCATATGATGGGCGCGTCCAGTGGCATACCAAATGCCAAAGCGGAATATTTCAAGCAGCAGCATTTGATTTATTCACGCCTGTATCTGGAAGAAAAATATAAAGGCGAGCGTGCAGCCAAGAAACTGGCGCGCCGCCTGAACCTGGAATATGCGGCGAAAGCATCCTATTACACGTTCTTTTTCAACAAGGCGAAGATAAACCGCTATCGTGGGCGCATTGCCGGGGTTTTCGAGTTCAATGAACAGCCAGCAAATAAACGAAAACAGTAACAAGCGTACTCCACCCCAATACCAGCCAGTATTTCTGTTGTAATGCGCGTTGTGTGTTCATTTCTGCAATCGTCAGCGGATGCAGCCGGATGCCAGCGGGGTCGGCAAGGTTGATAACGGCGCGCTCAAACGAACGCAGCATGTGCGGGAATTTGGTGAGTATATCCTTACCTTCGCGTGCCGCTTCTTTCAGCTTGCCGGCGGCACCGAACTGCTCTTCCGCCCAGCGTTCAATGATAGGGCGCGAAAGCTCCCACATATTGAGCTTGGGGTTCAGCATGCGGCCAACACCTTCTGTCACCATCAGTGTTTTTTGCATGAGAAGCAGCTGAGGCTGCGTTTCCATTTCAAATTCAGCAGCGATCTTGAACATCTGGCCAAGCAGGTTTGCCACGGAAATTTCATTCAATGGCCTACCCGTAATAGGCTTAGCAACGGCCATGCAAGCCTGCGTGAAGGCTTCCAGCGATTTACCGGCAGGCACATAACCAGCGCGGAAATGCACTTCTGCCACATGGCGGTAATCCTCATTGAGGAAGCCGCGCATGATCTCGGCAATATAAATGCGCGATTCCATATCCAGCCTTCCCATGATGCCGAAATCCACCAGCACCAGGTCGCCATTCCTGTCTAAAAATAAATTTCCCGGGTGTGGGTCAGCGTGGAAAAAGCCATCTTTGAATATTTGTAAAAACAGGCTGGTAGCCGCTTTGGCGAGTATCAGGTTGATGTCATGGCCGCTGTTTTTTATCGCCTGCACATCACTTAGCGAAATGCCATCTACCCAATCGAGTGTCAGCACACGGCGGGAGGTGAGGTTCCAATCCACTGCCGGAACATGCAGGCCGGTATCATGCTTTGCAATATTATCTGCCAGTTCACTGGCTGCTGCCGCCTCGAAGCGCAGATCCAATTCAAAGAACACCGATTCTTTCAATGTGCGCACCACTTCCAGCGGTTTCATGCGGCGCGCACGTTCGGCATTGCGGGCGATGAGTGCGGCAAGCCAGAAGAACAGGTCAAGGTCGCGCGCAAAAGCCTTCTCGATCTCTGGCCGCAGGATTTTTACGGCAACATCTTTGCCAGCTAACGTCGTTGCTTTATGCACCTGTGCGATGGAAGCTGCTGCAACGGGCGTATCATCAAATGATTGGAAGCATTCAGCAAGCGGCCTGCCCAGCTCTGACTCTATGGTGGCGCGGGCCACATGGCTGGGAAAGGGCGGCAGCGCATCGCGCAGACGCGAGAGATCTGTCGCCAGCGCATCACCAATTAAATCGGAGCGTGTGGAAAGTGCCTGCCCCAGCTTGATGAATGCTGGCCCCAGTTTTTCCAATGCTGATGCCAGCTTTTCACCTTGGGTTTTGTTGGGCTGGCGGCGGGCAAAGAGTATTTCAATAATGCGTGTGAAAACAGGTAGGAATCCCAGATCACGGAAGATAAAAACAGCATCTTCCCGCGCCAGCGTATAGGCGATGAAAATCAGGCGGCGGCTGTTACGGAGTGTGCGCAGCATCAAAACTTCCTGCCGGAATGGATGGCGACCACACCTTGCGTCAGGCTGCGATATTGTACATTGCCGAAGCCTGCGGTTTTTATCATATCAGCAAATTTTTCCTGATTCGGGAAGCGGCGGATGCTTTCCACGAGATACTGGTAAGAGCTGGCATCACCCGTCACCATTTTGCCGACCTGCGGGATAACGCGGAACGAATATTCATCATAAATTTTGCGCAGCAGATCCTGCTTCACTTCGCTAAATTCAAGGCAGAGAAATCTGCCGCCTGGCTTAAGCACACGGAATGCTTCCGCAAGTGCTTTATCGATATGCGTCACGTTGCGGATACCGAATGCGATAGTATATGCATCCGCGCTGGAATCCGGCACGGGCAGGGCTTCAGCATTGCCACATATCCACTCAATGCCGGTGGATGCGCCGGTATCGATCAGCCGGTCACGGCCAGCAAGCAGCATCTGTTCATTGATATCAATGATGGTAACGCGGCAATCTGCTTTTTTGCGGATGCGTGCCGCAATATCACCCGTGCCACCGGCGACATCCACAATATGCA
>CAZAQK010000053.1:0-10136 GCA_964487265.1 uncultured Rickettsiales bacterium | reverse complement strand
TTGCCATATGCAGCGTTGCTGATGGTCAGATAAAGCCGGTGAGAGTTTTTAACATTTGAAAAGGAGAAGCTGCGATGTCGAGCAAAGCTCAAAATACGAAACAGAAGATCATTAAAGATTTCGCTCAGGAAAAGAATGATACCGGTTCACCAGAAGTGCAGGTCGCACTGATCACCGACCGTATCAATCAGCTCACCGAGCATTTTGGTACCCATAAGAACGACCACCATTCACGCCGCGGCCTGCTGCGTCTGGTTGGCCGTCGTCGTCACCTGCTGGATTACCTGAAGCGCGTGGACGAAGCCCGTTATGAAGGTCTCATCAAGAAACTGAACATCCGTAAATGACGGTAAATCTTAGCGGCTTTGCCGCTTAGATTCCCGTCATCCTCGAAAATGCGTAAGCATTTATCGGGGATCTAGTAAAATAAGAACTGGATTCCCGCTTTTGCGGGAATGACAGTAAAGGAAGTAAGATTCCTGCTTTCGCAGGAATGACAATAAAGCAACGCTGCGGCGTTATTTTGTTAGGCCCTAGAACCAGCCCGGTACCTTTCTAAATCAACAGAAAGGAACTGTTATGTTTAATATCACCAAAAAATCAATTGAATGGGGTGGCCGTACGCTTACTCTGGAATCTGGCCGCATTGCACGCCAGGCAGACGGCGCGGTACTCGCTACGTATGGTAACACCGTTGTGCTCTGCACCGTGGTTGCCGCCAAGACACCAAAGCCAGATGTGGATTTCTTCCCACTCACCATTAATTATCAGGAAAAAGCATTCGCTGCCGGTAAAATTCCGGGTGGTTTCTTCAAGCGCGAAGGCAAACCAAGCGAAAAAGAAATTCTTACCTGCCGCCTTATCGATCGCCCGATCCGCCCACTGTTTCCAGAAGGTTTCTATAACGAAACACAAATTGTGTGCACGCTCCTGTCACATGATCTGGAAAATGATCCGGATGTTGTGTCGCTCATCGGCGCATCTGCGGCTCTTACCATTTCTGGCGTTCCATTCATGGGCCCGCTTGCCGCTGCGCGCGTTGGTTACATTGATGGCCAGTATGCACTGAACCCAACAAAACAACAGCTTGCTGAGAGCAAGCTGGAACTGGTTGTTGCCGGAACAAAACGCTCCGTGCTTATGGTTGAATCCGAAGCACGGGAACTTTCCGAAGAAACCATGCTGGGTGCTGTTATGTTCGGCCACAAGCAAATGCAGCCTGTAATGGATATGATCATTGAGCTGGCAGAAGCTTGCGCTAAAGATCCTTGGGATTTCAAGAAGCCGGATAATTCTGAGTTGGCTGCGCATATTCGCCAGATGACAGAAGCCGACCTGCGTGCTGCCTATAAACTGACCGGTAAACAGGAACGCTCAACACGCCTTGATGAGATCAAGAGCCAGGCAAAAGCTGCATATATTGAAGCAGGCCATGATGAAAAAACCATCAAAAGCCTTATCAAAAAAGTGGAACAGGATATCGTTCGCACCGATGTAGTCGAAAGCCAGAAACGTATCGATGGTCGTGGTGCTGCGGATGTTCGCCAGATTGAATGTCTTGCAGGTCTCCTGCCACAAACGCATGGTTCCGCGCTGTTCACCCGTGGTGAAACACAGGCTATCGTGGTTGCAACACTTGGCACCGGCCAGGATGAGCAACGTATTGATGCGCTCGATGGTGAATACACTGAACGCTTCATGCTGCATTATAACTTCCCGCCTTATTCAACCGGTGAAGTTGGTCGTATGTCTGGCCCGGGCCGCCGCGAAATCGGCCATGGCAAGCTGGCATGGCGCGCCATTCGCCCGATGCTTCCTAACAAGGAAGAATTCCCGTACACACTCCGCTGCGTATCGGAAATCACTGAATCCAACGGCTCGTCTTCCATGGCGACCGTGTGTGGCAGCTCGCTGGCACTGATGGATGCGGGTGTTCCGCTGCGTCGCCCGGTTGCTGGTATTGCCATGGGTCTTATCAAAGAGAAAACAGGTTTCATCGTTCTTTCCGATATTCTCGGTGATGAAGACCATCTCGGCGATATGGATTTCAAAGTGGCTGGTACCGAACAAGGTATCACCGCGCTCCAGATGGATATCAAGATCGATGGTATCACTGAAGAGATCATGAAGGTTGCGCTTGAGCAGGCACATGGTGGCCGTAAGCACATCCTGGGTGAAATGAGCAAAGCACTGTCTGAAGCTCGTGGAAGTGTTGGTGCAACGGCGCCGCGCATCACCACTATTCAGGTTCCGAAGGATAAGATCCGTGATGTGATCGGTTCTGGTGGCAAAGTGATCCGTGAGATCACCGAAGTGACCGGTGCCAAGATCGATATCGATGATACCGGCCTTTGCAAGATTGCTGCAACCAGTGAAGAAAGCGGCAAGAAAGCCTATGACTGGATTTACTCCATTGTCGCTGAGCCTGAAATTGGCCAGATTTATAGCGGCAAAGTAGTGCGCGTTGTTGATTTCGGTGCGTTCGTGAATTTCATGGGCCCGAAAGATGGCCTGGTGCATATCAGCGAACTGGCTGATTACCGCGTTGCTAAAGTGGAAGACGTGGTAAAAGAAGGCGACAGCGTAAAAGTAAAAGTGCTGGAAATGGATAACCGTGGGAAGATCCGTCTCTCCATGCGGGTTGTTGACCAGCAGACGGGCGAAGATATCTCCGACCGTATCAGCAAAAAACGCGAACCGGCTGCATAGTTGGTTTACCTCCATGAAAAACTCCCGCTTCCAGCGGGAGTTTTTTTATGTGCACCGAAAAGCAGATGCAAAAAAGGGGCTTCAAGTGAAGCCCCTTATTTTTTGGGTCAGTTACCGTATCAATTAGAGACGGGCACCAGACCTTTTTGCTGCTGAAGAGCGAGCCATTGAGCGCATGCTAGCGCGACGTGGCTTAGCTTTTTTTACAGCACGCTTAGCTACTTTTTTTTTTGCGGTCTTCTTTGAAGACTTCTTTTTCGCAACTTTTTTGGTAGCTTTTTTCTTAACAGCTTTTTTAGCTTTTTTCTTAACAGCCATGATAGTACTCCATGTTTTAATTTCTAATACACACACACACCATGTATGCGTGTACTTCGGACAAGATAACCCTGAAATGATAAATTTTTTATTAACGTGAATCGCAACCTTTTGTAGCTACTCGACAGAGCAGGTTGCAGGATCAAAAATCATATCACATACGAAATGAATTTTGATTATGTTGAAATACGCGCTCAATCTCTGTTTTAAAAGAATCAAAAAAACATTTTCTGCGTTGTTTTCGCTGAATAGGAATCATTTATATCAAATGCGATATAAAATAATTTCGTTTCAAGTGTGATATAAAAATCACATTTTTATTGCGTTACATGCTTGTGTAACTATGATGAGCACACCATGCGACAGACATTATTCATCTCATTACACAGTGCAGCGCTGCTTTTTTTTCTGAACACTTCATCTGTTCTTGCCGCATCGTCTTCTTATCTTTCCATGCCGAGTTCGCGTTCAGAAAATCTGAAACCATTTCCCAAATGGACTGGCACGCTGAAACGTTTTGATGAACAGAAAAAACTCGATGAAGAAAAATGCGACACGATTGAGTTCCATCCATGTGCTGTCCGTTCATGGAAGGAAATGATCAAATCCATCGAGGGTAAAACATTACAAGAGCAACTGGATGCAGTGAACGACTGGGGTAATGAACACCCTTATATTGTCGACCAGTTGAACTGGGGTATGGAAGATTTCTGGGAAACACCGCATGAGTTCATCAGCGTCAATGGTGATTGCGAAGATTATGCCATCGCCAAATATTATTCACTGAAGGCACTCGGCATATCACTTGATAATATGCGTATCATCATTGTGCAGGACTTTAACCTGGGCGGTATCATCCACGCTATATTAGGTGTGTATGATGACAAAGGTGACATGTTCATACTGGATAACCAGATCGACCAGGTGATGCCCGCCAAGAAAATATACCACTACCGCCCTATATATAGTGTGAATGAGGACTGGTGGTGGGCCTATTACCAATAATAACCCATGACAAAAATGGGGTTTTATGCCAGTTTCCTTAACGAAATAGCTAGTTAGCGAGGTGTGTTGTGTCCGTAAAAGATAGAATTGCAGCGGTGGAGATGCCGCATTTTGGCCCAAAACTTTACAGCATCGCTACGCTGGTCACATTAATCGTGATTACGGGTATGTGGCTGGTCAGCCGTTATGCCGCGCTGGACCTTGACCGCGATTTGCAGACATGGCGCGAAAAGCTGAACCTTGTTTCGGAAAGCCGCACTGAAGCACTCAATGATTGGATAGGCGATCAATTCGATATGCTGCGTGCTCTTGCCGGCAATCCATCCCTGCAACTTTACATGACTGAGCTGCAGATGGCACCCGCACAGGTAAGTAATAATTCAGCGCAGGGCTCAGCTCAGAAAGCCTATTTGCGCAACCTGCTCATGTTCACTGCTGAAAAGGGTGGATTTGCTGAAGCCAGCAACACGGATATCCGTGCTAATGTGCAACAGGAAAGCAAAAGCGGCCTTGCAGTGCTGAATAGCAAAAATGAAGTCGTTGTGTCGACTTCGATGGATAACGCCACAAGGGAATTCCTGGTGAAGGAAGCTGCTGCGGTTGCAGCAGGCAAGGAAGGTTTCATAGATATCCGCAAAAACCAGGATGGCGACATCATGCTGGGTTTTGTTGTGCCGGTCTATTCCATACAGGGGGACAAAAATCCGGAAGCGCAGATCGGTAAAGTGGCCGGTGCTACACTGATAAATGATAAATGGTTTGCATTGCTGAAGCACCCAGGTGTGGTGGAAAAAACACTGGAAGTGATCCTTGCGCGCAAGCAAGGCCCATCCAAGATCGAATTTATTTCTGCCTTGCAGGATGGCAGCAAACCGCTGGTGAAGCAGATTGATTTTGACCAGCGTAAATTTGTTGAAGCGGAACTTATCCAGAGCACGGGTAATTTTCTTGCACTCAAGAAGGATTATCGCGAGCGGCCGGTGCTTGCCACTTCACGCAATATCAACCTGACACCATGGGTGCTGATAACCAAGATCGATCGTCCGGAAGCTTTGCAGGCCAGCAACCAGTATCGCTCCAATATGGTGACGACATTCTTCATGCTTATCGCCATCATTGTACTCATCGTCGTTGCCGTGTGGTGGTATGCGCATTCACGCCGTGCCATTTTCATGTCACGCCATTTCAGGAAGCTGGCGGCACAGGCAGTGGCGCAGGAAGAGCTGCTCAAGGTGGTAACCAATAACCAGCCGGAGCCTGTATATATAGTAGATCATCGCCATATCTTCCAGTTTGCCAACCAGCAGGCGGCGGATATGGCCAAAACCAATGCAGAAGATCTTGTGGGTAAAACGCTGGCGGATGTAAAAGGTGCGGCGCGTGCTGAAGTGATCGGTGCGCAATGCGACAAAGCCATCAAGCAACGCCAGATCATATATGACACGGCGACGGTAAAAGAAGGCAAGGAAGATAAGATCATCCGCTCTGCCTATATACCGCTGGAACAGATCCCCATCGTTACCTTGCCGCCAGATACCAAGGGCGCACTGGTGGTGGAACAGGATATCAGTGATGCTGTGCATGAGCGTGAACGCCGCATTGAAATACAGCAGCAGATCGTGCACACGCTGGTACGGCTGGTTGACAGGCGCGATCCATTTGCCGCTAACCACTCCACCCTTGTCTCCATGATGGCATATGAAGTAGCGCGCGATATGCAGCTGGATGAAGTAACCGTTGAAACCACACGTCTTGCCGGCAATCTCATGAATGTTGGCAAGATAGTCATTGCACCGGAACTGCTGACCAAAACAGAAAATCTTACCGATGATGAAAAGAAGGCAATTCGCAACTCCATGCAGTCGGCAGCGGATATGCTGAAAGATATTCATTTTGATGGGCCGGTGGCTGATACACTCCGTCAATGGCAGGAAAGATGGGATGGAACAGGTCCGCTTGGTATGAAGGGTGAGCATATCCTTATCTCAGCCCGTATCATTGCCGTATCCAATGCCTTCATCGGGATGATAAGCCCGCGTTCATGGCGCACGGCAATCCCTATCGAGCAGGCCAATAAGAATCTGCTGGATAATGCTGACACGCATTTTGACCGCAGGGTTGTGATCGCACTCATCAACCATGTGGAGAACCACCGCGGCAAGCAGTGGATCAAGCAGGCGATCGATGAAAAGCGGAGTGCTGCCTAGAAATTTAAGAATGCATTATAATAACAAATTTTTACATGAGGGAGATTTCATGAAAAAGACTGCATTAATTCTGGTTTTATTCTTAATGGCATGCGCGCCACAAAAAGAAATCCCTAAAGAGCTTATCTATGCGCATACAGTGCAGAATACGCCTAATGCTGCCACCATTACGGGGTATGATGAAAAATCGAATGCGCTTTTAACAAGTGATACATCCTATATTTATTCTGTTGATGGTAAATACATCAAAACCACTATGGGAGAATGGGATAAATGGAGCAATGTGGTCGCGCTGCAGCCGGGTGCAAGAAGAATTGCCGTTCAGTTCCGTAAAGGCGTGCATTCAGCCATGACGTTCATTCAATTTATGGCAGAACCTAATGGCCGTTACCAGATCCGGCACATAACGCCTGAGACTATTTATGGTTATGATGGCGGACATATCGAAACCTGGATCGTGGATATGGCGACCGATAAACCTGTGAGTGATATTGTTCGCACCAGCATAAATTCACCGCCGCAAATGGTGCCAATGTTTATTGGAAAATAAACTGCTGCCGTTAGAAGCGGTTGCTTCTCGGGAAGCCCGTAGGCGGCAGGCGGCCGGCATCGGCGCGGTTGCCTATCCACGCCTTGAGGTCGGTCTCTACACGCACTTTGCCACCAAGCTGCCAGCTTAAGCCTTCCTTGAGCTTGAACACTTTGGCATCGGCAAGCGCGCTGCCTTTGTATTTTTGCAGCATTACGCCCTGGCCTTTTTTCATTGGTGGGAGTTGCGATATCGGGAAGATGAGCATCTTCCGGTTTTCACCGATCACAGCCACATGGTCACCAACTGCTGCGCTCATGACGCAGGCTTTACTACCCGCAGGAACATTGAGTATCTGCTTGCCACCTTTGGTTTGTGCAACCACATCATCAGACTCCACGATGAACCCTTTGCCGATGGTGGATGCCACCAGATATTTTTTGGCAGGTTCAAACACCGTGATGCCCACAATATCTTCCTCCGGTGCGAGGTCGATGAGCAGGCGCACTGGCTCGCCGAAACCTTTGCCGCGCTGGATCTTATCGCATGGGATGGTGAAGAAGCGGCCATCGGTGCCGAACACCAGCAGTTTATCGGTGGTTTGTGCTTCCAATGTAAAGTTGGCTTCATCACCTTCTTTATATTTGAATTCGGATGCATCCAGCTCATGGCCTTTTACCGCACGCAGCCAGCCCATTTTAGAGCAGAGGATGGTGATGGGTTCTTTTTCAACAAAGGCTTCAATGTCTATCACCATGCCAACCGGCGCATCGGCAAAATCTGTGCGGCGGCGACCGAGAGGGTTTTTGCCACCAAAGCGTGCCTTGATATCCTTGATCTCTTCGCCAATACGTTCCCAGCGTTTATCTTCCGATTTGAGCAGGGCTTTAAGTTCTTTCTGTTCTTTGCTGAGGTCTGCGTGCTCGCGTTTGATCTCGAATTCTTCGAGCTTACGCAAATTGCGCAGGCGCATATTGAGGATGGATTCTGCCTGTAAGTCGGTGAGCGACCATTTTTTCATGATGATCGGCTTCGGTTCATCTTCCTTGCGGATGATGCGGATGAGTTCATCAAGGTTCAGGTAGGCTATCAGCAAGCCATCGAGTATCTCTAAACGGTGGGCGATCTTCCCAAGGCGATATTCGGAGCGGCGAACCAGCACTTCCATGCGGTGTGCAAGGAAAGCCTGAAGGATTTCCTTCAGGTTCATTACCTGTGGCGCACCCTGCGCGTTCAGCACGTTCAGGTTCATGTTGAAACGCGTCTCTAAATCCGTGACCTTGAAGAGCGACTCCATGAACATTTCCGGATCTACCGTGCGGCTTTTCGGCTCCAGCACGATGCGAATTTCTTCCGCCGATTCATCAAGGATATTGCCAAGCAGTGGCAGCTTTTTGTTTTTGTACAGCTCGGCGATGTCTTCAATGAGTTTTGATTTCTGAACCTGATACGGAATTTCGGTGATGACGATCTGGTACATGCCGTGGCTGAGTTCTTCCTTTTTCCACACGGCGCGCATGCGGATGGCACCGCGGCCGGTTTCATACGCTGCGCGGATGCTCTCTGCCGGTTCCACGATCACGCCACCGGTTGGGAAATCCGGCCCGGGAATGCGGGTTATGAGGTTACGCACGGCACAATCCGGTTTTTCGATGAGGTATATTAACCCGTCACAGATCTCGCCGACGTTATGAGGAGGAATGGAAGTCGCCATACCCACCGCGATACCTTCCGAGCCATTGGCCAGCAGGTTAGGGAAGGCGGAAGGCAGAATGAGGGGCTCTTCCTCAAGCCCATCATAGGTTGGGCGGAAATTCACGGTGTTTTCATTGATGCCATCGAGCAACGCCATCGCTACATCAGTGAGGCGGGCTTCGGTGTATCGCATGGCGGCGGCATTATCGCCATCGATAGAGCCGAAATTACCCTGGCCATCCACCAGCGGGTAGCGCACGGCGAAAGATTGAGCAAGGCGCACCATGGCATCATAGATCGATGAATCGCCATGCGGATGGTATTTACCCATTACGTCACCGACCACGCGGGCGCACTTTTTATAGCCCGACTTGGGATCAAGATGCAGTTGCAGCATGGCATATAGCAGGCGGCGGTGAACAGGCTTCAGGCCGTCGCGCACATCGGGTAGTGAACGGGCGGTAATGGTAGAAAGCGCATAGGCCAGGTATTTCTCCTCCAGTGTGGTGCGGAAGGAAACCGGGCTGATGATCTCACTGATCTTGGTATTCGAGCCTTTTGCCATGCGATGCTTTCAATGTTTGTATAAGCCGCCCACGCGCCGCAGGTAGTTTTTTCCCATGCGGTTCAGCCAGCCAATGTTCGAGAAAATAGCCGGAAAGCCGCAGCCCTGCAAGGGTTTCTTCCATTATATTCCCTCCCCATTTAGGGGGGAGGGCTTTTAAGCGTAGGAACTCTGGCAAAGGCAATAACTTGTCCTTATATGGCTCGCCAGCCTCGCGGCACACAGCACGGCCGGATTTGGGGGAGACATAGAGCAGATCATCCTTTTGTCCGGTGGCGGCGCACTCTGATAAATCCAATCCGAAGCCGCTTTCTGCAAGAAGTGCCAGCTCCAGCTTTACATAATTTTCCTGCCAGTCTTCCGCATGCAGCAAATGGTGCAGGAAGATGCGCAGATGTTTATATAGTGCAGGATAGGGATGGCGTTCCGGCATGGAAATTTCAATAAGGGCGCAGGCGGAGGTGAGGGCAGCAAGCTTAACAGCATCCTGCATGACAAGGGCGGCGGTGGGCTCCACCATTTCGCCTTTAAGTGTGCCGATATGCTCGGCAAGCCGTGCATTCCAGACAATTGTAAGAATATTGCCGGGTTGGTAAAGACCGCGATTTGTTTTGGAATGCGCGCCTTTGACAACACCGGCATACACACCGTGATGGTGCGAAAGCACGCGCACTACAACGCTGTTTTCCCCATGTTTACGGGCAGATAATACGGTTGCTTCGTCTGTCCACTGCACCCCTTGAAACTCCTGGAACCCTACCCATATTTATTCTATCAGGCGCCTAATGGGCCTGATATATCAACAACTTGCTTATTAAGGAGTTATACTATGCACGCTTATGATTTGTCACCATTATTCCGTTCAACCGTAGGGTTCGACCATTTGTCACAGCTCATCGACAGTGCCTTCAAAATTGATGAACGCGCTGCCAACAGCTACCCGCCCTACAACATCGCGAAGCTGAGCGAAGATGAATATGAAATCACCATGGCTGTTGCCGGATTCAAACAATCCGAACTGAGCGTAGTTGCCCAGCAGAATACACTGGTTGTCACTGGCAACACCACAGACAAGGAAGAAAAGGATGAAAAGACCTATCTTCACCGT
>CAZAQK010000052.1:0-10354 GCA_964487265.1 uncultured Rickettsiales bacterium | reverse complement strand
GCCATGCTGGAAGGCAAGCGCGTGATATTGGTGGATGATTCCATCGTGCGCGGTACAACTTCCAAGAAGATCGTGACCATGGTGCGCGAGGCCGGTGCGAAGGAAGTGCACATGCGCATTGCAAGCCCTCCTACCACCCATTCCTGTTTCTACGGCGTTGATACCCCAACGCGTGACCAGCTGATGGCCGCCAAACATGATGTGCGCGAGATGGCACGCCTCATCGGAGCCGATAGCCTTGCTTTCGTGTCGCTTGATGGCATGTATAAGGCCGTATCCGGCCAAGGCCGTGACAAAAACACGCCGCAGTTCTGCGATGCCTGTTTCTCCGGCGATTACCCTATCCCGCTCACGGATTGCGACAATACGACCGGAAGCAAAAAAGATCTATTCTCCGAAGTGTAAATGGCAGGCGCATTACATAACCGTATCGCCCTTATCACCGGCGCATCACGCGGCATTGGTGCAGCTGCCGCCAAACGCTTTGCGAAAGAAGGTGCGCATGTCATCCTTGCTGCACGGAATACAGCTGGCCTGGAAGAAACTGACGACGCTATTCGAGTCGCTGGTGGCAATGCTACATTAGTACAGCTTGATGTCACCAAGCCTGATCAGGTTGAGCTGCTTGCGAAGCAAGTTGCCGCGCGTTTCGGCAAGCTGGATATTTTAGTAGGCAATGCTGCCATATTGGGAGAACTTTCCCCCATCGCGCATACCGCGCCAGAACATTGGGACAGGGTGATGGCCACCAACCTCTCGGCCAATTTCCATTTGCTTAGGCATTTCGATCCGCTGCTTCAATGCTCTGATGCACCGCGTGCCATATTCGTTACCTCTGGTGTTGGTTCACATGTTCGGGCGTATTGGGGTGCTTATGCCATCAGCAAGGCAGGCCTTGAAATGATGGCGCGGCTGCATGCAGCAGAAAATGAAAACACCAAGCTCAAAGTAAACATCATCAACCCGGGACAAGTACGTACACACATGAACGCGCAGGCCTTCCCCGGCGCCGATCCGATGACAAGGCCGGAAGCGGATAGCATCACGGATATATTTGTGCAGCTTGCCAGTCCCGCCTGCACCGCAAACGGCGAGGCCTTCAACGCGCAGTAAATAACTTGTCACCCCTGCTTTATGCGAGGGTCTAGGGACAAATGGTAAAACCTATCATGTGGCTCTGGATCCCCGCGCAAGGCGGGGATGACATAATAATAAAACCATGTTAGAAATATTGGCATGGAAACGCTGATCTTTGCATTCGCACGCGCGCTGCGCTCGCTCTTTGCCCCGGGCATGATACGGATATTTGCTTATTCCGTGCTGCTTACTGTTGTGGTGCTCTGCGTATTCTGGGTAGGTGCCAGCAAAACACTGGTATGGATGTTTGACCGGCCCGCCGCCGATAACTTGCCGTTTGATATTATGCCTTTCATCATCACCGGCGCAACCGGCGTGCTTGCCTGGTTTTTATTCCCCGGCATCATGCCCATCATCGTCAATTTCTTCGACGATAAGATCGCAAATCTCATTGAGCGTCAGGATTACCCGCACAGCAATCCACTCCAGAGCCCGCCCTTCTGGCCAGAATTCCTGCATGATGCAAAGTTCTCACTCATGGTGGTTGGCATCAACCTGCTGGTATTGCCGCTTTATCTGATCCCTGTTTTGAATGCTATTTTATTTTACTGGCTGAACGGCTATCTGCTCGGCAAAGAATTCTTTATCATGACCGCACGCCGGCACATTCCGCTCGCGGAGGCCAAGAAGCTCTGGAGCAGTAAATCACGCGTGATCACGGTGGCAGGTATCGCGCTTGCCTTCATGGCGACCCTGCCGGTATTCAACCTGTTCGCACCTTTCTGGGGCATCGCCGTGATGACGCATATCTACCATCGGGGCAAACAGGGTGCTGAGATATTACCGCCTTACCGGTAACTAAGCCGCTTTCTTCATACGTTCGCGTAAACCTTCATCCAGCTTATCTAAAAACTGTGTGGTGGTGAGCCAAGGCTGCTTGTCGGAAATGAGCGTGGCGAGATCTTTGGTCATGAAGCCGGCTTCCACCGTATCCACGCACACTCTTTCCAGCAGCTCAGCGAATGATTTCACATCCGGCGTGTTATCAAATTTCGCACGGTAGGATAAACCGCGTGTCCATGCGAAGATGGAAGCAATCGGGTTAGTAGAAGTCGCCTTGCCTTTTTGATGCTCGCGGTAATGGCGGGTCACGGTGCCATGCGCTGCTTCTGCTTCGATGGTGTTACCATCAGGCGTCATGAGTACGGAAGTCATAAGCCCGAGCGAGCCAAAGCCCTGCGCCACCGTGTCGGACTGCACGTCGCCGTCATAATTCTTGCACGCCCAGACGAATCCGCCAGACCATTTGAGTGCCATGGCCACCATGTCATCAATCAGGCGGTGCTCATAGGAAATGCCAAGCTTTTCGAATTGCGCCTTGAATTCCTTGTCATACACATCCTGGAAGATATCCTTGAAACGGCCATCATACACTTTCAGGATAGTGTTCTTGGTGGAAAGGAACACCGGGTATTTGCGCATCAGCCCATAATTCAGGCAGGCACGCGCGAAACCGCGGATGGATTCATCGAGATTGTACATACCCATGGCAACGCCTGATTCCTTGAATTCAAATACGTCATGGGCGATCGGTGCGCCGCCATCTTTTGGCGTAAAGGTCATGGTGAGTTTGCCAGCACCGGGAATCTTGAAATCAGTCGCGCGATACTGGTCGCCGAACGCATGGCGGCCTATCACGATCGGCTGCGTCCACCCCGGCACCAAACGCGGCACGTTCTTGCAGATGATGGGCTCACGAAACACGGTGCCATCCAGGATATTACGGATGGTGCCGTTCGGGGATTTCCACATTTTCTTGAGATTAAATTCCCTCACGCGTTCTTCATCCGGCGTTATGGTGGCGCATTTCACGCCCACACCATACTTCTTAATGGCCTCACCTGCTTCTATGGTGATCTTGTCTTCGGTCTCGTCGCGCTTTTGTATAGAGAGATCATAATATTTCAGATCCACATCGAGATACGGCAAGATAAGTTTATCCTTGATGAACTGCCAGATGATGCGCGTCATCTCGTCACCGTCGATCTCAACGATTGGGGTTTTTACTTTTATTTTAGCCATGCATATCTCCTGTTTTCTGGCCTAACACCATAAAGCCTGCGTGGAAAAATGCAAATGCCCTGTAACAGGCACTCAGCGTCGAGTACGGCTGATGCGAACCATGAGGGGATGGCGCAGCTTGAGGGAAATGCCCGGCTGCATGGAGTTTCCAACCTTGTTAAGGGCCACCACGTCAAACCACGGCAGGAGCTTGGCGATGATACCGCGCGCCTCCATATCAACAAAACTGTGACCACTGCACTTACGCGGCCCCAGTGAGAACGGGAAATAGATGCCCGGATCAATGGTTTTTTCTGCATCCCCCAGAAAACGTTCGGGAATAAAACTATTGGGCTCGTTCCACCATTTGGGATTTCGTTGCATGGTGATATGCGGAACGGCAATCACCGTGCCGCGCGGTACCTTGAAATCGCCAAACCAGTCATCTTCTAGTGCCTGTCTGCCACCCAGCCAGAATGGTGGATAAAGCCGCATGGTTTCCTTAAGGACGGCAGAAAGGTAATCCATGTTTTGCAGCATATCATAGGTCAGCCCCAAGCTGTTTTGTTCTGCTAGGCAAGGTGCATTGGCGACAATATCCTGCCTAAGTTTCTGCCTTATTTCAGGCTCTTCATCCAATGCGTACCATATCCACTGCATCATGATGGAGGTACTTTCAAAACCGGCAAATACCATGGTTACGGCATGGTCACGTATGTCCTTGTCGGTAAAATTCGCAGGATCGTCCTGTTGCGCTTTCATCAGCAGCGCAAGAAAATTCTTGGGGTCATGAAGACCTTGCTGTTTATATTGCTCGGTCAGCCTGAGAAGCTGTGAATCAATATATTTCAGCGCGTTGCGGAAACGAAAATAAGATGGCGCACACATATATTTTCGCAGATCAACCTTGGGGAAAATCCGGAGATTCTTGAGATAGGTGATAAGCACGGAATATGCTCCGTGCAGCGAATGTATCGTCCGGTCATCAATATCCCTGCCGAAGATGGATTTCAGGATTACTTCGGTGGTTATCCTCGCCATTTCTTCGGTGATATTAATATCAGCACTGCCGTGCTCGGTGAGCTTCAACCACTTATTTTTGTATTTCTCACTGACTTCATTCACCACATCAAAATAATCATGGCTGATGCGTTCACGGCTGAACATGGGCTGGATCTTAGGACGATCTCTGCGCCATTTTTCGCCGTTACTGACGAGTATGCCCTGGCCTATCGCCGACTCAAACCGTATATAGGCAGAACTTTTCCTGTAGTTGCGATGGTTATCCACCAACACATACCGTATCAGGTCAGGGTGGTTGAGCAGCAGCGTGCGCTGCCCCATGATCTTAACTGCAATAATATCACCATCGTGCTGCGAATGCTCCATGACAGCCCCTAAACTGTCGCGCATGATGGGAATCGCCAGGCCAATAAACGGCAGGCCATTCAACTCAACAACCCGATAATGTTTTTTCTGCGTCTCGGACATGGCAAGAAATGACTGTTATATAACGCAATGTCGTGGTTATATATTGCGTTACATGTATGTATAACAACATGTTCGGGGTAAGTAAATGAGCCAGCCTCAGGAATGTATTAGCCGCTGGAAAGCCGCCCTGCCGCAAGGAAGGGTGCTGCCTGAGGCCGACATTGCGCGATACACGGACAATTGTTTAGGGGCGGTGCGTAACGTTATTGCAGCCATACAGCCACAGAACGAGCATGAGATCATCACAGCTGTTACGATCGCCCGTGAGTATCAGATACCGCTTTATACCATCAGCACGGGGCATAACTGGGGTTATGGGACCAGCCTGCCAGTGGAAAGCGGCTGCGCCATACTCGACCTCTCCCGTATGAATGCCATTACCGCGATGGATGCTGAACTTGGCCTCATCACGCTGCAACCGGGCGTCACCCAGCAACAACTCTATGATTACCTGCAACAAAACAAGCTTGATTACTATGTACCCACAACCGGTGCCGGCCCCACGGCCAGCATTGTCGGCAATGCGCTGGAGCGCGGGTTTGGCATGGCACCGTATGAAGATCATTTCCAGGCCATCACATCTGTACGTGCTATCCTTGCCGATGGCACGATCTACGAATCTCCGCTTACGGGACTAGGCGCACAGCACGCAGGCGTCTGGAAATGGGGCTGTGGACCTTATCTGGATGGCCTGTTCAGCCAATCCAACATGGGTATTGTCACATCCTTGCAAATTTCACTGGCTGCTAAAGCAGAGCACACAGAATTATTTGTTTTCACCCTGCGTGAATCATGCAAGTTGCAGGACTTCATTCCATACATGCGCCAGTTGCTGCACGATTCCGGCAATATTGGCAGCATGAAAATATTTAATGATGCATACCAGAATTTAATTGCTACCTCTGGGGATAATCGTGGATTGCTCAAGAAATCACAATGGTCAGGATTTGGGATATTCCGCTCGGCAAGCGGCATGGCCCCTGCCATGCGCAAACATATCAGCCAGAAACTAAGGCCGCATTGCAGCCGTATTATTTTTTCAAATAACCAGAGGCTTACCTTGCTGCGCGCTGCTGCACGCCTGGTACCTAGCACAACAGGATCGGTCATACGCGAACAGATAGAGCAAGGTCAATATCTGCTGGATCTGGCAAACGGTATACCCCGTTCAGATGCCATGAGGATGCTGTATCAACACATCCCGATGCCAGCTGATATTGGCACTGACCCTATCAAAAATGGTGTTGGCCTGATCTGGTATCCGCCAATTCTTCCCATGAAAGGAGAAATGGTAAAAGATCTCGTCGCTACGACCAGCAGTATTTTACACAGGCATGAATTCCCGCCAGCCATACTGTTTACATCAATAAATGAAAACTGCGCGATCGGTGCCATACCTATCATTTACCGCAAGCCAGAAGATGCCAAACACGCCATGGGATGTTATGACGAACTGGTAGATGCTGGCACACGCCTTGGCTGTCCACCCTACAGGCTGAATGTGCAGGCTATGCAGAAACTCTCGGCTGATACCGAATCAGGTTACGTGAAAATTGCTACTGCCATGAAAACAGCTCTGGATCCAGACCACATGGTTTCACCAGGCCGTTACGCCGTGAACAATCGCTGATAAAATTAGAAATTCACCAGAACGCTGGCATAGAAACTGCGGCCAATCTCTGAAGCGTAACTATAGGTAAATGGCGTAAATTCCTGATGCCTATCATCAAACAGATTCTGGCCGACAAGACTGACTTCCAGTCCTTCCTGTATCTGGTAGGAAAGCCTTGTATCAAACCGCTGATAGCCATTGATATTGGCCCTGCCGTTCAGATCGGCATTCAGATACAGCATGTTCGTCATTTCGAAGCCATTACCAAATACATAGGTCGATGACATATTGAACATATGCCGTGGCTGCTTCCCAATAACGGAATAAAATTCTGTTTCATCCTTCTGGTCTATCGTCAGGCCGAGATAACTGTAAGCACCGGATAATTGCCAATCTGCCGATACATTCCACTTACCAGCCACTTCCAACCCGTATGAATGGCCGGTTTTGCTATTGGCTGTAAAGAGTGGCCATAACAGATACGTACCCATATTCACTGGGTCGCCGAACCGGCCATTAAATAATTTGTCATAATCATTATAGAACGCAGCAATATCCACTGACGACGTTTTGGTTGGCTGGATACGGTAACCTACTTCATAAGCAGTCAATTCTTCTGAATCAACATTATCAAGCCCGCGCGCGGCAATCAGGGTTGGAATACCGGCAAAAAATGGCGCTGCACCGGCTGGCAGAATTGCAAGACTAAGATGGCCATCTTCGGTAAAACGGCTTGGCGTATGAACGGCTCGTGACACCGAACCCCACAGGGTCTGGTCTTCATTGATGATCCACGATACGCGTGCGCTAGGCTGCACTTCAAAGCCAGTATATTCATTATGCTCGAATTTTGAACCCAGCGTCAGGAACACTTCGTTCTGATAAATTGGCATTTTGTCCTGCACGAAGGCATTGAACAGATTATCGCTGCGACGCTGTGGCGTCAGGAAATACTGTTCCGACGCCGGATCATTTTCACTTAAAATAAGACGGTAACCCGCTCCCCAAACCACTTCATGACCCTGCCAACGTGACCAGACATGCTGGAAATCCATATCGAATGTGCTGGTCGTATCATTAAAGAATGCAGTTTTCCGCGCAGCATTATCCACATACATCTGTAAAGACGCCTGTGAATCAGCGGCAAACTCTTCATCCCAGCGGCCCAGCAGGTTGAAGCCATTGGCACGTAAACCTTCAGACTGGCGCGTAAACGCTGCAGCACCTAATTCAGGAAATGCAAAATCTATGTTGCTATCCACATAATACACATCACCCTGCACGGTCAGTTTGCCGGATTCTGTCATCTCTGAATCGCTGCGAAAGCCCGCCTGGCTGCGTTGCCATGAATCACCGGCACTGGCACCCCTTACAGTCTGCTCTGAATCAAAGTTACTCTGCTTGGCATACACACGTACGTAACTGTCCTCGCTGATTGCGGTACCATAGCGTCCGCCAGCCATGCCATTTATCTGGTTACCGAATGTAACGGATGCCAGACCACCCTGTGTGTTTTTGGTATTTTTAGTAATGATATTGATTACGCCATTTACCGCGTTGGCTCCCCACAAAGTGGCACCTGGGCCACGAATTACTTCAATACGCTCGATATCTTCAAGCATCGTATCCTGAACGTCCCAGATTACACCAGAAAACAGCGGTGAATAGACCGTGCGCCCATCAATCAGCACCAGCAGCTTATTGGAGAACTGGTCGTTAAATCCGCGGGATGTTACTGTCCAATCACTGGAACCAGCGCGGGTCACCGTGATACCCGGTACCATCCGCAAGACCTCTGGTATGACCGTGGCGCCCGAACGGCGTATATCTTCCTGTGTGATCACGAAAATAGCGGCAGCCGCCTCGGTTTCTTTTTCTGCCCGTTTAGAAACAGAGGTAACTTCAACTTCTGATAATTCCTTGAGGGAAAGATTAAGAAGGTCATCAGCATTGAGTGCCTCTGTTGCCGTAGCTGACGAAGCGTACGCCATCGTAGCCGCCGATATCATCAGCGGCACCAGCATTTTCAGAGCACCATTGTTTGGAGCTAAACTGCTCACTGACACCATATGACTCCCCAGTTTAAGGTGTGTGCACAGTAAGGATTTAGAACAATATATTTAAAAATAGATTAATACAGCTTTCTAAGCTGTTACGGCTCAACCAGTTTGAGCTGCGCTTCAGCGGCAGGAACATAGGAAGCCGCATTATCCGCCTTCTTTTTCTGTTCGCCAGTCAGCGCAAACAAATGTGAAAGCTGCGATTCGGTGATATACCATTTCACATCCGGATGGATTGGATTTTCAGGTACTTCTATATCGTTGCGGATACGCGTGGTTTTCACACCGAAGCTGTTTGCAATGAGCCGCCAGTTACGCGCAAGCGTCAGTGTCGATTTTGCAAAAAGGAAATGCACCTGCTCGTTGATGACCTTGTCATACATTACCTTGCACAGACCGTAGAAAATATTTTCATCGTTGCCGGTATCTTCCATGATGGCAAAGCGCGATATTTCACCGTGTTTGAATTTGTCGAGCGGAAGTTCCGGAAAAGCGTCGCGCAATACGAAACCGCTTGCCTCCATTGGCATTTCCCACATTTCGTCGGCTTCACGCATGGTAAGACGGCAGCCGCCAAGACATAAATTGCCACGGCGTGCGATCAGCACATGGCCTACTTTATCATGCAGATCTTCCTGACCATTGAATTCATCGGTACCGAATATCTTGCGATACATCGCTTCACGCAGACGATAATACTGGTGCAACATGGCGCGATCATCGGTAAACTCATATACAATCGGTTCATTGCCGCCATAAGGCCTGGCCATGCGGTTTGCCATAATGGTCTGCATGGACTCAAGAAAATTATTGGCCTTCGAATTATCGGTATAGAGCGTTGGCTTTGTCATAATAGTTAATCGTTGTTAATCGAATTAACTGAATATTAGCAATTTATCCACAATTCAATAGGTATTTTTTGCCTATATATCAGACATTGTAGCATTGCGGCCTGTGCATGTCCCCACCAACTTACTTTAAATTCTATATTTTTGGGATTTGTGGTTTTTATGTAACGCACAAAACAAGGCTTTTGCCCCTGTGGATATTGTCAACTTATCCACATATTACGGCATGTTATGC
This sequence comes from uncultured Rickettsiales bacterium, assembly GCA_964487265.1. Classification (GTDB taxonomy): domain Bacteria; phylum Pseudomonadota; class Alphaproteobacteria; order Rickettsiales; family SXRF01; genus CAZAQK01. The sequence continues at coordinate 970 of CAZAQK010000052.1, read as the reverse complement.
GCCAATCATGTAATGATACAGCAAGAATTGTTGCATGAACAGCACAGTGCGCAGCAAGGCCTTAAAAACCCCGCCGTGCTACTTAAATGCACAACTATTTATTTATCCAAGTAATTTTACAAAAACACTTTTGTAAAACATCTCGCTTAGTTGTTTTCTACAACTGATTTAAGGTTGGAAAGCCCCTTATCGAACTGCTCGCCTACCATTTTTTCACAGTTCATGAAAATACTCATGACTTTCGCCGGAAAGCTTTGCTTACCTTCCATGCTCCATGTCACCTGCGTTTGTACGCCATGCTCCTGCAGCGTAAAAGCTGAGATATTGGTACCTGCCATTGGTTTCTCAAATACCAGATCATAGGCCACACGCTGCTGGTTGCTTTCGGTGATGGTCAGGCTGCCTTTACCCACTTCCATATTGCCATCCCAGCTCATCTTCGCGCCAACACCGGTCTCGGGCCCTTCAAATGTGGTCTTTGCATTGGGATCGAGCTTTGCCCATGGCGACCATGAATCCCATGCCTTCAAGTTACTTACCTCGGCATATATATCACTTGCTGGCGCATTGATGGTGGTAGAGCGGCTCACCTTGAAATCATCCGGCTTGGTAGATGCATACACCATAATCGCTGCAATAATTAAAACTAGCCCTGTCAGAAATTTTTTAAACATAATCATCCTTTTTCAATTAGTACTTCACGATGGTCTTGAAGCCGCCATATGACATGCGTTTGCAATCAAACGGCATATCCTTGGGATCACACATTTCATTTATACGCGGATCCTTCATGACTTTGGCATTCACCTTGTCGCGGTGTGCGCGTGACTTGTATTCAATATAGGCGAACACGACAACTTCGTTTTTCTTCGCAGCTGCCGTCTGCTCGAATGAGCGCATGCCTTTGATATGGTCATCATCAATCACGCATTCCCGGTAGGAAACTGCTCCATGCTCAGTCCAGACCTTG
>CAZAQK010000051.1:0-10612 GCA_964487265.1 uncultured Rickettsiales bacterium | reverse complement strand
AACCGTGGACCTTTGACCAGACACGCCAGCGCGTGCGCAAATCCATGCGTGATTCATTTCCGGAAGTGTTTGGTGAGAGCTGGCAGGCAGCAGGGGATATATACCAGAAGCATTATAAATCCAGCCATCTGGCCAAGTTGCAGCCACTCAATGATGCAGAAAAGTTGCTTGCGCATATCCGCGAGCGTGCGCTGTTCTGCACGGTGGTGAGCAATAAAAAAGGCGGCACGCTGCGCCTGGAGATCGAAAAGCTCGGCTGGGGTGATTATTTTGATTCGATTGTGGGATCGGATGATGCCGCGCGTGATAAGCCGCACTGCGAACCGGTGGAGCTTGCATTCAAGGAAAGTGGCATCACAGCCGGAGCCGATGTGTGGTTCATTGGTGACAGTGAGATTGATCTGGAATGCGCGCTCAATACTGGATGCACGGCCATTTTATATGGCGAGCTGGCACGCGAACATCCGGATTACACACATACGCATTTCCAGGGTTTCCCATATCATTCGCATGTGCACAGCCATCAGGAAATAATGGCTATGCTTGAGCAGGCTTATTCGCCCGATAGCGTGCGCGCCAGTTCCTGATACTGGTTCCTCGCCAGCAGGTCATGCACCTGCATCAGCCAGTGATTATACTGTTTGAGTAAAGCAGCTACCTGTTTGAAATGCGCAGAGATGCCTTCAAGGTCATCATCCGGCGGTGCGCTGGCGGGTGAGGCAAAATCGGCAAAGCCCTGACCGGCATAACGCGCGAATGGCACGCCTGCCTTGCGTTCTGCTTCCATCACCGTGGTGATCAGGCAGGAAGCGGCAATGCGCGGGAACAGCACTTCGCGGGCAATGCGTTTGTCGGTGCCTTCCACAGCATCATCCGGTGCCTGCGATAATTCCTGCAGCACGTGGTTTGTGGCGTCCATGTAACGTGTGAGAGCGGCTAAGATATTATCCTGATTCAGGGTGAAAAGCTCGCTCCATAAATCCGGATTTGAGTTGGAAAGCCGCAGGAATGACCGAAGTTTCTCAGCATTATTGCAGCCGAGCGTATGGGCGGCGGCAAATGCAAGAAGGTGTGGCAGATGTGAAACATAAGCATAAATCATATCATGTAGTTCAGCCGGCATGGCTTCCACACGCGCACCCATGGCCTGCCAGAAATGTACTGATTTACTAAGTGCATCCGTCATTTCGGCATTTTCAGGAGTAAGAATAACATGTCGTTTGGTAAATAAATCAGCACGTCCGGCATTGACGCCGGATTGCTCGCTGCCAGCAATGGGATGGGCCGGAATAAAATGCACATGCGCCGGCAGGTGCTGACTAATAGATTGTATCGGCATGCGTTTGATGGAGGCGGCATCCATGATAATTGCGCCATTTGCAAGATGTGGCGCGATCTGTCTGGCAATCTCTGCAAAACCTGAGGGCGGTGTTGCCAGTATTACAAGGTCACAATCTTTGGCGACTGAAGCTACATCTTTTGCTGCTTCATCAATAAACCCGTGCGTTCTGGCATAGGTGAGGGCAAGCGGGTTGCTGTCAAAAGCGATAATGGTTTTTGCCAGCTTATGTTCGCGGGCAGCGCGGGCAATGGAACTTCCTATCAGCCCAAGGCCGATAATGCTGATGCGCTCAAATGCTGCGTTCATGCGCCGAAAAAAGATTTAAGTGCAGCTACCACAGCGCGGTTATCCTCTTCCAGGCCGATGCTGATACGCAGTGCATCCGGCAGGCCGTAAGCCACGACATCGCGGATGATAAGACCGTGCTCCATAAGATGTGCGCTTACGGCACTTGCAGTGGCAGCATCCTTGAAGCCGATGAGCACGAAATTAGCGATGCTGGGATAAACCGTAAGGCCCAGTTTTTTTAATTCAGCGGAAAGCCACGCCAGTTGCTGGTTATTAAACTCACGGGTTTTTTTGACAAAATCGATATCGCGCACGGCGGCGATGCCCGCTTCAATGGCGGGGGCGGAAACGTTGAACGGCCCGCGCACACGGTGCAGCACATCCACCACATGTTTAGGTGCATACGCCCAGCCGAGGCGGAGTGCCGAGAGGCCGTATATTTTTGAGAAGGTGCGCAGCATCACCACGTTTTCATATTGCTCCACCAGCTCTTCGCCACTGCTGTAATCCGGCTGGTCGGCATATTCGGCGTAGGCATCATCAATCACCAGCAATACATGTGGTGGCAGGGCTTTGTGCAGTCGCGCCATTTCATCTTTGCTGATGTAGCTGCCGGTAGGGTTATTCGGGTTCGCCACGAATACGATCTTGGTGTTGCCGGTGACGGCGGCGATCATGGCATCGACATCGGTGCGCAGGTTTTTTTCCGGCGCGAATACAGTATTTACGCCAAAACCCTTGGCGTAAATTTTATACATCAGGAAGCCGTGCTGACTCATGACGATGTCTTCGCCACGTCCGGCATAGGCATGGATGAGCAGGCCGATCAGCTCATCGGAACCAGCACCGCATACGATGCGGCTGGCATCGAGCGAGTAGACTTCGGCAATCGCTTCACACAGTTTTGGTGCGCCACCTTCCGGGTAACGGTGCAACTGGCTGGCAGCATCCCTGAAAGCCTGCAGGGCTTTCGGGCTGGCACCGAGCGGTGTTTCATTCGAAGAGAGTTTAACGACCTTTACACCAGCTTTGGCTTTGGATTTACCCGCTACATAAGGGGCGATGTCTAAAATACCTGCATTAGGTTTGGGGAGATTTTGCTGCATGAAATACCGTACGTTTTTCTTCCTGTTTACCGAAAGTGAGTGTGAATGGCACAGCATATGAACCAAGGAAATGTGTGTTCATCACTGTGCTGCCAAGATTTGCCAGAAACGCTTTTATGCTTTCGTGTTTCTCATCAACGAAACCTTTGATCTCGATGAGGTGATGGCGTGACTGGGTAGAAAGATTGGCAATCGAAAGCCATTGCGCCTGCAGTTTTGCCTGTGCGAAAGCCGTCTGCATGCGGTGCTGGCTGACATTGTAATCCATATCGAGCACGATGATTGTGACATCTTCTTCGGTCGCTTCCGGTGTGATGTTGCCGATGGCAAGGCCGGCGGGAGAAAGCCTGCCGGGCTGCTCATAATAGACAAAAGGAATGTGCGCGAAAACAACGGGCATATTCTGACCGCGCTGCAGGAGCGTGGTCCACCATTGATCTTCAACCGTGTGGTTGAAGTTTGGTACGATGCCTACCGAAGCCGTGCCATCCATCACATCACCAATGACGCGTTTTATCTGTGGTTGTTTGGTAATGCTTAAGAAGCCACCGAAATATTCACGGGCAAGCCAATACAGGCTTTCGTCCTTATCCGTGGCAAAGACGGATATTTTGAGTGTGTTCTCTACAGCGGTCGATGCACCTATTAACGTGCGCCACATGGCAGCGGCGGCGGCAGGTGAGAAGGCCGTGCCTTCGAATTTTTTTGAGACACGGCGTATCATTTCCGCCTCGCGGCCTGGGCGTAATGGGCACTGTGTTTCATCGACGCTGCGTTTCATTGCGCCTACCTGTGACACGATACCAATACGCTCCACCAGCAGGTCGATGATCTTGTCATCCAGCGCATCTATCTGGCCGCGAAATTCCAGCAGTTTTGCCTGCTGCTCGGCATTCAGTGTTTTTTTGGGTGGCTGGCTCATAATGAAATGGTAAAAATCGGTAAATGATTGGGCTGACATTGGTATCACAGCGTGCCTGCGCGTTCAAGGCACTCTGATAACAATTATTGACCCAAGCTAGCCTTATCCATACAACCTAACTATATGGCATATCTGGCAACATCATTCTTCGGGGCGGGTTATCGTGGGGTAGAAATCGGCAATATCGTGCGCCTTGCGCAGGATAAGCCGCTTGTACTCGAATGTGGCGTTAGCATATCAGATTTTCCCGTTGCCTATCAGACATATGGCACACTCAATGCAGCCAAAAGCAATGCCATACTGGTCTGCCATGCTTTGACTGGTGACCAGTATCTCTGCGGCACCCATCCGGTAACCGGTAAGCCCGGCTGGTGGGACAGGATGGTGGGGCCGGGAAAACCGATAGATACTAACCGTTTTTTTGTTATCTGTGCCAATATCATCGGCAGCTGCATGGGTTCGTTCGGGCCTAAGGAAACCAATCCGGCAACTGGTAAGGCTTATGGGCTGGATTTTCCGTTCATCACCATTGGTGATATGATCGAGGTGCAGGCGTTATTGCTTGAGCATCTGGGTGTAGAAAAGCTTTTTGCTGTTGTTGGTGGTTCGCTCGGGGGGATGCAGGTGCTGGAATGGGCGGTGCGCTTTCCAGACAGGTTGAATGCGGCCGTGGTGATTGCAACCGCAGTGCGGCAATCCGCCCAGAATATTGCATTCCATGAAATTGGCCGGCAGGCCATTATGGCCGATCCTGACTGGTGCGAGGGGGATTATATCGCGCAGAAGAACTATCCGGCCAAAGGGCTTGCTGTTGCGCGCATGGCCGCACATGTGACCTACCTTTCCGAATCCATGCTTCAGGAGAAATTTGGCCGCAATTTGCAGGATAGGGAACATTTTACGTATGGATTTGATGCGGATTTCAGCATTGAAAGTTACCTGCGCCATCAGGGCATGAGCTTTGTGGAGCGGTTTGATGCCAATTCCTATCTATACCTCACACGTGCTGCCAGTTATTTTGACCTGACAAAAGGTGGCAAACGCGCCCTGACAGAAGTATTCACTGGTACGCAGATACGTTTCTGTATCGTTTCGTTCTCCAGCGACTGGCTGTATTCTTCCACCGAAAGCCGCAAACTGGTGCGTGCACTGAATGCGGTTGCAGCGGATGTGAGCTACGCCGAAATACAAAGCGACAAGGGGCATGACTCCTTCCTGCTCGATCTGCCTGAATTTGATGACATCATGAAGGGTTTCCTCGACGGGTCGGCAAAACTATATGGGGTGGCGGCATGAGTAGCGGGCAGGCATTGAGGTATGACCTGAAAAGTCTGGCCGATCTGGTTGAGCCTTCCAGTACGTTGCTGGATGTGGGCTGCGGCTCAGGTGATCTGCTGAAGTGGCTGGTTACCGAAAAGAAAGTCAAAGGCCGTGGTATGGAGCTGAGCCAGCAGGGCGTTAACCAGTGTATTGCCAAGGGGCTTGCGGTGATCCAGGGCGATGCGGATATTGACCTCGAATACTATCCGAGCCAAGCCTATGATTATGTGGTGCTAAGCCAGACACTGCAAACGCTTAGAAATCCGCAGGATGTGGTGGGGCATCTGGTGCGTATCGGGCGGCGGGCGATTGTATCCGTGCCGAATTTTGGGCACTGGAAGAACAGGCTGTATCTGGCTGTGCATGGCCGTATGCCGGTGACCAAAACGCTCAGCTACCAGTGGTATGACACGCCGAACATCCATTTCTGTACCATCACCGATTTTGAAAATCTGTGTGATGGTCTGGGCATTACCATTGAAAAACGCCTGTATGTCACACATCAGGGTGCGGTAGGTGCATTCCGCAGCCGCGATATGTTTGCAAATTTTTTCGGCGAGCAGGGCATTTTTATGCTAAAAGGGAAAACATGCGATTAGTAAATAATTATCTTTTTATATCTAGAGTTTGCGAAAGTTGTAACGTGACCGGAATGCCCTGCATCAACATATGAAATTACAAAACCTGCACATACTGATGAATCTCAGGCTGGCCGCGATCGCCGCGCTCAGCCTGTTGATGCTCATAGGTATAGCGCTGGTCATACAGGGGCAGATTGATACCCGCGTTTATGATCGTGAAATCAAGCGTCTAGTCAAGGAACGCACGGGCAGGGATATTTATATCCGCGGTGATATCAGCGTTGTGCTGCTGCCGGTGCCCACTGTGTATGCTGCCGGTATTGAGCTCAGGGATATTAATGATGGCCAGCCGGTGCCGGCACTGACAGTCGAGCTGATGCAGATCACGCCAACGCTTGGCACGGTATTTTCCGATAATCCTGTGATTTCCAGCATGGTGCTGGAAAGGCCGGTGCTTGAAATAGAACGTGCGGAAAATAATCGCATTGAGTGGGACTGGCTAAGCAAGGAACTTGATGCACTTGCCCGCCTGCAGCCTGGGCAGGCAGAAACAGAAGTTGAGATCATTGATGGTAAAATTGTATACCGCAATAACGTCAATGACCGTTCGATGTCCATCAAGGACATCAACCTTGTTGGTGTTATTGGTATGCAGACAGGCCTGAATGGTGGTTTCAGGATCAATGACAATGTACGCACCATCTTTTTCGAGCTTACCAAAGCGACTGATGGCCAAACAGCGGCCATGCCAGTATCTGCAAGGATATACACGGATGACCAGAATACGGTTAAATTAGGTGGTTCGGTCGATTTTTCAAAAGAGGCACTTTTAATTGATGCCAAACTGGATGTGAATATTGCTGATATCTACCCATGGGTAGAGTTTGATGACCATAACAGCAAAAGCCTTTTCAACCAGCTTGGCGGTGTGCAGGCCCAAAAGGTATTGGTACCTGTATTGCCCGTGCAATTCTCCGGCGACTGGAAGCAACAGGGCGTTGTGATCGATGTGGGAAATATTGAATGGAAAGGCCTGCAATCACCGGGTAAAGGCAAGCTGCGTGCGGATTTCTCTGATCAGCCAACGATTGACGCACAGATGGATTTTACCTCACTGGATTATTTCCAGTGGAGGACACTGATACAGAATGTACTGCTGCATCTTTCCGAAGCAGGCTCGCGTCAGTTTCAGGTGGATGCCAAGCTGAGCGAGAATCCCATACCGGTTGACATGAATGTTTCGCTGGATGTCACAGCCGATAAGCTCTTGATTGCCGAACAGGCGTGGGAGAATGTGAAAGTCAGTGTGGATGTTGCCGATGGTGCGGTGACCATAAACCAGATGAATCTTACGCTACCCGGGGATTCAAACCTTGCGCTTTTTGGTGTTATCTCGCAGAACGCGACTACCACCGGTATGCGCTTTGAAGGCAACATTGAAACTGGCGGTAAAAATCTGCGTAAAGTTCTCAGCATCTTCGATGAGTCGATTGTAGAGCTGCCAGACTTGGGAGTGGAGGAATTTTATCTGCGTTCCAACATCTATATTTCGAACGACCAGATTCGCTTGTCGGAGTCTGATGTAAAGATTGGGGAGTTGAAGCTGGGGGGTGGTTTAGTTGTGTATTACGATGCGAATAATCCGCGCGTCGATGCCGATGTGAAACTCCAGCAGATCAATTTTGATTATTTCCGTGACCTGTGGCGTGAAAATCAAAAAGATGTGGCACCCACCGATTTCTTCCTTAGGTTTGATAAAACGGTTAACCTAAACTGGCTTAAAAAACTACAAACCGTGGTGGATCTGAAGATCCAGGTGGATAAATTCACATTCCTCGATAGAGCGGGTGATAGCGCCTATTTCCGGCTGTATGCACAGCAGGGTGAACTTGGAATTCAGAATGTCAGGTTTTATTACCCTGATGATATTACGGAAGCCAATATCAGCCTGGATGTTCGGGGAGAGAAGCCTTTTATTAATCTGCTGATCAACACCAGCCAGCTGGATACTTCTTACTTTAGCTACGTTCCGCCTGCTGAAGCTGAAAAAGAAAATATTGAGCAACCGCAGGCCACAGAGCCAGTCACAGATACAGAGGCTCCGGTGGCAGGCGACGAGAAAATTATCAATATGGTGCCACAATCCCAGCAACTGGTTGTATTGGCACAGAATGATTCGCCATTAGGTGTGGTGCCGCCACCAGCAGCTGAAGTCGCCACAGAAGCAGATGCAGCAGAAGAAAAGGTTGCTGCCGCGCCAGATGAAACACCTGCTGCAAAAAAGCTACGGGTTTGGCCGGAAGAGCTTATTGATATGAGCTGGATGGAAGGATTTAACGGCGTATTTGATATCAGCGCAGGTAAATTCCTGCATGATGGCCTGACGATAGACCGTGTGAAAGCCAGGATGAAACTGGAGAACAGCCAGATTGCCATTCAGGCACTCAGCTTTGCTTATTGGCAGGGACGCTGTGAAATAACGGGTACATTGCTTGGTGGCAAGGTGCCTGGGCTTTCCATTGGCTTTACCTTGTTTAATGCGGAGATGAATGAATTCCTGAAAGATCTTGCAGGCATTGATAACATAAGTGGTAAAGCCAGCATCAGCGGTTCGCTTACAACATCAGGTGTGAATTACAAATCATGGATCGCGCAATCGGAAGGCAAAATGCTGATTTCCGGACGTGGCGTGAATGTAAATGGCCTTAATTTGCAGGGTGTGGTTGATACGGTTCGCGTATCACGCACGGCGGCTGACGTGCTGAATAACGTCAATCGGACGCTTAAAGACGGCTCAACGGAAATGTCGATCGATGGTCCTATCAATATCAAAAACGGCATACTACGTACACCAGGTATTACCATCAAAAGCGGTGCCAATACCGGCAATATGAACGGTGAACTAAGGATCCTGCCGTGGACTATGGATGTTGCTGCGCTGTTCCAGTTCCCGCCGCTAACTGCAGAAACAATTCCTACCTTGCTTGTGCAGGTGAACGGCTCTATTGATGAACCAGTGCTCACGACAGACACGGCATCACTCGAAGCGTTTGTTGTGAAAAGTATCCAGCAGAAATAGCCTTTATGACCCTTCAACTTATTACCAAAGCAGCTGAAGTTAAACTGGTGGAAGCGTTGCATGATATGCAACAGGCCTATCGTTACAGGGCCGTGCATTTCCATCTTGAGAAATTGCTGGAGCAGTACCAGAGCGAATATCAGGTCAAGATAGCGGTTAATCTCATCTATGACCTGCTCAAGGAGCGTGAGGGCGGCATTTACCTGCTGCATGATCATGGGCTGATTGTGTTGTGCAGTGATCTCGAACCGAATATTCTGGCCAAGCTTATTTTCCAGCTGCGCTACCTGTATATGGATGATCCGTTGGCATACCGTGAGGATGGGCAGGAAAATCCAAGCTTCTGCAATGCCTATGATCTAGGGGCGGACTGGCAGAAATTTTTTGATATGGTGAGCGCAAAAATGGCGCGCACAGTGCGCAAAGGGGCGCCTGCCGCGACTGCCGAGACACTTATTGTGCCACCAGTTCAGGCATCGAAAGCGGAAACATCTGTGCTGACAGATGTGGAAGCTGCGTTGAAAGAAGCCGACATAGCCAGGTTGCTGCGGCGGCAGCCAGTATGCGCGGCGCGCCCGCATTCGCCTATCCGCAAGGTGTTTGACGAACTATATATCCATATCCCGCAGCTCAGGCAGATGGCGAATATTGATGCTGATTTTTTTACTAATCGCTGGCTGTTCAAGTATGTCACGCAGTTGCTTGACCAGCGCATGATCACTCATATACGCGACGATGCCTCGAAGTTCCTTGAATCGCCGGTGAGCATTAACATGAATGTGGAAACATTGCTTTCTTCATGGTTCACCATGTTGGATGCTGCCATTCCGGCTGCTGCCAAAGTTTCAGTGGTCATTGAAGTGCCGGTTGTTGATGCGTTTGCCGACATTACCGGATTCATGATCGCACGTGAGGAAGTGCAGCGGCTGGGTTATCGCCTGTGCCTTGACGGGCTTACTACACGCAGTTTCGTGCAGATAGATCGGGGCAAGCTGGGTGCAGACCTCGTGAAACTGCAATGGAATGCTGATGTGCTGGGTGACCTGCGCAGCAGCCAGAGCCAGGAACTTTCAGAAGCCATACAGATGGCGGGTACCAACCGCGTTATACTGTGCCGCTGCGATAACCGGCAGGCGGTGGAATACGGACAGGCTCTTGGCATTCCGCTATTCCAGGGGCGTTATATTGATACGCTGCTCAACCCGACATCACGTGTAGAGAATTAAGCATGATGGATGCGGTTGCCAATTGGCCGTTTGCACACATTCTGGCTGGCATTATCTGGACTTTGATGCTGGGTGTTGCTGCGGGGAATTATGCATGCAGCCTTGTACACCGCCTGCCGCGTGGCCGTCTGATACTGGATAAAACGCCTTACTGCGGCAATTGCGGCACGCTTTTGCAGGTGAAAGATCTATTCCCTGTTATTTCTGCCGTGTTGCTCAAACACCGTTGCCGTTATTGCAGCCAGCCATTCCCGACTTCCCATACATGGACGGAACTGTTCATCGGCCTGTTGTTTGTGCTGGCTTTTTTGCAGCATAATTTCACAGAACAATATGTATTGATCGTGCTGCTTGGCACATTCCTAGTGACGCTTGCGGCTATCGAGATAAATGAAAATATGCTGATGGGCAGGATTCTGCTGTGCGTAGTGGTATTTGGTGCGATGTACCGGATATTGCAGGATGGCTCGATATATCCATTCTGCTTTGGCGCGTTGTATGGGGTGATGGTGGGGGCAGTACTGCGCCGCAAAGACATACAAAAAGTCGGGCATATCTATGTGCTGCCGAAACTTGCATTGCTTATGGCTGCCGGTGGTGCGTGCGTGGGAGAAAGGGGATTGCTCACATTCTTTGCATTATTTGCAGTGTTTGCTGTGCTGGCCAAGATCCTTGGTGGGCTCAAAAAACCTGTGCGCCTTACCGTGCCATTTGGCTTTGCGGTGATACTTCCCGTGTTGTATCCGGC
>CAZAQK010000050.1:0-10792 GCA_964487265.1 uncultured Rickettsiales bacterium | reverse complement strand
AATGACTAAAAAAACTAAAAATAAGATTCCCGAATTTCTGGCCGTGGATTTTTTCTCGGGCGCCGGCGGCACGACTCGCGGACTTATTGATGCCGGAGGGTATGTAATTGCCGGGGTGGATAAGGATTCTTCCTGTGAAGAAACTTATACAAAGAATAATAAGAATCGTACCCTTGATAAGAAAAATGCTCGTTTCCTTAACTACGACATCTTTCCGAAAACGTCGGATCATCCTGAAGGGGAGCAACGTCAACTCCTGCAGAAGCTGGAAGATCTGATCGGCGAGCACAAAAAACAAATCAAAGGCCATGTGCCACTCTTTTTTGCTATTTGTGCACCTTGCCAACCCTTCACCCGTCTGTCGAAAAAAGAGATGACGGAAGCCAGAAAGCAGAAGCGTCAGAAAGATCGTAATTTGCTGCACGAAGCCTGTAAGTTCGTGAAGCATTTTAAACCTGAAATTGTGCTATCCGAGAATGTTGCCGGCATATCGGGGGCTCAATTCGGTAATGTCTGGGAAGAATTTCAAGCCGAATTGGCAAAGTTAGGATACGCCACCGGTACTAAGGTGGTATGCACTTCGAAATTCGGAGTGCCTCAGTATCGAAAACGCTCAATACTGTTGGCTGTTAGAAAAAAATGTTTGAAACCAGAAAGGCGTAAAGACGCCCTGGGTAAAGAAATTCTGGTTCCTGAATCTGATCCGGATGCGCTGGCCATGACTGCGCGGGATGCGATCGGACATTTGCCTCGTATCGGCGCCGGTGAAACGCATCCCTCAGTTCCCAACCATAGAACGCGTAGTCTAAGTGAACTCAACTACAAACGTCTATCGGTTGCAAAACCAGGGGAAACGAATGCCTACCTTGATAATACCAAATACGGCGATTTGAGTCTTGCATGTCACCGAAAGGCGAAGAAAAAACACAATCAGCGCTGCTTTACTGACGTATACACCCGCTTGAATCCTGATCGTCCGGCCCCCACGATTACAACCAAATGCCACAGTATTTCTAACGGCAGGTATGGGCATTACGATACGAATCAAGTTCGCGGTATTTCATTGCGGGAGGCGGCACTCCTTCAGTCATTTCCTGATAAATACGTCTTCTACAACGATGAATCCTTGGAAGCGGTTGCGCGTATGATCGGCAATGCCGTGCCCCCAAAACTGGCGGAGTTTTACGCCCGTTACCTAACCAAATCGATTGATATCGATTCGGCCGCCTAAGACTTTAGCCGCCTTATGATTCTAGCCGTTGCTGCTACGGCTTCGCATTCCCACACGATTTCAACGCGCCATCCGATTTTGCGTAGTGCCGAATAATTCGCCTGATCTCTTTGCAAGTTCCGATCAAGTTTCTCATCCCAAAATTCTTGGTTACTGCTCGGTCGCTTACCTTTGGTGCAATTATGTCCATGCCAAAAACAACCGTGAACATAAATCACAGTATTAAACTTAGGAAGCACAATATCTGGTGAACCGGGCAGATCCTTGCGATGAAGCCTGAATCTTAACCCGCTGCCATGCAAAAGAGAACGGACAACCGTTTCGGGTTTCGTATTCTTGTTACGAACCGAAGACATAATTGATGACCGCTTCTCTGCAGAAAATTTATCCATATAAATCTTATACCTGATAACCGAAAAATTTTCTAAGCGATTCCCATTTCCCCATTACTTCCTTACGGATGTTGTTAACACTCATTGCGCACCGCTACTGTGTACTCCATTCTGATTACATGACTATTGATAGATTCATCCCAGCTGGATAATCCTCGGCGCATTTCGGCGCTGATGCTCTGCCCAATTGATAAACTGGCTGAAGCTATCCACCTGATCATCATGGCGGCCGGGAAAGCTCAGTAGCTCGGCGATAAAATCATCTTTCCAGTGATAATGATTTTGTGGGAATAGCACATTGCCAGCTTCCACAGAAAGGGAAGCAGACATCATGCGTTCTACTTTATCACCTACCGGTTTGACCTTGGTAATATAGATGCCTTCGTCTCTTAGCTGCTGAATGAGGGCAATACTGATGGTGCAATCCTCGACTAATATCCGCTTAGCACCATAGCGATCCCGCAGCTCAACAATTTTTCTCTTGAGGGCCGGATATTCCAGTTTTCCTCTGAAGACATCCATCAGGTAATACTTGCCCTGGCTACGCATCCATGTCGTGCAGGCTGAATAATCACTACTGCTAGTTTTGGTCATGGCGATGTCCCAGCTTTGGATTATCGTATGTTCCGAGGGGTAGAGTTTGTAATATTTGAACCACTCGGCTTTGATGATATTGCCTTCCAGCGGCGTCGGGCGTTGCAGATACTGGGTGGTAAAGTTAAAGCTGCCGATGTCTTTCTTGATCTGCTCTAATACGGCTATGGGCTCTCGGTCTACCTGAAGGGGTTCACCCTTTTTCCATTGGCGCATCTGGCCATTGTCAAACTGGAAGATTCGGTCTTCCTGAGCGATAGCCGGAAGGTTTAAGGCAATCCAGCCGCCTTTTTCCATGAGATAACCGGCCATATCATCTTCATGGACACGCTGCATGACCAGGATAATAGAGCCTTTCTTCTTGTCATTGAGCCGGGAGGCCACCGTATTGCCGAACCATTCATTGCGGGCTTTACGCTTCACGTCCGATAACGCTTCACCCGGCTTGATGGGATCGTCGATAATAATCAGGTCGGCTCCGCGGCCGGTTAACGTGCCGTCGATGGAGCTGGCAAGCCGGTACCCGCCAAGCGTGGTTTCAAATTCGTCTTCCTTGGACTTACTCGCGCTCAACCGGGTATTAGGAAAGAGCTCCCGATACCACTGCGATTGCATGATCTGCCTTTGATCCCGGGAAAACTTAGTAGCCAGCTCCTGATTATAGCTGATGGTGATGATCTTTTTTCGCGGGTCATGCCCCATCAGGAAGGCGGGTAAAGCCACTGAGACGATAAAGGACTTCAGCGAACGCGGCGGCATGGTGAGGATCAGCCGCTTATTCTTACCCAGAGCACATCGCATGATTTCTTCGCAGACTAAGCGTATGTGCCAGTTATTGATGAATGACTTGCCTTCCTGGGAGTAGAAGCATTTGGCAACAAACGAGGGGAAATCATGCCGCAGTATGGAAGGGTACGAATCTACCAGCTTTTTTTCTATCACAGCCATCTCAGACCCCGCTTACATGATTAATGAAATCATCAATGATGGCCCGGTCCTCGTTGGTCATTTTCTTTTCATCGGTTTTGGCTTCATCGGCAGATTCGACCTGGGCTAACCAGTTCAGAAGAAACTGCGAGCATTTCAGGTCGCCATTCATTCCCTGAATGGCGATACGCTTAAGCAGCGCCCGTTTCTTGGAGGTGACGATCTTTTGCCCATTCTCGTGAATAATGATCTGCTCATTCATTTCCTCAAAAAGATCGGTCTTGAAGTTCTTTGTGCCTTTGGGGCGGCCATTGGGATTGCCGGAGCGTCCTTTTTTGAACTGGGTTTCTTTGGGCGGTTTGCCGTAGCCAATATCATAATCAGCCATGTTCCACCTCCATTGCGACTTCATTAAAGGTGGCGCCCGTTACCGCATGATAGGCCTCTTTGCCGGTCATGGCCTGCCAGCGCCGGATGGTCACATCAACATAGCGAGGCTCAATTTCAATGAGCCTGGCTTTGCGCCGCGTCTTTTCTGCCGCCAGCAACGTGCTGCCACTGCCGCCGAAGGGGTCGAGGATGATGCCTCCCGGGTAGGAGCAATCGAGTATGGCATCTGCCAGCATCTCCACCGGCTTGACGGTCGGGTGCATGGCAAGCTCCTGATGACGGTTGGCATGCAGGGAGTTCTGCCCGGCATAATCCCATACATTGGTGCGGTAGCGACCATGCCTGCCTAGCTCAATGTTATTAATATGCGGCTCATCGCCATGCTTATAAACAAACACGAACTCATGCTTGGAACGGTATAGGGAGCCCATGCCGCCATTGTCCTTATTCCAGACACAGATGTTTTTAAGCCCCGCGTAGATTTTACCGGCAGCTGCGGTGATTTCCTCGATATGGCGCCAATCCATAAAGATATGATGGATGCTGCCCGGCTTAGAATAGCTGGTCATCAAATCAAATACTTTGAGAAGAAATGCCGTAAATTCAGCTTTGGTCATTTCCCCGCTGGCCATCTGAAATTCAGCATGCTTACCCGAACCACAAACATGGCGATTGATGCGGACATTATAGGGAGGATCAGTGAGTGTCTGCTGGGCCATTTCGCCTTCCAGAAGGCGCTCGTAGCTTTCAGCTTCAAGCGAGTTGCCGCAGAGGATAAGGTGATCTCCCAACACCCAGCAATCGCCGAATTCAGAAACCACTATGGGCTTTACCTCAAGTAGTGATTCATCCTCAGCTTCTTCGGGTTCCTCCTGGTTGCCCTGGATCAGAAAATCAATCTTCGGCATATCAAACCCGGTCACAGTCAGGTCCAGATCCGGCACCGTCATCAGGAATTGAAATTCTTTCCCGAGTATATCTGAATCCCAATCCGCGAGTTCCGTCAGGCGATTGTCAGCCATCCTGTATGCCCGCTGCTGAGCCTCTGTCAGATGGTCAACCGAAATGGTTGGGACGCTGCTAACCCCAAGCTGCTTTGCCGCTTCAATACGGCCATGCCCGGCGATAACCATATTATTAGGCCCAATAAGAATGGGGATGAGAAAGCCGAATGTATCAATGGATTTCATCAGCGCTTTAATCTGCGCTGGCGGATGGATGCGGGCGTTGTGTGGGCTGGGTTTTAGATCCGCTAATAGGATATAGCGGATGGCTAGAGATAATGATGGATCGTGTTGTAATGATTTACGCATGGCGCGCTCCTTTTGGCTCGGAGAAACGCGCATAAAAAAAGCGCGACTCGTCCGATGGGTTAAAACCGTTAATGTTCCGGCCTTTTCGTATTCCAAGACATCACGTCATGAAAATACGACCCATCGAGCGTCACGCTCTTATTCGAAGCTACCTTGGTGGATTTCGAATCACTCTACGTCCACCATCCTGACTTCGGGATTGAGGGAATTATAGCAGAAGTGTTATTTTCTGAAAATATAATTTTTCTGGGTTTAAAAATTAAATCATTGTATGGAGTGTATGCGAATATAGTCGAAACCTAAATGGGTTAAGGCATTTTGCACGTGCTCAAACCCACCAAAAGCAACAAAGCAAGATTAATCTAGAGGTCAATTTTCCTAAGTCGCAAGCTATTGACGATTACCGACACCGAGCTTAACGCCATTGCTGCACTGGCAATGACGGGGCTTAGGAGCAATCCGAAGAACGGATAAAGCAATCCAGCGGCAACAGGTACGCCCAGCGCATTATAGACGAATGCGAAAAACAGGTTTTGCCTGATATTGCTCATCGTGGCATGGCTCAAGCGACGGGCGCGAACGATGCCGATTAAATCACCCTTCACCAATGTCACACCGGCACTTTCCATCGCCACATCCGTGCCAGTTCCCATCGCGATGCCAACATGCGCTTGCGCCAATGCAGGAGCGTCATTCACACCATCGCCCGCCATCGCAACCTTACGGCCTTTTTCCTGTAATTGCCGCACCAGTTCGCTTTTGCGTTCCGGCAGCACTTCGGCTTCATAGTCATCAATGCCCAGCTGCTCCGCGATGGCCTTGGCAGTGGTTTTGCTATCGCCGGTAAGCATCACGATATGCAGACCTTCGGCTTTTAGTTGTTTCAATGCTTCTGGTGTGGTGGCTTTGATCGGGTCAGCAACGCTGATGATCGCCGCTGGTTTGCCATCAATCGCCGCGAACATGGCGGTTTGGCCTTTGGCTCGGAGCTGATCGGCAGCTTGCACGAGTGAATCAGCATTCATGCCAAGCGAAGTTAGCATTGCCGCATTACCCAGCGCGACAGTATGACCATCCACCATACCTTGCACGCCTTTGCCAGTGGTAGAAGAAAAGTTCTGCACAGTGGAAAGCGTAATGCCTTTTTCCTGTGCGCCTTTAACGATGGCCGATGCCAGCGGGTGTTCACTGCTTTGCTCTAGGCTGGCGACTAATCGCAGGGCTTCGTTTTGGTCAAAGCCGGAAGCAACAACGACTTCCATGAGCTTCGGTTTGCCTTCGGTCAGCGTGCCAGTTTTGTCGATGATGAGCGTATCGACTTTTTCCATGATCTCTAAGGATTCAGCGTTTTTAATCAACACGCCTGCCATTGCGCCGCGTCCTGTTCCGGCGATGATCGACATGGGTGTGGCAAGGCCAAGCGCGCACGGGCAAGCAATAATCAACACGGCTACAGCATTAACTATGGCATAGGCGAGTTTCGGTTCTGGTCCCCATATCCACCATGCAGCGGCAGTAAGAATTGCCACCAGCACGACAATCGGCACGAAATAACCAGAAACCTTATCCGCCATACGCTGAATTGGTGCACGGGTGCGCTGTGCTTTGGCAACCATATCCACGATCTGCGCCAGCATGGTTTCGTTGCCGACGCGCTCGGCACGCATGGTAAAACCGCCCGTGCCATTGAGCGTCGCGCCCGTCACCTTATCGCCTGCACTTTTCTCCACGGGGACGGATTCGCCCGTGAGCATGGATTGATCGACACTGCTATGGCCTTCAATAACAATCCCATCCACTGGTATTTTTTCGCCGGGGCGAACACGCAGCACGTCGCCTTTCTGCACTTCCAATAATGGCACATCTTCTTCCTTGCCATCAGCACGGATGATTCGCGCCATCTTCGGGGCGAGGTCAAGTAATGCCCTCATCGCGTTGTTGGATTGCTCACGAGCTTTAAGTTCAAGCACCTGTCCAAGCAATACCAGGGCAGTGATAACCGCTGCCGCCTCGAAATACACATCCAGCATCATGCCGCCAGAAAACTCCGCAACCGCGTCGGGGAACAGTGTGAGAATCAGGCTATAAATATAGGCCACGCCAACGCCCAGTGCGATTAGCGTAAACATATTCAGGCTGCGGTGTTTGATGGAATCTACCGCTCGCACATAAAACGGCCAGCCGCCCCATAGCACTACAGGTGTGGCAACGAGCATCTGGATCCAATGCGAAAGCTTTGAGTCCATCCATTCATGCGGAATGTTGGGAATCAGATGTGCTCCCATGACGAACAATGCCAATGGTGCAGCCAGTAGGGCCGACACCCAGAACCGGCGCGTCATATCTATCAGCTCATGATTAGGTGCAGCGTCCAATGAAACGGTCTCCGGCTCCAGCGCCATGCCGCATTTAGGGCAGTTGCCGGGACCGACTTGCCGCACTTCGGGGTGCATAGGGCAGGTATAGATAATGTCTTTGCTGCCGACAGTGGGTAGCACCACAGGCGCTGGCTTGGTATGGCCGCCGCAACAACTTGCTTTAGGTTTTTTAGGGTCAGTATAATTGCTAGGGTTTGCTTTGAACTTTTGCAAACATCCCGAACTACAGAAATGATAATCGACACCACCCATTTGAAGAGTGTGTTTGGCAGTGGCTATCTCGACGTCCATTCCGCATACGGGGTCTTTGGCAATGGTATGGTTCATAATCACGCCTTTTTGCTAATATGTTTGAGAATTGGGCAGTCATCGGTAGGCGTGGCATCGGCTGGGCATTGCTGCGCTAATTGCTTGAGTATTTTCTTGATTTCTTTAAGCTCACGAATACGTTTTTCTGCTTCGATAATTTTAGCCTCTGTATGCTTCATGATTTCAGCGCATGTCGACTGATCGGATGACTTGAGCGTCAGCAATTTTCGGATTTCATCGAGAGTAAAACCAAGCTCTTTCGCACCACGAATGAAACCAACCACTTTCACTGCATCAGGCGTATAGAGGCGATAACCTGCAGCAGAGCGGACCATGCCGGTAACAAGATTTATTTTCTCGTAATAACGTAGCGTATCTGTGCTTACTCCAGTGAGTTCCGCTAATTTTCCGATGGTCAGTGATTTCATGTTTTTCTCCTTGAAACCTAAATATACACCTTTGAGTATACTCCAAGGTCAAGGGTTATTATACGGCTTCTATGCCATTGTTTTATATAACCATATTCCGATAGCATAGAAGGCAGCGGTCGCCATTATTGCACCACCCATCGCCGCTGGAAAACCAAGGCCGTGTTTAAGCAGTAATGGCAAAATCAGGAAGAAGGCGAGCGAAGGGAACACCAGCCAGAACACCGAATAAGATAATTCGATGATCTTGCTGGTGTCCTTCGTATCCCAATACACCCAGATGAATGCAAGTATCGAAGTCAGCGGTAACGAAGCGAGAAGCGCTGCCCACAGGGTATAGCGCCTCGACAATTCGGAGATGGCTGCAATGATAAGTGCTGTAATCAGGGTTTTTATCAGGAAATACATCGCTTCTTGTCCTTATTAGTGTGCCGGATGATGAGCATTATGATTAACTTCATCGATGACGGCAGGTTTTTTAGTAGATGGCATAGATTGTTTTTTTGCCATACCGTCCTTCATCTTTTTCTGACAGCATTCGCACTTCATACCGTTTTTTGCTCCGTCCCCCATCATCGGACACTGCATCTTGCCATCTTTCATCATACCTTCACAGCAAGCGCATGATTTTCCGTCTTTTGCGCCATCCTTCATCATCGGGCATTGCATACCTTCTTTTTTCATCATGCCGTCCATGCTGCCTTCCATCATTTTTTGACAGCAAGGGCATTTCTCACACATCATGCCTTTATCCATCATACCGGGATTTTCAGTCGGTGTGCATGCGGTGGTGAAGAGTGCAAGTAGTGCGATAGCGATAAATTTCTTCATAACAAGTCTCCTTTGGTTGGTGGGTGGTTAGTTCTTTTTGATGGTTGAAATCGTGTAATCATCCTTACCCACTGGCTTCAGCGTAAAGGAAACGGCATCACCTTCTTTGACATTGGACAGGTCAACGCCGCTATCCGCAGTGAACAGCATCGTCATGATCGGCCAGTTTAGTGCCTTAATAGGGTCGTGTTTGATTTTGATGATATGTTTGGCTGTATCGACGCTCACCACTTTGCCGGTCGCAGCAATCCCCCCGCTCACCGGGGCAGCTTCACCCGCTTCAAGTTTCTTTGCCAGCTTGTGGTGATCCATTTTCTTGGTTTCGCCCGGCTTGGAGGCTTGGCCAACAATGATAGTACCTTCCATGCCAAGCTTTTCGTGAGCGTGGCAATGGAACTTGTAAGTGCCGGGTACGGTGAAGGTGTAGGAAAACTTGTCACCCTTCTTTTCCTGCTTCGGACTCATAATCATTTCGTCAACCTGCTTTGGCACATTCACAAACATCACATCATGGATTTCATCCTGTGCATTGACAAAAGTAACTGTATCTCCCGGTTGGATGGTAAGTTTGTCAGGGGAAAAATAATGCTGCTTTTTGGCATCATAATCGGTAACTTCTTTAATAGTATAATCTTTGGCGAATGCAGGCGTGGCAGCTAGCATCAGCGCAGTGGTCAGTAGTAGCTTTTTCATAATAACTCCTTTGTTTGATTAATTAAAACATCAGTCGCAGGCCGACAGCGCCGACCAACTCGTCTTTATCCTCGCCTTCATCCCGGGCAATGGATCTCGTTTCACCGAATTTCCGGCCATAGTGAATGTCTATATACGGCGCAAATTTCCGGGTGAATTCGTAGCGGGTTTGAAGCCCGATTTTGCCGTCCGATATGCCCGCGCCAATCTCTTGTTCAGGCACGTCCTGCGCGGAAAGATTGACTTCAAGATAAGGCTGCAAAATAAGTTTCTGTGTAAGGAGCAAATCATTTTCCTGACGCAACCGCGCTGTTACATCGCCGTGTTCGCTCACGAACAAATGCGCTTCGGTTTCAAAATAATACTGAGCAAGCCCATTGAAACCGAGTGTGAGGTAAGCGGTGGATTCTGGCTCGAAATCGTAGCGGATACCGGCCTGTGCATCCCAAAATGTGGCGATATTACGGCTATAGAGCGCCCATAGTTCGGCTTCTTCTAGTTCGCCTTCACTATGCTCACCCTCACTTTTCAGCCAGAGCTTGTTTTCGTCGGTTCCTATCCAGCCATCCAAATCCCAGCTATGTACGCTTTCACCGCGATTCGTGCCGGTGTCGGCTTCCAAGCGGAACATGTGGAAGATTTGTCCGCCATGCTCTTTCTGCATGTCGTGCGCCATATCTTCTGCGAGTGCTGGCATTGCCAGCGATAGAGTGAGGCATGAAGCCATGAGGTAAGTTTTAATGCCCTGCATGATTGCCTCCGCTGGTTGCTGGTTTTGTGGTTTCTGCCGGGGGCGGTGGTATCTCGCCGGGGTCTAGCTTGGCGACGACGACCTTATTCATCATGCCCGCCATCATGTGGTAAAGCAGGTGACAGTGAAACGCCCATTCACCGGGTTGATCCGCCGTAACCAATACGGAGTAAGAGCCTCCCGGCGGCACGATGACAGTATGCTTGTTCGGCAGCTTTTCGGCTGGCTGGCCGTTTTCCAGCTGCACAAACATGCCATGCAGGTGCATCGGGTGCGCCATCATGGTTTCGTTGGTGAAGCTTAAGCGCACGCGCTCGCCGTAACGCAGCTTGATCGGTTCGGCATCGGAAAATTTTTTATCGTTAATCGTCCAGATGAAACGTTCCATATTACCGCCCAGGCTCACATCGATGGTGCGTTCCGGCTGGCGCGTATCCTGCTGAATACCCGCATAGCGCAGATCGGCATAAGAAAGCGCCTTATCGCCCTCCGGCGCTCCAGTTTTCGCCCAGCCGCTAATCATATCGGCGGGGGTCATTTCCATATCCGGGTCGT
>CAZAQK010000049.1:0-11030 GCA_964487265.1 uncultured Rickettsiales bacterium | reverse complement strand
GCCGCTCTGGAGTGCATACGCAACAGTTTCGCCGCGCAACTGCGCAGAGACGGTGGTGGTGTCCTTCTGAGGGGCATCCGTCTTATTTTCCATACAACCAATGTAACGCACTCGCAATTCCTTGTAAACCCTAAGAAGCTACGTATTTGCTGGCTATGTGTAAGAAAAATGATGCTTTTTCAATATAGAACTTCTTTGCTCATAGTTATAACAGTTAGGTATTGACCTAAGTGTTTAGGTGTGTATCTTGGCGACATGGCTAAGCAACTTGCACAACTCGACCATGCATTCCAGGCACTGTCTGACCCAACCAGGCGTGCCGTGATTCAGCAACTGACGGCAGGGGACGCAACCGTGAGCAAACTGGCCGTGCCATTCAAAATGGCATTGCCTTCGTTCATGCAGCATCTGGATGTGCTGGAAAAAAGTGGACTTGTGCGCTCACGTAAAGTGGGGCGTGTACGGATTTACCAGCTGGTGCCAAAGCAACTGCAGCTGGTGGAAGACTGGATGGCAAAACAGCGTGCCATGTGGAATAGCCGCCTCGACCGGCTGGATGATTACCTGATTCAAATACACAAAGGAGAAAATAATGACGAATAAACTATTTACACCGCACCCAAAGCTAGACCTTGTTATGGAGCGTATCATTGATGTGCCGAGGGAACTGGTCTGGAAGGCATGGACAACGCCGGAACATCTGAAAAAATGGTTCTGCCCGCTGCCATGGAAAACCACGGATTGCAGGATAGACCTGCGCCCGGGCGGTGAGTTTTATACCGTGATGCAATCACCTGAGGGTGAAAAAATGGAAGGCACCGGCTGTTACCTGGAAATTGTTGAAAATGAAAAGCTGACTTGGACGGATGCGCTGGTCGGAGGCTATAGGCCTGCGGCGGAGCCTAACCATTGCATTGAAAGTTTTTTCACGGCGACGTTATATTTGCTGCCGCATAATGGTGGCACGAAATATATTGTGCATGTCCAGCATTCCGATGAAGTAGCAAGAAAAACACATGAAGAACGTGGGTTTGAAGGCGGCTGGGGTACGGCACTGGAACAAATGGTTGCACTCATTAAGAACAAACAGATCTGATCAATAACGGTGGTTGGATTTGGCCGATAAAGCGTTTATAGTGAGTGCATGGAACATGCACTGATCAATACCATCATCGGCAGTATCGTTACGGCTTTCATATTCGGGATGGCGGCAAAAAAGCTTAAGCTGCCTGCCATCTTCGGGTATTTGCTGGCTGGTATTATCATTGGCCCGTATACGCCGGGTTTCGTTGCGGATGTGACACTTGCCAAGCAGCTTGCTGAGATCGGCATCGTACTCCTGATGTTTGGTGTAGGGTTGCACTTTAGCTGGCATGATTTGCTGAACAGCCGCAAGATCGCACTGCCGGGTGCGCTGGTGCAGATGGCGTCTGCGACGCTCATCGGTGCCATGATGGCACTATGGCTGGGATACACACTTTCTGCCGCAATTATTTTTGGGTTCTCACTTTCAGTGGCAAGCACGATCGTGCTGTTGCGCTCTCTGGAACAACGCAACATGCTGGAAAGCAAAACCGGTAAAATTGCCATCAGCTGGCTGATCGTCGAAGATATCGCCATGGTGCTGGCACTGGTGATGATGCCGGTGATTGCGGATATTCTGGAAGGGGGCGGAAAGGAAACACCGCTTTATGATGTTATCAGTGTTATTGTCGCGGTGCTCTTTAAAGTTGGCGGGTTTTTCCTGTTCATGTTCGTGGTCGGCAAACGCCTGCTGCCATGGCTGCTGCTCAATATCGCCCGCATGCGCTCCGATGAACTCAACACGCTGGGTATATTGGCGATCGCGATGGGATTTGCCAGCATTGCTTATGTGGTGTTCGATGCCTCGCTCGCGCTTGGCGCGTTTCTGGCCGGTGTGATGCTGAACGGCAGTGAAGTCGGCCGCAAATCCGCCGAGAGCACACTGCCCATGCGCGATACATTCTCGGTTTTATTCTTCGTTTCGGTGGGCATGCTGTTTGATCCGCGCACGCTGGTAGTGCATCCCATTCCCGTGCTGATGACGTTCCTGATCATCGTGTATGCCAAGGGGATCGCGGCACTCGCCATCACCATGTGGTTTCGCCAGCCCGGCCGTGTGGGCTATGCGGTGGCACTTGGCCTTGCGCAGATCGGCGAATTTTCTTTTATCATGGGTGGGCTGGCCATTACTAATGGGCTGATGCCGCAGGATCTTTACAACCTGATCCTCGCGGGAGCAATTTTATCCATCGTGGCCAACCCGCTGCTCTTCCGCCTCTATGACGTGCGCTTCGGCACGCATGAGGGGACCTGAGGCAACGGCACTTCACCCGAAGCCCGTAGGGCGTAGGGTGGCGGAGACGAGAGGATTACTCTCGCTATGCTCGAGTTGCACCTGCGCTTCGCTTGGTGTCGAACCGACATATATCCTATGGAGTAGACTTCGATTATCCCCATCCTCTATCACCTACTAAAAAAGCCCCGCAGGGGGCTTTTTTAGTAGGTGGCGGAGACGAGAGGATTCGAACCTCCGATACGGTATTACCCGTATAACGGTTTAGCAAACCGCCGCCTTCGGCCACTCGGCCACGTCTCCGTTTCAGGTCTTTAAAACAGAGCGTCTAAAAGTCAGAATTTCGGGGGTTTGTCAATAGTAGGGCTCAGTAATTATGAGCCCTGCGCCCTAGTGCACCTGTTTGGCGATGCCAGAGGCGTTCTCGCAGTCGGAAATAAGTGTAGCGCAGCGGCGGATCCTGGCCAGGCTGGCACGGTGTTTTTCGGCATGGCGCGCATCGGTTTTTGCCAGCTCGGTGATGGCCAGCTGGATAATGGAGAGATATTGCGCGGTGGTGCTGATACAGGCGAAAGCCAGAGCCACCGGCGAGTGGCCGGGTACATATTCTATGCCGGATTCACTGATAACGCCTTCGCCGTCCGCCAGCCTTTCCATGGTTTTCCGCCATGCCTGCAGCTTGCGGCGCGCCACATCCATGAAATCACTGTGGCCGTCCATCAGCATATTGCGTGCCTCGGAAGGGCGCATTTTGCTGGTCAGGACACTGTTTTTACGCATGGCATCCAGTATAATACGTATCTTGGGGTTGCCCTGAAGGGACTGCAACACATGGTCGGCCATGTGCAGGGCTGGTTCTGCATCATCCAGCACGGCGCGGGCGCGTTTGGGGATGGCCATGGACTGGTAACGCTTCTGGAGCGCGCCAAAATCCTCAAGGGGGGCTGAAAGTATGTCCGTTGTACGCGAATGACCGCCGGTATGCATGAAATTATAATCCTGCTTTTTTACACCTATCCCACCAGCGTACCAGAAAGCCCCTAAAAAAATCTTAAGTCGATTTAGTGCTTGATTCACATTGCATTTTTGGCAAAAGGCCAGTAGATTTAGCCACTCAAAATCATAGGTCATGTAATGCTAATGAACGAACAAGCTATTGAAAGTAAAGAAAAAGAAAATAACCCCAGCTGGGATGACACCATCAAAACAGTGCTTTTTGCGCTGATTCTGGCCATATTATTCCGCAGTTTTGCCTATGAGCCGTTCCATATCCCTTCTGGTTCCATGAAAAGCAACCTGCTGATCGGCGATTACCTGTTCGTTTCGAAATATACCTATGGCTATAGCCGCTATTCCTTCCCGTTGGGCGTTGTGCCGATCAAAGACAGGATCATGAAAGATGAACCCAAGCGTGGCGATGTGGTGGTGTTCCGCCTGCCGAGCAATCCGCGCATTGATTATATCAAACGTGTGATGGGCCTGCCGGGTGATAAAATTCAGCTCAAGGGTGGTATTGTGTATATCAATGGCAAGGCTCTGGAGCGTGCACCGGTTGATACATTCGTGGATGATGAATTCGAGAATGCAAAAAAAGCCATTCCACGCATGGAAGAAACCCTGCCGGAAGGCAAAAAAATCCTTATCCTGAAAGAGCGCATGTTTGGTGTTGCCGATGATACAGAAACATACACCGTGCCAGCCAACCATTATTTCATGATGGGTGACAACCGCGATAATTCGCGCGACAGCCGCTATATGGCGGAAGTAGGCTTTGTGCCGGCGGCCAACCTTGTGGGCCGCGCCGAGATGATATTCTTCTCCATTGATGAAACGGTTCGCTGGTATAACCCCATTTCGTGGATCACCGGCCTGCGCTATGACCGTTTCCTCAAAGACATTGACTGATGCATCCGCTTGAGCAGCAGATCGGCTATACGTTCCGTAATCCGGAACTATTAAGAACTGCCCTTATCCATCCCAGCTTGCATGGCAATAATAACCAGCGTCTGGAATTTCTGGGCGATGCGGTGCTGGGTGCAATAGTATCGGAACTGCTTTACCAGCAATATCCCACTGAGCAGGAAGGTGACCTGGCGCGCAGGCACGCCGCATTAGTGCGCGGGGCAACGCTTGCCAGCGTGGCGCAGGAGATCAGGCTTGGCGAAAGCCTGAATATGTCTTCCGGCGAGGCACAAAGCGGTGGCCGTGAAAACCCAACCAACCTTGAAGATGCGCTGGAAGCGCTGGTGGGCGCACTTTATCTCGATGGTGGCATGGATGCTGCCAAACATTTTGTGGTGGAGAGATTTACCAAACTTGCCAGCACACTGCAGGAACCACCGAAAGATGCCAAAACTGCATTGCAGGAATGGGTGCAGGGCAAGGGTATGCGTCTGCCGATATATAGCGTGGTAAGTACAGAGGGCAGTGCCCACGCACCAGTATTCACCATGCAGGTGAGCATTGAGGGGCATGAACCTGTTCAGGCACAGGCGAATTCCAAGCGCGCAGCGGAACAGCTTGTCGCGCAGATGATGCTGGATAAGGTGAAAGGCTCATAACATGGGATTTGGCTGGTTCACTACCCACCGGTTTGGAGATTCTGCCGGCTATACCACCCCTGAAGGTGTGCATTACCGCTGGTATTATAAGCCGCGCAGCCGCAACAGTGCCCCAAGGTCTGAGCTGCAGCTGAACCGCAAATTGCCGCTGGAATTTTGCATCGTGCCGGAAGGTATTTTTACACGCATCAGCAAATTCCTGGGGTTTGCCACAGAATTCCAGACCAATGATATGGAATTCGACAAGCGTTTTTACATTTATTCCGATGATGCGCAGCTGTGCAATAAATTACGGGCAGTGGACATACGTCAGGCTGTGAAGCAGGTTTTTGATGGCGGCGTAAAGAAGCTTGAAGCCAAAGATGGTATGGTGGTAGCAGAGATGAAAAAAGCATCACCCGCGCCAGAGCCGCTTTCTGCTGATATGGTGGCAGATGCCATGAACAAGCTGGCTGACCATGTTTCGGGCATCACGCCAAATCCCATGTCGAAATGCAAATCAATGGCGTCTCAGGCGAATATTGCCATGTGGGCGTTTGTAGTGGCACTGGCGGCAGGTTTTTTTGGCTCAACCGTGCAGATGAACCCTGTTGCCGAGCAAATGCCATTTATCCGCAGTGCCGCGATGTATGCGGTGCCGGTCATGATCGCCATGCTGGTGATAGTACGTGCGCAATTCAGCGGGTCTTCACGTGGGGTGATCGTGTTTCTTTCGGCAGTATTTATGGGCATTCCTGCCACGGCTTTGCTGAGTTATGCCGCCCATTATCATGGGAATATGTTTTTTGATAAAACACCCGCCGAGGAACATTACAGCCGCATACTCCGCACCTATTCCACGCGTCATAAGAATAGCACCAGCTACCATGTGGAAATTGAAAACTGGGCACTGCCAAATGATACGGTGAGTATCAAAACCAGCTATGCCGAATATCAAAGGGCAAGAGTTGGCCAACAGATGAGAATATATACACACCCGGGATATTTTAATGTCAGCTGGGTAGAAAAATACGAGGTGATGTAGTGGAAAAAAAATGCGGTGTTATTTCGGTGGTTGGTGAACCGAATGCGGGTAAATCCACGCTGGTGAACCAACTGGTGGGCAGCAAGGTTTCCATCGTGACGCCAAAAGTGCAGACCACGCGTTTCAATGTACGCGGTGTGTGCGCATTTGAGGATACGCAGTTTATTTTTGTCGATACACCCGGCATATTCGATGCGAGTAAACAATTCGAAAAAGCCATGGTGAATGCGGCCTGGGCTGGCATTGGTGATGCCGATGCGGTGCTGCTTATCGTAGATGGCACCAGATCGATCTCTGATGCGGTGGTGGATATTGCTGAAGGGCTGATGAAATCTAAAAAGCCGCTGTTCCTTGCCATCAATAAAATAGACAAGGTGAAAAAAGAACAGCTGATCGTGCTGATGGCGGAATATAACCGTGTGGCAAAATTCGAGGGCATATTCATGATCTCTGCCTTGAAAGGCAGCGGTATTGATTACCTGAAGGAACATCTGGCGCGAGCCATGCCGCAGTCGCCATGGCTGTATCCGGAAGATGAAATGACGGATATTCCCGTGCGCATGCTGGCAGCGGAGATAACGCGGGAAAAATTGTTTTTTATATTAGGTCAGGAATTGCCCTATGCCGTGCTGGTGGAAACCGAAACATGGGAAGAAAAGCCTGATATAATCAAAATATCGCAGGCTGTGTATGTGCAGCGTGAAAGCCAGAAGAAGATCGTGATCGGGGCAGGTGGGGCGATGCTTAAGCGCATCGGCACGTCATCCCGCCGCGAGCTGGAAAAACTGCTGGAGAAAAAAGTGCATCTCGCCCTTTTCGTAAAGATCCGCGAAAACTGGAAAGAAGACCAGGCGATTTATCGGATGATGGGGCTTGAGTATCGGAAGTAGGTGGTTTTACCCCACTTTACTTTCCAGCATTAATGGTTCTTCTTCTTCAAATTGTGTAAGAGGAATATTTTTAGAAACTCTTGCTCCTAAACTACGTAGCTCTTTTGCTCTGTTGATAAGGTTGCCCTTGCCGGTGGAAAGTTGCTTCATTGCTTCGTCATAAGTGGCCTGTGCAGTGCCAAGCTGACTGCCAACTTTATTCATATTTTCAACAAAGCCAGCGAATTTATCATGCAGCGCACCGCTCTGGTCTATGATTTTCTGCAAGTTGCGGTTCTGACGTTCGGTGTTCCACAAAGAAGCAATCGTTCGTAATGTAGTAAATAATGTGGTGGGGCTGACCAGCATTATTTTTCTGCCCCAAGCGTAGCTTAGTAGCTCAGGTTCATGCTGCATGGCGAAGGAAAATGCGCCTTCGGTGGGCATGAAGAGCAGCACAAAATCTGGCGTGCCAAGTTTTTCAAGATGTTGATATTTTTGCCCTTCTAGCCCCATGATGTGCGCTTTGATGGATTTGAGGAAATCGTTGATATGTGCCTGTTTACGGTTTTCATCCGTATCCGCACAGTAGCGTTCATAAGCAGTGATGGAAACTTTTGAATCAACAATGATATGTTTGTTTTCCGGCAAGAGTACAATAACGTCAGGTTTGCGGTGCTTGCCATCTTCATTTTTCAGGCTCATGCCTTCACCTTGCAGAATATAATCCTCATCGCGGCGGAGGCCGGATTCTTCAAGGATACGCTCCAGCATGATCTCGCCCCAGTTGCCTTGTGCCTTCACATCGCCGCGCAGAGCTTTGGTGAGGCTATCGGCCTGAAATACAATTTTTTCAATTTCGCTTTTCAGCGTGTGCTGTTCTTTGCCTTGTGTGGTGAAGGAATCCACCACCAGCTTTTTGAAATCATTGAGGTGCTGCTGCATGGGGTTCAGCAGGTCGCCAATTTTCTTTTCAGACTGCACCGAGAATTTATTGCTTATCTGCTCAAGCAAACTATCGGCTGTGAGCTTGAACTGGTCACGCAGTTGCTCCTGTTGGTCTTTGAGCTTTTGGCCTAAATGCTGCGCTTCAGATTCGGCCTTGATGGCGCGCTCATGCAGAGCTGTTTTATCCTGCTGAGTTTTTTCCAGCGCATCTGCCCATTCCTGCTTCTGGGCTTTCAGTTCAGCAATCTGGGCAAGTATGCTGGCTGAGCGCGAGTTAAACCACAACCAGCCAAGCCCCATGCCGCCCACAAGCCCACATAATGCAAAAAGAATATGCAGAAAATCCATACAATTCCTGTTTTTTTAAATAATACAGCGTGCTATGGATTCTAAACCTATGACGAGTAACCACAAGCATAAATTCGCGGCTGTTATCCTTGCTGCCGGCAAGGGCACGCGTATGAAATCTGACCTGCCGAAAGTGATGCACAAGCTCGCCGGTAAGCCACTGGTTTCGCACGTGTTAGCAACAGTGGCTGGCCTTAAGGCAGAAAAGAGCGTGCTGGTTATTGCACCCGGTATGGATAGTGTGGCGGCGGTTGCCAAGGGCTGTGATATTGCCATTCAGGATAAACAGTTGGGCACTGGCCATGCTGTAGGTTGCAGTGAAAAAGCATTGCAGGGATATGCCGGCACGGTGCTGGTGCTGTATGGCGATACGCCGTTGATTACTGCAGTAACGCTGGAAAAAATGCTGACAGCTGCCCAGACCGCCGAAGTGGTAGTTCTTGGCATGCAGCTGGAAAACCCGATGGGTTATGGCAGGCTGGTGGTAAATAACACCGGCCATCTGGATGCTATTGTGGAATGCAAGGATGCCAATGCAGAGCAGAAAAAAATTACACTCTGTAATTCTGGTGTGATCGCTGTTTCTGGCAAGCATCTGTTTGCATTGCTAAAGAAAGTCACGCCGAATAATGCCTCTG
The DNA here is from genome assembly GCA_964487265.1 of uncultured Rickettsiales bacterium. GTDB lineage: Bacteria > Pseudomonadota > Alphaproteobacteria > Rickettsiales > SXRF01 > CAZAQK01. The sequence continues at coordinate 2,325 of CAZAQK010000049.1, read as the reverse complement.
GCGAATATTATTTTACCGATATTGTCTCACTCGCAAATGCGGAAGGATTACGTTCTATGGTAGTGGAAGCACCGGCAGCAGAACTCTCAGGTATCAATTCCCGCCTGCAACTGGCGGAGGCAGAGCATGCGCTGCAAACCCGCCTGCGCAAGCAAATGCTGGAAAACGGCGTAACGCTGGTTGACCCGACCACGGTGTATTTTGCGGCGGATACTAAGATTGCGCAGGATGTGATCATTCATCCAAACGTGGTGTTTGGAGAGGGTGTGGTGATCGAAACGGGTGCAGAGATAAAATCTTTTTCGCATATTGAAGGTGCGTATATTGGCAGGAACGCAACCGTGGGGCCGTTTGCCCGCCTGCGCCCGGGTACTGTTTTAGAAGATGAAGCGCATGTAGGTAATTTCGTGGAGCTTAAGAAAACACGGCTGGGTAAAGGCGCGAAAGCGAACCACTTAAGTTATGTGGGGGATGCGGTGGTGGGAGCAAGTGCGAATATCGGCGCAGGTACCATTACCTGCAATTATGATGGCACAAATAAATACCAGACGAACATAGGCGAGGGGGCCTTCATCGGCTCCAACTCATCACTGGTAGCACCGGTGACGATTGGCAGTGGTGCCATTGTTGGGGCGGGCAGCGTTATTACGAAAGATGTGGAAGCAGATGCGCTGGCCATGGAGCGCTCCGAGCAGCTGAGTATTTCCGGTAAGGCCAAAGAGATCAGGGCGCGGAAGAAGAAATAATTATTGTCACCCCCGCGAAGGCGGGGGTCTTAACTATCAACTCGCAAGCATTGAGATGAGATTCCCGCCTACGCGGGAATGACAAACTTACAAATTCAGGCAACGGAAACAAAAGAAGTAGCCAGCAGTGACTCTATCATTAAAAGCGAGTGTTCTACGGCCTGCAGGCGTATTTCATCTCGGTTGCCCTGGAAATGGTGCTTCTTGACCTCTGCATGGTTGGCAGTTGATATCCCAATATACACAAGGCCAACGGGTTTATCTGGAGTGCCGCCAGTGGGCCCGGCAATGCCGGTGATACCAACGGAAATATCGGCCTTAGTAGCATTACGGCACTGCGAAGCCATTTCCATAGCCACGCGTTCGCTGACCGCACCAAATAATTCCAGTGAATCTGAACGGACATTCAGCAATGATTGTTTGAGTGCGTTGGAATAGGTGACGAAACCACCTTCAAATACAGCGGATGAACCGGATATTTCAGTAAAGAGCGCGCTAAGCAACCCGCCTGTGCAGGATTCCGCGCAGCTGATCTTAAGGCCTTTTGCCTTGCAGTTATCAAGGATGGCAGATGCTTTTGCAAGATGCTCCTCACGGAACATAATTACCTACAAGGAAATTGATAATGGGTTGCAGCAGATGCTGCGAATCAAAAGCCACTGACTCGATGATGAGTATGACATAGAGCATGATGGGGTAGAATGCTGCCAGCACGTCATCCAGCATCACGCCGAAGCCGCCTTTCACCTTGCGGTCGGCAAGGCAGACCGGCCATGGTTTGGTGATATCGAAGATACGAAACAGGATGAACCCAACCAGATAGGATTGCCATGTGGGGTAAAGCACGGAAAGCAACAGCCACTGGCCTACTACTTCATCCACCACGATCTCGCCCGGGTCTTCGCGGCCGGAATGTTTTACGAATTGTTCCGAAGCCCAGCAGCCGACCATGAACAGTAAGACGGATGCAATGAGTAATGCCCAGCTTCCCAGCGTAATTTGGATGATGTAGGCAAATGGCAGGGCTGCGAGCGATCCAACCGTGCCGCTGACAAGGCGCGATTTACCTGCGCCGAACCATGTGGCGATATACCACCATAATTCTTTTTTTTCTCTTTCCTTATTGGGAAGAGGCGGCAGGGGAGTGTTCTTGCTTGTATTATTCATGTGACTCCTATTTTTGGGTCATACCAGACGCCGATTTTCTCTGCGAATATCATGAGCAGCTAGAAAATCGAGCGATGTGGTATCCATCCATTTATTTATTAACAAGCTGGATACCAGCTTTCGCTGGTATGACAATGTATAATCATGCGGCGTTCTCCTTCAGTGGCAGGCGTACGGATACTATGGCCTGAGCGGCTACTCCTTCACCACGGCCTTCAAAACCGAGCTTTTCGGTGGTAGTGGCTTTAATACTGATCCTATCGGCGGATACTTTCAGCAATTGCGCGATATGCTGAGTCATTTGATCACGGTAGGTTGAAATCTTTGGTCGTTCACATATCAGTGTTACGTCCATGTTCACCAGCTCACCACCTCGCTGCCGAAGTAGTTCGTAGGCATGTATCAGGAATCG
>CAZAQK010000048.1:0-11058 GCA_964487265.1 uncultured Rickettsiales bacterium | reverse complement strand
GGTAATCAGATAGCGCAACCCATGCGGATGGTGCAATACGTAGAGCGGGTTAACGCCCGTGAAGATATCCAGCTGACTCCAGACATTGAAGGATTTGTAGCCAGCCACGACATAAATGGCGAATAATGCCAACAGCACAATCGACTGTAGGCGAATATATTGTTCCGCGCGTTTATCCAGCAACACACTGCCATCCTGTTTATCCACAGACACTGGCTTTGTATAACCCTTAAAATCCTATGAGTCCAGCAGACATGCTATGCGGTTTTCGAGGGCATCGATGCATCGCTTTGTGCACCAAAAGGCACCGCTTCAATAATTTTTAATATATCAAGCGCACCTTGCAGGTCACACAAACCAATACCATCAGAAAGTGCTGCCTGATGCATGGCCAGATACGCATCATCACTTTCGCAGGCTATCACCTGTGCCTTATCATTAATGGTTATGGACCTGCGGATAAGATCAGCCACTATTGTGCCTTTATCAGTATCAACAACCCATTCGCGGGTTGGCACTTCATCCAGATAGTTCATATGCACGATAACATTGTCGCATTTTGTACAGCGCAGTTTGAATGTTGCGCTGTCTTCGCTATCCACAGTAACTTCATCCAGGCGTTCTGCCTTACCCTGATGTTCCTGTATATCGCCAAACAGGTATTGTGCCAGATCCAGCTCATGCGACAAATCCCGCATCACACCACCGCCCTGCGATAAATGTGCAGAATACGTTTCCTTTGGGTCACGCCCAGGCCGCCATTGCGATAAATGCTGGCCTACATGCGCGCGCGCCGCATGAATTTCATGACCTTCCAATATTGCCTCCAATGCACTAACAATTTTGTTAAAACGCAGGTGGTATCCCACGTAAACAGTAAATGGATACGGCGCATCATTTTCATACGTATGGGTGAATACCGGTTTCTCCACCAGCACTTTACCCCGATAGGCATATTGCTTGAGTATGGCGAGGTCATCGGCATGTTTTGACGTAACCGTGCAGATGACAATGTAATGCCACGCCTGCGCCGCCAGTGCCGCTTCCAGCGACCGGTAAATCGGATAATCCATTGCTTCCTGGGCCGTCACTATCCCAAGCGTTTCCGCCAGCGGCCGCAATATGCGCGCGTGACGCTTGCCGATAGAACCATATCCAACAATCAGAACATTCATTGTACCTGCCTTTTGATCTTCAATTCTTTGGCAATATGCATGATTATGGCAGCTGTTGCATCAAAATCATGCGATCTTTGCCCGGTATTCCTTTGCTGCAAGCGTTCATATTCATTCTGCATGGCTGAAAGTGCTGATTTTATACGTGATATACGGCCATTTGGCTCACTGATCTGTATATCCTTGCAAAAGCGCGACGACAGTATAACCCGTGTTGACCCCAGGCGTTCATGCTCGCCTAAAATACGTTCGGCAGGCAGCTCGCCGCTGCCCATCATGGCAATCCCTCCGAAGCCAAAAGACTTACCGGATTGTTGTAACACAGACGCCATCTCATCAAGCACCCCTGATGCCAATGGCTCAAACAGAAATTCCATCCCAAGCGATAGATGCAAATCGTTTAAGCCAATATAAACCTCTTTTACACGCTTCATGGCAGAAATATCTGCAAGGTGCTGCATCGAATAGGCCGTTTCCACTAATGGCACCAGAGGTACAGTTTCAGGCAGCACACGCAGAACGGCCTCGATATCAGCAAGATCATTGATCATCGGCAGCATGATCATATCTGCACCGGAAGCGATCGCCTGCCTGATCTCATCTGGAGAACCAGCATGCCACGGATTTATACGCACCATCAGCTCTGCTTTTGTTAACACAGAACGCACTTTACTGATATCCTGCATGCTGTGGCTGCTGATGAATGTGGTGCGGCTTGCCTGGCGTTCTTTTTTACCAATTATTTCCAGGTCAACCATGATGCGCGAAACACCTGCCGTTTCAGCATCGGCTGCAATATCTGGATCAGCAGTGATAAGGATAGTGTGCATCATTTATTGTGGCCATGGCCTGCCATCCACTGGCGGCACTGAGGGTTGGACATGACAGGAATCAGTAATAGCACCGCACCGAGTGAAACTGCAACAATCAGCCCAATCAACGGAGAAAAGGTGATTTTTTGGTATATCCACGCCATAGGGATATAAGCCGCTGCCACAGCACACACAATGCCTACGCCTGCAATCCCAAGCGGGAACATGGGCAGCAATTTCTGGCGCGCGGCAATCATCCCGAAGCAAACCAATGGGATAGATTGCACAACCGCAAGTGCCAGCATCACCCCGGCAACATCATAATAATGCTGCCCCAGCCAACATGCCGGTACAATCACAACAGACTGTATGGCAGAAAGTATGAGCGGTGCACGCGTCTGCTGCTGGGCAAAGAAGAATTGTTGCCATAATGTGCCAATGACTATGCCAGGCAGCGACCAGATGCCTATCGAAAGCAGATGCCCTACGGAATACACATCATCGGGCAACATTTCACCATAACCAAAACATAACTGCGCAATATATTGGCTGGCCAGCACCACGCACAACACAACAGCCACTGAAACAGCCAGTGCCATCCTGATGACTTGTGGCATGAACTGCCTGAGCAACCCATCATTGTGCAAACGTACGAACCATTGCAGGCAACCCATTTGTATCACGGTGGCAATCAACATGGCTGGCAGCAAGACCAGTTTGAAAGCATAGTTAAACAGCGCAACACCCCCTACTGATACCGCAAGAATCATATAGGGCGCGTAATGCGGAACGACGCTAAAAAATCCGGTGGAAACAGTTGCTGCGTAATTCCTGAGAATCTCAGACGTAAGCTGCCGAGACCCAAAGAACGTAAATGTCATGCCGCCTGTCCGGATGATCGCGACGACATGTGCAGCCAGCCGTACTATTGCTGCTGCAAATACCGTGACACCCAGTGCAACCAGCCCAGTTGTCATCAACCACAGGCCAATGACGATCACTACATTGAATATAAGATTGGAAAACGCCGGAACCAGCAACTTATCCTTATGTTGCAGCCACGCTGCTGCCACAGCATTCACCGCACTGAACGGCAGTGACAGCAATACTATCAGCAAGGCACCTGGTGTGTCAGCGTAAGCATCCCGAATCTGCCAGAATAATAATACTGCAACCAGCAGTGCCGCAGCAGCACTGGCGGCGGAAGCCTGGAAAAACAATGCGGAAGCACCCTGCACACTACGGCCGGCAAACGCCGGAACCAGTGTTGCGCTGGCTGCGCTGCCTATCAAAATCATGGTGATGACATCGGGGAAGATAAGAAGGCCAATGGCCTTATCGGCAAATGCACCTGTACCAAAATTAGCGGCGACCAGAATTTCCCGCAGCAGTCCGAATATCCTGCCAGCAATCAAGCCCAGTGAAACTAGCACGCCTATAGAGAGCATCGCACGCATTGTCATGCGCTTACGTTACACACAAAATACTGATACTAGTCAAATATTTCGTCTTTATATACGCCCCACAGGGATTGCTTCTGCACCCATCCCTTGCGGCCGCTGAGCTGAACACGGCACCAGCTGACCTCACATTCCAGCATATCTACGATCACCATAGATTCTGCTTTTATAATGGCGCGCGCTTCGGATTGCGGATTGGCGCGCACTATCTGGGGTTCTTTACCATAAATAAAGGCGCGGCGGGCACCGGAAAGCATGCTTTTATGAACCCAGCCTGTCCCACCATCCATGTCGCGTATCTTGCGCCAGAGATCGAATTCCTCGACAATCTCAACCGGCAAGCCGTCGCGCTGGTATACCCATTGGATAGGATAACGCGTACCGGGACCAGTGCGCACATTTACTTCATCTGATTTGAGCGATACAAAACGGGGAACCGGCAGACCAGTCGATGCCCCCGTGGCGGATTCAGCAGCGGATTCAGCAACCGCCACTGTTGGCGCGCACATGATTAAAAACAGTGTGCCGATTATTATTTTTGATTTTTCCAACATAATCCATACCTAATACCTAAGGCCGGATTACGCAAGAATTCTTTAGTGTTTTGAACAGATTGGGCAGGCGGGATCTTTCGGCAATGCAGCAATGTGGATAGCCCCTTTAAACATATCCATCATCAGGATTTTTCCGGAAAGCGACTCACCGATGCCAAGCAATTCCTTGATAACTTCCACTGCCTGCATGCTTCCTGCAACACCTGCTAAGGGCCCGATGATGCCTTCCTGCGCGCAATTCCGCTCAAAGGCGGGCTTATCAGGTATCAGGCATTGATAACAAGGATGCGGCGAGCCAAGATACGCTTTGAAAGTGGAAAGCTGGGCTGCAAACCCTGATATCGCAGCAGAAACCAATGTTTTCTTTTCCAGGTAACAAGCATGGCTTACAGCAAAGCGTGTATCGAAATTATCACTGCCATCTACTACCAGATCATACGGTTCTATGAGTGACGCTGCATTCTCAGCCGTGAGCTTATACGGATAGACATCAAGTTTACAGGCAGGATTTACTTCACTCAGGCGGTCCTGCACAGCTTCCACTTTCAGCCGGCCAATATCACTTTCCTCGAACATCACCTGCCGCTGCAAATTGGAAAGCTCCACGCGGTCATGCTCAACCACGCCAATGCGGCCAATGCCTGCCGCAGCAAGATAGGTTATTGCTGCACTGCCCAACCCACCCGCACCGATCACCAGCACAGACGATGTAAACAGTTTCGCCTGCCCTGCCTCGCCAATTTTGGGCAGCACAATATGGCGGGCGTAACGCCTTAGTTGCGTATTATCCACATTACTCCGCAAATAAATCCGTAGATATGTAACGCTCTGCGCATGATGCCAGAATAACCACGATGGTTTTGCCTTTCATCTCCGGGCGTGTGCCAACTTCCAGTGCTGCCGCAAGCGTTGCACCGGAGGAAATGCCAATTGGCAGGCCTTCCAGCTTGGCTGCTTTGCGCGCCGTTTCAAACGCCGTCTGGTTGCCAATGGTGATGACCTCATCGATCACATCCTTCGCCAATACATCTGGAATGAAGCCGGCGCCGATACCCTGGATCTTGTGTGGCCCGGGCGCACCGCCTGAAAGTACCGGGGAATCTTCTGGCTCAACTGCCACCACTTTCAACGATGATTTTTTCTGCTTGAGCACCTGACCTGTGCCGGTGATGGTGCCGCCAGTGCCAACACCAGTAATGAACACGTCCACCTTGCCGCCAGTATCACGCCAGATTTCTTCGGCGGTGGTACGGCGGTGAATTTCAGGGTTTGATGCATTCTTGAATTGCTGGAGCATCAACGCCTTCGGATTGGAAGCGACGAGTTCTTCGGCACGCTCAATCGCACCGCGCATACCTTTGGCTGCCGGCGTCAGCTCCAGTTCCGCACCTAAGAACTTCAGCATTTTCCGACGCTCCATCGACATGCTTTCAGGCATGGTAAGTATTAATCGGTAGCCTTTCGCTGCACATACATACGCAAGCGCAATACCCGTATTGCCTGAGGTCGGCTCCACCAGCACTGTGTCTGATTTTAATTTGCCTGATGCTTCCGCCGCTTCTACCATGGAAAGCGCAATGCGATCCTTCACCGATGAAAGTGGATTAAAGAACTCTGCCTTCACCAGAACATCCGCCACACAACCTGCCTGCTTCGCCATGCGGTGCAGGCGGATGAGCGGCGTGTTGCCTATGGTCTCCAGAATATTGTCATACACATGGCCACGGCCCGGCGTGTCAAGTTTGGTTGGTGTTGTCATTATATGGTCCTTTCCATTGAGTAATACTATATCGCGAAATCCATACGCTCTTCAGAGGCCTTCTTGATGTTTTTTTGCAGTGCCATTTCACAAAGCTCGGCAAGATTCACCTGCCTCAGGTGATTCATCATCTGCTCCTGTGCGGCATCCCACACAGGCTGCACTATCTGGCGGCCAAGCGGCGTTCCAGCTTCGTCATCCTGCTCGTCTTCCTTGTCCTGCACCAGCACTTCACATATCTCACCGACCGTGATGCGCCTGCGCTCACGAGCCAGCACATAACCACCATTAGGGCCACGCACGCCACGAAGTATACCAGCACGCACCAGCTTCTGCATGATCTGCTCTAGGTAGCGTGGCGGCAGTTTCTGCTTTGCTGCAATATCGCGGCTGCTGATAGGCCCTGTGCCAGTGTTGTACGCAATGTACAACACCGCCTCTACTGCATAGAATAATTTTTTTGATGAACTGAACATAGTCTTACGCTGTTTCTGCTTTCTTTGCATGTGTTCCGGTTGAACCAAACCCGGCATCGCTGCGCGTTGTTTCATCGAGCGATCCCACCTGCTGCCATTTCGCCTGTGATACCGGTGCGATCACCATCTGCGCCACGCGCATACCGCGTGTTACGGTAAACGGCTCATCGCCGAGATTAATAAGCAATACTTTTATCTCGCCGCGGTAATCGGAATCGATAGTACCCGGCGCATTCACAACGGAAATGCCATGCTTGAAAGCAAGGCCGGAGCGCGGGCGGATCTGCGCTTCGTAGCCATCTGGCAGTGCAATCGCAATGCCTGTAGGGATAAGCTGGCGTTCCATAGAACCCATGACAATTTCACCGCTGACCGCTGCCAGCAGGTCACATCCTGCGCTGCCTTTGGTTGCATATTCCGGCAGTGGCAGAGCCTCGCCGTGAGAAAGCTGGGTAATTTTTATGTTTATCTGCGTCATAGGGTTTCCTTATTTTATTTTTCTTTTTGCAGCAGGTTTTAATGTGAGCAATGCCTGTTCAACCAGTTTTCTGGCCACTTCATCTTTGCTCATGGCTGGCCATTGTTCTGCTTTTTTACTGGTTACAAACAGCACTGTATTCTTTTCTTCGCCGAATATTTTACCGCCCGATACATCATTGGCGAGGATCCAGTCACAGTTTTTTTTCTTGAGCTTCGCCTGTGCATTGCTTTTTAAGTTTTCTGTTTCAGCAGCAAAGCCAATCAGTAATGTTGGACGTTTTTTGTGGCTGGCAAGTGTGCGCAAAATATCCGGGTTTTCTATCAACTCCAGTTTCGGCGTTTTGGTTCTTGCTGTTTTCTTTATCTTCTGTGTCGCTGGTTTTTTCACGCGCCAGTCTGCAACTGCGGCAGTACACACTGCAATATCGGCAGGCAATGCTTTCTCGCACGCTGCAAGCATTTCGGCTGCAGAATCCACACGCACCAGCTTCACACCCATCGGCGCACTGAGTGATGTCGGGCCACTCACAAGCGTCACCTCTGCACCTGCGCGCGCAAATGCGGCGGCGATTGCATAGCCCTGCTTGCCGGAGGAACGGTTGCCGATAAAACGCACAGGATCGATCGCCTCATAGGTCGGCCCTGCCGTCACCAATATTTTTTTGCCAGAAAGTAATTGCTTCGCTTCCAGATGTTGCTCAATCACCTGCACAATATCATCCGGCTCGGCCATACGCCCTGCCCCAACCTCGCCGCAGGCAAGCAACCCTTCACGCGGCTCGATAATTTCCGCACCATCAGCCACAATCTGCGCAACATTGCGCTGCGTCGCCGGGTGCACCCACATGTAGGTATTCATCGCAGGTGCGACGATGAGCTTCTGGTTGTTGGCAAGCAGTGTTGCCGTTGCCATATCATCCGCAATACCCTGCTCCATTTTGGCGATGATGTTGGCGGAGGCAGGTGCAACCACAACCAGATCCGTCTCACGCGAAAAACGGATGTGCCACATATCTCGCATTTCATCTTCAGCGAAGAGATCAGTCGATACCGGATGGCCGGAAAGTTTTTCTATTTCTGCGCGTGATACGAATTTCTTCGCGCTTTCCGTCATGATGCAACGCACGTCGATTTTCTTCGCGCACAATTTGCGAATCAGATCCGGCGTTTTGATGGCGGCGATGGAACCGCTAATAATAAGGACGATGCTTTTCGCACCCATATGGTAAATCCCAGATTTTACTGGTTCAGAATGTTAATTGCGAAAATAACGCAAATAAAATGTATATTCAAGTATTATACGAGAGATTTTAATTTATAAATTAAATCAAGGGCTTGCTTGGGTGAAAGACTGTCGGGATTAATGGCGGAAAGCTCATCTTTCAGTGCATCGGAGGGCATTTCCTGAGCTTCCAAAGGTGCGGTAAATGCAAAAAGCGGCAGGCTGGCGGAGGCTTTTCCACCTGCTGCCTGCTTGGTTTGCAATTCCTGCAAAATGCTGGCGGCGCGGGTAATGACTGTCGCGGGAATCCCTGCCAATTTTGCCACATGGATACCGTATGAACGGTCTGCTGCACCAACTGCTACCTGATGCAAAAACACCAGATCACCCTTCCACTCCTTCACCTTCATGCTGTAACACGCAAGCGATGGCAGGCTTTCAGTGAGGCTGGTGAGCTCGTGATAATGTGTGGCAAATAATGTGCGGCATTTGGTGTGGTTGTGAAGATGCTCCATCACCGCCCATGCGATGGAAAGACCGTCATAGGTCGCCGTGCCCCGTCCAATCTCATCGAGGATAACGAGTGATCGCGCGCCCGCCAGCTGCAGAATGGTTGCGGTCTCAACCATCTCCACCATGAAGGTGGAACGCCCGCGCGCCAGGTCATCTGCCGCACCCACGCGCGAAAATAAACTCTCTACTATGCCGATATGCGCTGCCTCTGCGGGAACAAACGAACCCATCTGCGCGAGAATGGCAATCAATGCATTTTGCCGCAGGAAGGTAGATTTGCCTGCCATGTTAGGGCCCATATGGTAAATCCCAAGATTTTACTGGTTCAGAATGTTAATTGCGAAAATAACGCAAATAAAATGTATATTCAAGTATTATACGAGAGATTTTAATTTATAAATTAAATCAAGGGCTTGCTTGGGTGAAAGACTGTCGGGATTAATGGCGGAAAGCTCATCTTTCAGTGCATCGGAGGGCATTTCCTGAGCTTCCAAAGGTGCGGTAAATGCAAAAAGCGGCAGGCTGGCGGAGGCTTTTCCACCTGCTGCCTGCTTGGTTTGCAATTCCTGCAAAATGCTGGCGGCGCGGGTAATGACTGTCGCGGGAATCCCTGCCAATTTTGCCACATGGATACCGTATGAACGGTCTGCTGCACCAACTGCTACCTGATGCAAAAACACCAGATCACCCTTCCACTCCTTCACCTTCATGCTGTAACACGCAAGCGATGGCAGGCTTTCAGTGAGGCTGGTGAGCTCGTGATAATGTGTGGCAAATAATGTGCGGCATTTGGTGTGGTTGTGAAGATGCTCCATCACCGCCCATGCGATGGAAAGACCGTCATAGGTCGCCGTGCCCCGTCCAATCTCATCGAGGATAACGAGTGATCGCGCGCCCGCCAGCTGCAGAATGGTTGCGGTCTCAACCATCTCCACCATGAAGGTGGAACGCCCGCGCGCCAGGTCATCTGCCGCACCCACGCGCGAAAATAAACTCTCTACTATGCCGATATGCGCTGCCTCTGCGGGAACAAACGAACCCATCTGCGCGAGAATGGCAATCAATGCATTTTGCCGCAGGAAGGTAGATTTGCCTGCCATGTTAGGGCCCGTGAGCAGCCACACGCGCTGCGCATCCGCAAGATTACAATCATTGCCGATGAATTTTTCACCCTGCTTTTTAAGGCTCGCTTCAACCACCGGATGACGGCCAGCCGTGATTTCAAATGCTATGGAATTATCGATGTGCGGGCGAACATAACGGTAATTTTCAGCAAGCTCTGCCAGCGCGGCATACACATCCACCGCAGCAAGCGCGCGCGCTGTTTGTTTGATAGCATGCTCGGCATTCATCACTTTTTCCACGAGGTCTGCAAAAATTTCCAGTTCGAGTTTCAGCGCCTTATCTGCTGCTTCACCAATCTTGCGTTCTAGCTCAGAGAGTTCCACCGTGGTGTAGCGCAAATTATTGGCGAGCGTCTGGCGATGGATAAAATCCGTACTCACTTTGCTTTGGTGTATTTGCGTGATCTCGATGTAATAGCCCAGCACATTGTTGAAACGAATTTTGAGTGTATTGATGCCCGTGCCATCAATGTATTTCTGCTGGAGGGCGACGATGAGGCGTTTGCTTTCATCACGCAATGTGCAGAGTTCATCAAGGGCTGGTGAATATCCTTCGGCAATAAAATTACCATCACGCGCAAACAGGCCTGCTTGTTCTTTCAAAGCAGTGATGAGCGTTTCAATCAATGTCTCATGGCCACCGAGTGCGTTGCGCAGTTCTGCAAGCCCATCGGGAATTTCCGGCTGCTCCTGACGTTCCAGAAGTACACGCACGTGATGCGCGGCTTTTAGCGATGCGGCGATGGAAAGCAGATCACGCGGACCGCCACGCAGCATGGTAAGGCGTGAAAGCGCGCGTTCTGCGTCCGGTGCAGCTTTCATGAAATGCCGCAGTGAAGTGCGGGGTTCACCCACCGCTAAGAAATACGCCACATTATCCTGCCGCGCAGAAATTTCTTTCACATCAGTGAGCGGTGCAACAAGCCATGAAGCAAGCAGGCGTGCCGCCGGAGCAGTGACCGTATGGTCAATCACTGAAAATAAACTGCCGCGTTTTTCACCGGAGAGCGTTTGCATGATCTCAAGATTGCGAAGCGAAGCTGCATCGATCTGCATATGGTCACCGGCTTTTTGCAAGCGCGGCACATCAAGGTGCGGGAGTGAATCTTTTTGCGTGATCTTGATATAATCAACCAGTGCGCTCGCAGCTGCAAGCATGGCAGGGTTCAGCTCCCCGAATGCCTCCAGTGATGTGACCGCATACATTTCCTTGAGTGCACGTTCGCCCCGGCGCGCATCAAACACGCTGGCGGGCTGGATAGTGATTATCTGGCGGAAATCATCGGTGATATGTTTGAACGCGGGCGAATCCGCCAGCGCATCCGGCAACAGAATTTCTTTTGGCGCAAGCCGCGCCAATTCGGACGCGAGCGTGTCAATGTCAACCGATGACATGCGGAACTCACCGGTCGAGATATCAATCCAGCTGAGTGCGAGTTTTCCTTCTGCCTGCGATACGGAAACCAGAAAGTTAGAGGTACGC
>CAZAQK010000047.1:0-11062 GCA_964487265.1 uncultured Rickettsiales bacterium | reverse complement strand
GGTAGGAATCTCGATCACTTCCAGCTTGTAAATATCGTGGAATTCGCCTGCTTCGGTCATTGCCGTGCCGGTCATACCCGCAAGCTTGGGATACATGCGGAAATAATTCTGGAAGGTGATGGACGCCAGCGTCTGGTTTTCGTTTTGTATCTTTACATGCTCTTTGGCTTCCAGTGCCTGATGCAGGCCTTCGGAATAACGCCTGCCTTCCATCATGCGGCCGGTGAATTCATCGATGATGATGACCTTGTTGTCTTTCACGATGTAATCAACATCCTTGGAGAAAACCACATGTGCCTTGAGTGCCTGATTGGCGTGATGCACGAGCGACACGTTGTCGATATCGTAAAGCGAAGTGCCTTCTGGCAACATGCCTGCACCCTGCATAAGTACTTCCACATGGCGCACACCGGCTTCAGTGAGCGTTACGGAACGATGCTTTTCGTCTTTCTCATAATCTTCAGCTTTCAGCTGTTTCACCAGCTTATCCACCTGATTATAGAGTTCGGAGTTATCCTCAGTCGGACCGGAAATGATCAGCGGCGTGCGTGCTTCGTCGATTAGAATAGAGTCCACTTCGTCAACGATGGCGTAATGGAACGGACGATGTACCATCTGCTCGCGCACAAACTTCATGTTGTCGCGCAGATAATCGAAGCCCAGCTCGTTGTTGGTAGCGTAGGTAATGTCGCAGCCATAAGCTTCCTGACGCTCGTCATCATCCAGCCCATGAACAATGCAGCCTACGGTGAGTCCCAGGAATTTATATATCTGCCCCATCCACTCCGCATCGCGCTGCGCGAGGTAATCATTCACCGTCACCACATGCACGCCTTTGCCAGGCAGTGCGTTCAGATAAGCAGCTAGTGTACAAACCAGCGTCTTACCTTCACCGGTTTTCATTTCGGAGATCATGCCTTTGTGCAGCACCATGCCGCCCACCAGCTGCACATCGAAATGGCGCATGTTCAGCACGCGCTTGCCGGCTTCACGCACGGTGGCAAAGGCATCGACCAGCAGGCCATCCAGTGTCTCGCCGCCAGCCAACCGCTCACGCAGCCACACCGTGCGGCCACGCAGTTCTTCGTCGGAAAGGCGTTGCATTTGTGCTTCCAAGGCATTGATTTGCTGCACTTTGGACTGCAGGGATTTCACAAAACGGTCATTGGCTGACCCGAAGAGTTTTTTGGCGAATGAAGAGAGCATAAAGTACTGGTTGTTTAGGGTGCATGAGAGATAAGGCCTAAACGCCTGTAAGTCAATGGCAGGCCTTGCTTATGCCAAAATAATATGCCATATATCAGCCAATCCCACATTTCGATTAACCCCCTACCGCGTAAGGATAAATGTTATGACCATGCCGCTTAAAGCCGCACTGCTTGTTGCCACCAGTTTTTTTGCTTTCTCTGCATTCGCGCAGGAAGCCAGCGAAACACCCTCTGAAAAACCTGCAGAAGCTGCTGCAGCCGCCCCGGCTGAAGTAAAACCTGCTGCACCGGCAAAAAGCGGTGATTACACCGTAATTAAAATTGGTAGCGACGAAATCAAAAATTCTGAAGTGCAGGAAATATGGAAAAACCTGTTCACTGGCGATACCGCGCCGGATTTCTCCAGCTTTGATGAAAATATTCGCCAGAACGTACTGCGCGGCATGGTATCGGAGCGTTTGATCGCACAGGAAGCGTCCAAGGCCGGCTATGATAAAAATCCGGATGTGCTGAAAAAAATTGAAGCCATGAAACAGCAGGTTATCATGCAGAGCTTCATCGAAGACAAAGCAAAAAACCTCGTGGCTGAAAAAGATGTAAAAGCTCTCTATAACCAGAAAGCTAAAGAAGCAAAAGGCCAGGAAGAAGTAAAAGCCCGCCACATTTTAGTAGCGAATGAAGAAGACGCGAAAAAAATTGCTGAAGAAATTAAAAAAGGCGGTGATTTCGATAAGATCGCCAAGGAAAAATCCACCGATAAGGGCTCAGGAGCACAAGGCGGCGACCTAGGCTGGTTCTCCAAAGAGCGTATGGTGCCTGAATTTGCCGACGCAGCCTTCAAGCTGAAAAAAGGCGAAGTATCTGAGCCAGTGAAATCCGCATTCGGCTGGCACATCATTAAACTCGAAGACCGCCGCGCCCTCGCTTTCGCAAGCTATGAAGAGCTGAAAGAAAGCCTGCAGGCTGAACTCACCAATAAATCTGTTCAGAACTATGTGGAAGGCCTGCTCAAAAAAGCCGACATCAAATATTACGGCGCGGATGGTTCTGAAAAGCCATTCTCACGTAGCCTTGCACCAGCTGCCGGCAGCGAAAAGCAGTAAACCTATTACTGGAAAAAGAACCAAGGGATTAGTGCATCACTAATCCCTTTTCTTTCCGAAACGTATTGATATGCCAGATATTACAGCATCTCCTTTCACCCCTGCGGATTATCCTGCCCTGCCACCAGTTGCAGGTGTAACGCTTAGCACTGGCGCATGCGGCATACGCTATACAAATCGCACGGACGTGCTCATCGCGCATATGGATGAAGGCACGCAGGTAGCCGGTGTATTCACTAAATCACTCACGGCTTCGGCCTCAGTGCTGGCCTGCCGTGCATCGCTAAAAAGCAGCACGGCACGTTTGCTCGTGGTCAATTCCGGCAACTCTAATGCCTTCACAGGAAAATCCGGCGAGGCATCGGTTGGCCGCATCCTTGAGATGTCAGCCAAAGAATTTGGCTGCAAACCTTCCGATATTTTCACGGCCTCCACTGGCGTGATCGGCGAAAAACTGCCGGACCAGAAGATCACCGATGCACTGCCTGACCTGAAACAATCCCTTGCGGCAGACCGCTGGAATGAAGCGGCGCGCGCCATCATGACAACCGACACCTATCCCAAAATGGCAACCGCCAGCACGGATATTGGCGGCAAAACAGTGACCATCAACGGCATCGCCAAAGGCTCCGGCATGATTGCACCGGACATGGCAACCATGCTGGCCTTTGTATTTACCGACGCCAATATTCCGGCAGCGATATTGCAGGAATTACTAACCACTGCGAATGAATCCACCTTCAACTGCATCAGTGTAGATGGCGATACTTCCACCAGCGATACATTGTTGCTATTTGCAACCGGAAAAGCTAAAAACCCTGCACCAAAGGCAGCATCCGACCCTGCACTTGCCGCATTTGCCATTGCATTGCACGGCGTGCTGCACGAACTGGCGCAGCATGTGGTTAAAGATGGCGAAGGTGCCGAAAAACTGGTGACGATTACCGTATCAGGTGCCGCCACTGAACTTGCTGCCAAACGTATCGGCATGAGCATTGCCAATTCACCGCTGGTGAAAACGGCACTCGCTGCATCGGATGCAAACTGGGGACGCATCGTAATGGCCGTAGGCAAATCCGGCGAGCGCGCCGACCGCGATAAACTGGCAATTAGCATCGGTGGTGTGGTGGTTGCAGAAAACGGTGAGGCAGCAACTTCTTACAATGAAGAAGATATCAAGGCCCATATGCAGGGCAGGTTCATTAACATCGCGGTTGATGTTGGGGTGGGCAATTGCAAAGCTACCGTCTGGACGTGCGACCTGACGCATCGCTATATTGATATTAACGGGAGTTATAGGACATAGCAGATAGCAGTTGGCAGATAGCAACTTTTTGCCCTAATATAATTACTAATTGCCAATCACTAACTGCCAATTACCCCTTATGAAAACCCTGCTCGTAGTCGCCGCTGCGCTGATAAATGATAATGATGAAGTGCTCCTTGCACAAAGACCAGAAGGCAAGCGTCTTGCCGGAAAGTGGGAATTCCCAGGTGGCAAGGTGGAAGATGGCGAGTCGCCGGAAGGCGCACTGGTGCGTGAATTACATGAGGAATTAGGCATTGAGGTCGAAACACGTGACCTGGAACCATTCTGGTTTTTATCGCATGATTACAGCAAGGATTTTGGCTTTCATCTGCTGATGCCTGTCTATACCTGCCGCATCTGGCAAAATGAGCCTAAGGCCTTATTTCATAATGCTTTAATGTGGGAATTGCCGCGTGAAATGCATAAGGTGGATATGATCGAGGCCGATGCCGAACTGGTGAAACGCCTTAATGAATATATGGATAGTTAAACCATCATTAACAGTAAATCTATAGACTGAATGGCCTGAACTAGGAAGCAGGCCTGCCATGCGCGGCAAATCCGGTTTTACACTTATAGAAATTTCCATCGTACTGGTCATCATCGGCTTGGTAACCGCTGGTGTACTGGTGGGCCAGACATTGATCCGCACAGCGGAAATCCGGAAAACCATCAAGCAGCGTGAAGAATTCGACACGGCTGTGCAGACGTTCCGTATTAAATATAACTGCATTCCTGGCGATTGCCCAAATGCCTTCGAACTCGGGCTGGCTACCGATACCTATCCAACACTGACTTATGGGCAGGATGGCAATGGCAACGGCATTATCGGATACCTGCAGAGTGAGCCAGAATTTCAGAGCGAAGCCGCTTCCTTCTGGTATCATCTTTCACAATCCGATTTAATCAGTTGGGAACCTACTGATCCCCAGGACATGGATTTATCCATATCCTGCCATACACGCGGGGCAGGGCCATGCCTTGCTTATTCTACTGCAGCTGCGAATGGTAATCGCGGTGGCTGGTGGATTCACGGCACTTATGCGGGTGCGTTCATCACCAATGCCCCTAATTTTGCACAGGGCCACTACTGGTGGATCACCGGTTCGCTTGGACTCGGATGGCTGGATGGATCAGCTGTACTGGTACCTGCCGATGCCTATTCGATAGATGTGAAAATTGATGATGGCATGCCACTTAGTGGCATTGCGCTTGCGGCTGGTGATGTACCAGATATCATTTACGGGCCAACAAATGCAGGAGTAGATGTCGACAGTGACGGGGAATCCTGCCTTGGCAGCGATGTCCCACCTCAAAGCAGCTACAACTTACTGAGCACTAACCGCACCGCAGAAAATATGTGCTCCTTACTCATTAAGGCAACATTTTAATCCTAGGCCTTCCACGCTGTCATCGTCACCAGTTCGATAGTGGCATTGATACGACCATTATCACTGGAAAAATTCTGCATATAATAATCAACCATCGCCATCATCACCGAACAGGGAGTAAGATTTTTCCTGCTGTGGATAAGTGCATTGGCCTCTCCCATTCCCTGCAGTTCTTTCAGCAGCTTAAGCGGATGTTCATATTGAATGATCAGCAACTCTGTATCAATCACCGGATGGGTAAACCCTGCCCTGGAAAGTAAACTGCCTGCTTCCCTTGCATCCACAAAAGGAGAAATGCGCGGGCTGATGCCAGCACTTATTTCCATCTCCGCTTTCTCAAATGACTGCCTGAGTTCTTTCAGTGTCTCCCCGCCCGGCAATATCCCAATAAATACACCACCCGGCTTCAAGCACTTTCGAATCTGAATCAAAGCACCAGGCAAGTCATTGACCCAATGCAAAGATCCCAAAGTTATACACAGGTCGAAGCTATTTTCCGCGAAAGGACTATATTCTTCATCTGCTACCACCCGCATGCCGGATGCATGCTTAAGCAACCCGTGCGACAGATCGGTTTGAACCAGCGTTTTTATCCCAAACCGGCCAGCAGCCATTCGCGCAAATGTACCATTATGCGCGCCTAGATCCAGCGCCGCTGGCAGGGATTTATTCAATTCCGAAAGTTTTTCACAGGCACGATTTGCCATTTCCTGCTTCAGGAAATCATCGCCTGCCATGCGTGCAGCACGGTCACGGTGCGCACGCACACGCTGGCGATCGAAAATAATGGCCTCTGACATAATCGGTTCAGCTATCGGGTTTTAGGTGCTACAACGTTTAACGCTAATACCCGAAACCTAAAAGCTAAAACCTGCAATGCTTGCACGCACCCTCGATTTCATTTTCCCACCACAATGCCTGATTTGCCGCCACCGTGTGGATGCCAATGGCACGCTGTGCCTGGGTTGTTGGAAAAATATGCATTTTATTACAGAGCCTTACTGTGAGTGCTGTGGCCTGCCCTTTGATTTTGACCTCGGCAAGAACGTGCTGTGCGGCGATTGCATCCAGAAACGCCCGCATTATTCGCGCGCGCGCGCCGCCTTTAAATATGATGATGCAAGCAGCAAGCTGGTAACTGCCCTCAAATACAACGACCAGTTGCATCTGGCCGCCACCTATGGCGCATGGCTAGCCAAGGCCGGAGGTGAGATTATCGCTGCCAGCGACGCTATTGTGCCGGTGCCCCTGCACTGGAAACGCTTTGCCAGCCGCCGCTACAATCAGGCTGCTCTGCTGGCTTTTGCGCTGGAAAAGCAGGTGCGGCTTCCGGTATTCCCCGATGCCCTGAAACGTATCAAACCAACACAGCCGCAAACCGGTCTCACACGCAGCGAACGCGAAAAAAATGTTCGCGGGGCATTTGCAATAAATGCAAAATATCTGGAAGCTGTGCGTGGCAAGTCATTGCTACTTATCGATGATGTGATGACGACATCTGCCACGCTCCAGCGCTGCACCCACGTATTGTTAGAAAATGGTGCTACAACGGTCAATGTCCTCACGCTGGCCCGCAGAATCTGAGCAGATATTTTAGAAAAAAATTAATAAGTCTGCGCTACACTGACCTTAGTTCCAGACACTTTCTTTTTTTTACACAGGAGATCCTATGAACGGATGGCTCTATCGGGTTTTCGTCACTTTATTATTCGGCTTTTTTGCGTTTGCTAACACTGCTGCGCAGGCTCAGGGCAATAAAACCATTGTCATTGCCGCTGATGAATGGTGCCCCATCAACTGCGCTTCTGGTGGTAAGCAGCAAGGCATCGGTATTGACCTGGCACGCCGGATCTTCGAACCGCTAGGATATAAGGTAGAATACACCATCATGCCGTGGACCGATGCGTTAAAACAGGTACGTACCGGCAAGATAGCCGCCGTGGTAGGAGCCAGCCGCAAAGACGACAAACGGCTGATATTTCCGGATAACCCACTGCGCGAAGTGAGTGATAATTTTTATGTGCGCGCCGGAAGCCCATGGCGATATCAGGGTATACATACGCTGAAAAACAGGCGCGTGGGCATCATCCAGGATTATGGCTATGGCGATGTGGTGAGCCAATTCATTGAACAGAATAAATTCACAGCCGATGTATTACATATCGCAAGTGGAAAAAACCCCCTGAAAGATAATATCGCCAAGCTGATCGATGGAAAAATTGATGTGCTGATAGAAAGTAAAGTGGTCATGGATTACACGCTTAAAGATTCAAATCTTGGTGATAAAATTGTCTGGGCCGGTAGTGCCCCGCAGGACAATGTGTATCTGGCTTTCTCACCTGCCTTGCCGCAATCACGCCAGTTTGCCGCGCTGTATGATGCAGCTATACGCAGCATGAAAACAAACGGCGCGCTCAAGCAGGTATATGCGGCGTATGGGCTGACGCCTTAGGATTACATTATAAAAACTTAGCCGAGTGCAGCAGCACGAGTCAGCCTTGAGCCAGCGAAGCTGCGCGCCATGTGAAAACCAGCAGGTTTTCACGGGCGCATTTATATATTGAAATACTTCGCTTGTGGATGGTGCACTACGATAGCGGAAGTTGAGGCTTCCGGATGCAGCTGGAATTCTTCGGAGAGTTCGATGCCGATTTTTTCTGCACCCAATAATTTCAGCAATATTTTCTGGTCTTCAAGGCGCGGGCAGGCTGGATAGCCGAACGAATAGCGTGAACCCCGATAGCCCTGCTTCACCAGCTTTTTCAGATCACGTTCATCTTCGTGGCCAAAGCCGAGCTCAGCGCGGATACGCTTATGGATATATTCGGCAAGGCCTTCCGCCATCTCGACACCCAATCCATGCAAATATAAATAATCCTGATAACGGTTATTCGAAAACCATTCACGCCCAATATCCGCCACGCGCTGGCCTGCGGTCACCACCTGCATGCCGATCACATCGCGCTCGCCGGAATCAATATCGCGGAAGAAATCGGCCACGCAAATGCCGCCATCTTTTTCCTGCCGAGGCAGGTTGAACCGGCCAATTTCCTTAGCTCCCGATTCATCAAATAAAATAACATCATTGCCCTGTGAGGCACATTTGAAATAGCCATACGCTGCCTTGGGCTGGATGATATTATCACGCTCACATTCCGTCAGCAGCCGCAGCAGGATGGGCTTTACTTCCATATCCACCCACTTCCAGTATTCTTCCAGCGACTTGCCGGATTTCTTGAATCCCCAATGGAATGTGTAGAGCATCTGTTCATTGAGATACGGCACTAATGCCCGCATCGGGACATTATCGATAATACGTGCACCCCAGAATGGCGGGGTTGGCACTGCTGTTTGTTTCGCCAGTTCTTCACGCTTGAGTTTGATGGCTTCGAGCTCAACGGGACGCAACTCGCTGGCCGGTTTTGCTTCATGGTTTGCCCAGCGTTGCTTGGCTTTGGCGGGTGCCGGGCGATTATGTTTGCGCTTTTGCACTTCCTGCAAATATGCATCGAACTGGCCGGAAGTGATCTTGTTCATGAGGTCGAGCCCATCGAACGCATCCTGCGCATAGGCCACACGGCCCGGACCATATGCCGCCACGCAATCTTCTTCCACATACGCACGGGTAAGCGCGGCACCGCCGAGCAACACCGGCACGTCATATCCCTGCTGGGTCAGTTCCTGAAGATTCTCACGCATGATAACCGTGGATTTCACCAATAATCCTGAAAGCCCAACTGCATCAGGCCTATATTCCTGAATGGCTGTGACGATATTGGAGATCGGCACCTTAATGCCGAGATTCAACACGCGGTAGCCATTGTTGGTGAGAATGATATCGACGAGGTTCTTGCCGATATCATGAACGTCGCCTTTCACCGTGGCGAGGATGATGGTGCCTTTCTCCTGCCCCTCTGTTTTTTCCATGAACGGCTCAAGATACGCTACTGCCTTTTTCATCGTCTCCGCAGACTGCAGAACAAACGGCAGCTGCATCTTGCCTGCCCCGAATAGTTCGCCCACCACCTTCATGCCTTCAAGCAATATGTTGTTGATGATATCAAGCGGCGGGTGTGTTTTCATCGCCTGGGCAAGATCATCTTCCAGACCCTTTTTATCACCATCAACAATGCGGTCTTTCAGCACTTCCTCAATGGTTTCAGCGCGCACCTTTTTCTTGGCGGCTTCACCGACGCGCCCTTCGAACAGCGCAATGAAATACTGCAGCGGATCATACGGTTCATCCGCCGTGCCTGCTGGTTTTTTGGGGATGTTAAGGTTTTCGGTCATTCGACGGGAAAACCTCTTTCATTCCACCCACGCCAGCCACCTGCCATGGAAAACACATTCGTGTAGCCCATTTTCTGCAAGGCATCTGCAGCCAGTGCCGACCTGTATCCACCACCGCAATAAAGAACCATAGGTGTATTTTTATCCGGCACTT
Source organism: uncultured Rickettsiales bacterium (assembly GCA_964487265.1). Taxonomy (GTDB): domain Bacteria; phylum Pseudomonadota; class Alphaproteobacteria; order Rickettsiales; family SXRF01; genus CAZAQK01. The sequence goes on along the minus strand of CAZAQK010000047.1, from coordinate 1,607 downwards.
TGGATTCGATATAACATTCAATGATACCTTTGCTCAGATGCACAGATCCTGGAATCCGCCCAGCTGCAAACTCAGATTCTTCACGCGTATCAATAAGCAGGAACGGGACAGATTTCTGCAGATTGGCAAGCACCTCTTCCGTGCTGATTTCTTTGATGCGTGTTTTTGCATCATCGACAAGTTTTATAAAGCCTGATGCGTGGTTCATGCGGCATTCTCCATCGGGCTTCTCCTGTCGTAAATCAAATCTTCCGCCGCCTGCACCTCATGCGCAGGAATTTTGTGCAGCGGCGCGATCTTGCTCACATGGATGATAGCACCGGTCATGCCGCGCTTTTGTGCATGGTCGAGATAGACTGAGTTCAGCACATGGCGCGCCGCAGGATTCAAACCAAAAGAAATGTTGGAAAGCCCAAGGATAATCTGGATATCCGGCAGTTCCTTATGGATGCGCTCTATGGCCTCAAGCGTCCAAAGCCCAAGCTTCCGGTCATCTTCATTTCCGGTGCAGATGGTGAAGGTAAGCGGATCGATCATCAGATCGGAAGGCGGCAAACCATAACCTTCGCAACAGAATTTATATAAGCGGTGTGCTATTTCAACTTTGCGCTCCACATCCTTCGCCATGCCCTGTTCATCGATGGTAAGTGCAATCACCGCTGCACCATATTTCTTCGCAAGCTTCATGCGTTTATGCGCAGGCTCTTCACCATCTTCAAAATTAATAGAGTTGATGACTGCCTTGCCACCATAGAGTTTCAATGCTGCTTCCAGCACGATGAGTTCGGTGGAATCAATAACGAGCGGTGCTGTGACGGCCCCACGCAGGCGCGTGACCATCGCGCTCATGTCTTTCACCTCATCACGACCCACGAATGCCGTGCAGATATCCAGCGTGTGCGAGCCTTCTTTTACTTGCTCTTTGGCCATATCGATGCAGGTATCCCAATCCTCACGGTCCTGCGCTTCACGGAATTTCTTTGAACCATTAGCGTTGCAGCGTTCGCCAATCGCCAGTATCGCATTGTCCTGCCGGAGTTCCACCTGCTGGTAAAGCGAGGCAACCGATGGCACCCAATATTGCTTTCGCTGAGCCGGGCGCGGACGACATTTGCCATCTTCTTGCTTTCTAAGCATCTCATCCAATGCTGCGATATGCACTTCAGTAGTGCCGCAGCAACCACCAATGATGTTTATGCCATCTTCTTTCAGGAAACGCTCCATCCAGCGCATCATTTCTTCTGGTCCTAATGGAAAATGCACATGTCCTTCATGCATCTCCGGCAGGCCGGCATTGGGCAGTACGGAAATATGCTTCGGCCAGTTTTGCGAAAGCCAGCGCACATGGTCAGCCATTTCCTGCGGGCCAGTGGCACAGTTAAGCCCCAGACTGAACACATCAAGCGCGTGGATGATAGTGGCTGCCGCCGCAATATCACTGCCCACCAGCATGGTACCGGTGGTTTCCACCGTCACCTGCACCATGATGGGTAATGAAGTTTTTGTTTCCTTCATTGCATTTTTTGCGCCGTTCACTGCCGCTTTGATCTGTAGCGGATCCTGCGCAGTTTCAATCAGAAAAGCATCAGCCTTACCTTCGATCAACC
>CAZAQK010000046.1:0-11326 GCA_964487265.1 uncultured Rickettsiales bacterium | reverse complement strand
GCAATAAAAAACGTTTTTGCATAGGAATTTAAATACCTCGAAATTACACACCCAGTCAGGCGAGGCATACTACACAAAGAAAAAGGGCGGTGCAAGCACCGCCCTTAATCCATCTAACTTACTTTCAGATTAGAAAGCGAGCTGTGAACCTACGATGAACACAGTGCCATCGTTGTCGTTCGCAACACCGGTACCAGATTCGTTGGTATCGAAGAAGCTAACTTCGGCATATGGCGTGAAGCCAGGAGCCAGTTTGTAGTCGAGACCGATCGACAGGTTGTCGAATTCGTTATCAACGCTGCTTACTTCGTAAGTGCTGTTGAGATAGGTCACGCTAGCACCCCATGGGCCGTACTCGTACGAACCACCGAGAGTCCAGAAATGACGATCTTCGTTAGCAGACGCTGTTGCGCTGGTAACTAAGCTATCACCCCAATCACCGTAAGAACCGGCAACTTTGAAGCCCATGAACGCGAGCTCAGCACCTGCTTGCCAGGTACGGAGATCTTCGTTTGCAGCAACTTCAGAACCACCCCATTCACCGGTACCGCCTACGCGGATGCCAACCTGGTCGAATTTACCTTCCCAGTTAGCAGCCCAGAGAATGATGTTTTCAGCTTCACCCGTGGTGTTGTCCGCACGGCTGAGAACCTGACCACGATCACCACCGGTTGAATCGAACAGGTAGCTTACGCCAGCTTGGAAGCCAGAGAAACGTGGGGTGTAGTAGCTGAGTTTGTTGATGTTTTCAGAAGACTCATCGCTGAGCTGAGCATCGGTTACAGAACCATGATCCAGAATCAGATCAGGCGTTGCAATCATGCCAGATGGCGTGCCAACAGCGATACCGAAATAACGGAAATCACCATCGATACCACCGGTAGCGCGAGCAAGACCAGAAGCATCGATCTTCATGGTTTTGGTTACGCCGAGGTCAGAACCCATCTGTGCACGGCCCCAAGCACCTTCCATATACAGGTAGGTACGAGCAGCGTTGGTGCCCTGAGAGTCAACGTCATCTTCAACGTCAGCTTCGAGGGTGATGTGACCGCCGTATTTCAGGCCATTGTCTGCAACACCGTGGATATCGAACATCAGTTCGGTATCGCTACGGAATGCGCCAGAGCGTTCGTCAGCATCGTTATCTTCGCTAACGAAACCCGCCTGGAAATCAGCCACGCCGCCGAGCGTTACCTTCGGCGTCTCAGCGGAAGCAACACCTGCGAGCAGGGCAGCACCGAAGAGCGTGGTAGTACCGAGAAGAATTTTTTTCATAATATTTTCCCTTTAGAGTTAAAATAGTGACTTGGTTAAAAGACACTCTTAGGATACATGAAGGAAAACTGCCCCCATGCATTTACCTTGCACAGTTATTGTAGAAAGAGGTTGCCCATGCAAGCTGTAACGGCCTCGGGGGGAGTAAAACGGGGTCTTTTCACTCTTTCTGTTGCAATATGGCAACAAAATCAGGTGAGAAACCACGATTTTTTAATGGTTTTTTAATGGTATAACCCCGAAAAGCACCTTGCCCATGTCCATTGCCAGCCGATTGGCCGAAATAACATGTAAAATAGAAAAATCCAGTAAAAACAGCTTATTGTCTGGATTTACACCCCGTATCATGGGTGTCACTAAAGGACAGGACGAAGCAGCCATACGTGAGGCCATCCATTTAGGGCTTGCTTGCTTCGGGGAAAACCGGGTTCAGGAGGCCTATGAGAAGTGGCCGGACATCAAAAAAACCCACAAAAACCTTACACTTCACCTCATCGGCCCGCTCCAGACGAACAAGGTCAAACAGGCCCTGGAGCTGTTCGATGTGATTGAAACGCTGGACAGGCCTAAGTTAGCAGACGAAATAGCCAAACACTTCATCAGACCGCATGACGAGGCCAGCAGGCCAAGTGAGCCATCAGCCCGCGAAGCGGCGCACCATGCGAGCGACAGCATGTCGCACAGCAGGTGCAAACAATTTTATATCCAGGTCAATACCGGGGAGGAACCACAAAAAGCTGGGATTTTGCCTAAAGAGGCCGATGATTTCATCCGTTATTGCCGTGATGATCTGAAATTACCGGTGAAAGGCCTGATGTGTATCCCGCCGGCAGAGGATGTCCCGGCTCCGCATTTTGCCTTGCTTCGTGAGATAGCAAAACGCAATGGCCTGGCAGAGCTCAGCATGGGTATGAGCAGTGATTTCGAAACCGCCATCCGCATGGGCTCAACACAAATAAGGTTGGGCACGGCATTATTCGGTGAACGCAATTAACTGAATATACTTTGTGATTTGAGATACGCTTCCTGCCCGCGACGTATGGACGCGGGTGAAGGAGCAGCGGAGCTCGCAAATTCCTGGTTTTCCGATTCGCCATCAAACATGGCCATCATATGGCCGCCAACATCTTTGCCGCTTGTTTCTTCAATGATGGAATTGACGAGCGCTACAGCAAATCCAATAGGCCCGCCAAGCAATGCACCACCCGCAAGCCGCGCTGCTGTTGAGATGCCATCACCCGTGCTTTCACGATACAATGTCGAAACCACAGGTAATTGCTGGAACGGGTTGATGATATCGAGGAGATCACTGAATGAAAAACCATCCTCACCCCAGAACGAATCGCCATCAGCCGCTTTCTCAGCAGGCTTTTCCTGTGGCAGTGGATTAATCGTGAGTTGTAGCGGCGTCGTTTGCATGGATGCTCCCTGAGTCAGGAAGCAGCAAGAACTATACCATTCAAGGCTTAGGCGGCTTTTAATGCCTCAACGATAGCTTCGGCCATGATAAGCTTCTGGCCAGCAAGCTTTTTCTGCTCATCCCCAATGGCAGCATCCACGGCAGATTTTGCCATATCAAGGCGGGTGGAAATATCTGCGCCCGACAAGGCGGAACAATCCTCGGCAACTTCAGCCAGGATAGTAACCTTCTCAGGATTCACCTCGGCAATGCCGGAAAGCACCACAAAGCGTTTCTGCTCACCGCCCGCCAGCTCAATATTCACAAGCCCTGCTTTCAAGGTAGAAATCAGTGGGGCATGGCCGGAAAGCACACCGAATACACCTTCCGTACCCGGTGCGGTTACCATTTCCGCTTCACCAGAGAAGAAGATTTTTTCAGGGGTGATGAGTTGTACCATCATAGTTGCTAGTTCCTAGTTGTTTGTTGCTGGTTAGTGATCGCTAGCAACTAGCAACCAACAACCAGCAACTAAATTTATGCCGCCTCAGCCGCTAACTTCTTAGCTTTGGCAATCGCCTCATCAATACTGCCTACCATGTAGAATGCTGATTCCGGCAGGTCATCATACTCACCGGCGCAAATGCCTTTGAAGCCTTTGATGGTATCTTCAAGTGACACGAGTTTGCCAGGCGAACCAGTGAATACTTCCGCCACGTGGAATGGCTGAGACAAGAAGCGTTGTATTTTACGGGCACGTGCCACCACCTGTTTATCTTCTTCAGAAAGCTCATCCATACCAAGAATCGCGATGATGTCCTGAAGCGATTTGTAGGTCTGCAGAACGCGCTGCACTTCACGTGCCACCGCATAATGCTCTTCACCCACCACCTGCGGGTCAAGTACGCGGCTAGTTGAATCGAGCGGGTCTACCGCCGGATAAATACCAAGCTCGGCGATCTGGCGGGAAAGTACGGTCGTTGCGTCCAAGTGAGCAAAGGATGTTGCTGGCGCCGGGTCGGTCAAGTCGTCGGCCGGTACGTATACGGCCTGTACGGAAGTAATCGAACCTTTTTTGGTGGAGGTAATGCGTTCCTGCATTTGTCCCATGTCGGTAGCAAGCGTTGGCTGGTAACCCACCGCTGATGGGATACGGCCAAGGAGCGCGGATACTTCCGAACCTGCCTGCGTGAAGCGGAAAATGTTATCGACGAAGAAGAGTACGTCCTGGCCTTCCTGGTCACGGAAATATTCCGCTTGGGTGAGGCCGGTAAGTGCCACGCGAGCACGGGCTCCCGGAGGTTCATTCATCTGTCCGTATACAAGTGCTACTTTGGATTTGGTAAAATCATCGAGGTTGATAACCTTGGATTCGATCATTTCGTGGTAGAGGTCGTTACCTTCGCGGGTACGCTCGCCCACACCGGCGAACACGGAGAAACCGCCGTGCGCTTTCGCGATGTTGTTGATGAGCTCCATGATGAGTACGGTCTTACCTACACCCGCGCCACCGAAAAGACCAATTTTACCACCTTTTGCGTAAGGGGCGAGGAGGTCTACGACCTTAATACCGGTCACGAGAATTTCGGTTTTGGTGGACTGGTTCACGAAATCCGGTGCAGGCGCGTGAATTGGCGCAACCTGTTTGTTGCCGATGTCACCGCGTTCGTCGATCGGCTCACCCACCACGTTCATGATGCGGCCCAGTGTTTCGCGGCCCACAGGCACGGAGATTGGAGCACCCGTGTCTACCACTTCCTGACCGCGTGTGAGGCCTTCAGTGGCATCCATCGCAATGCAGCGCACTTCATTTTCACCCAAGTGCTGTGCCACTTCGAGCACGAGACGCTTGTTGTCGTTCGTGGTTTCGAGCGCGTTCAAAATGGAAGGCAGGTTGCCCGGGAATTTTACGTCGATTACCGCGCCGATAACCTGTGTGATAATACCTGTGTTCTTAGACATTTTTTTCTCCTTACAGTCTTTTCCTAAACGGCTTCCGCGCCGCTGATGATTTCGATAAGTTCTTTGGTGATCGCAGCCTGGCGGGTGCGGTTGTATTTGAGGTTCAGTTTCTTGATCATGTCGCCAGCATTGCGCGTTGCGTTATCCATAGCGGTCATGCGTGCGCCTTGCTCCGATGCCGCATTTTCAAGAAGTGCGCGGAACACCTGCACGCCCATATTGCGCGGGAGCAGATCAATGAGGATCTCACCTTCTTCAGGTTCATATTCGTAAGGCACTGCCGCAACTGCAGTTGTTTCGCTGGCTGCAACATTGAGTGGAATGAGCTGCTGCCACGTGACGGTCTGTGCGATCGCAGATTTGAAATGGTTGTACACAATGTGCGCCACATCAAATTCGCCAGCTTCAAATTTTTCCATCACCAGTGAAGAAATTTCTTCGGCATCGGCGTAACCCACGCGGCGGGATTTAATGCTCATCCGGTCGATGATCTGGCTGCTGAATTCCGTCTGCAACTGCTCATAGCCTTTGCGGCCAACGCAGAGGATCTTCACGGTTTTACCAGCCACCATCAGCTCACGCACTTTGCGGCGCGTGCTTCGCACGATCGTGGAGTTGAAACCACCACACAGGCCGCGGTCAGATGTTGCAACGATCACCAGATGCACATCATCCCTGCCGGTGCCTGCCATTAATCTCGGGGCATTACCAGACGTTGCGGCCGATGCAGCGAGTGATGAAACCATGCGCTCCATGGCTTCCGCATACGGGCGGGCGGCTTCAGCAGCATCCTTGGCGCGGCGAAGCTTGGCAGCTGCCACCATCTTCATCGCCTTGGTGATCTTCTGCGTCGATTTAACCGACTTGATGCGGACCTTGAGGTCTTTTAATGACGGCATGGCTTACGCTGCGAACCTTTTAACAAGATTTTCAATTACGCCTTTGAGTTTGCCTTCGATCGCATCATCAAGTTTCTGACCTTTTTCAATATCAGCGATGATGTCTTTCGAAGAGCCACGCAGTTCCTGCAGCAGTGCCTGCTCGAATTTACCGACCTGTTTGGTGTCGATCTTGTCGAGATAGCCTTTCACGCCGGAATAGATCACGCACACCTGCTCAGAGGTAGAAAGCGGTGAATATTGCGCCTGTTTCAGCAGTTCGGTGAGGCGTTGGCCGCGCGCAAGGAGCTTCTGTGTTGCGGCATCAAGGTCAGAGCCGAACTGTGCGAACGCCTCCATTTCGCGGTACTGCGCGAGCTCCAGTTTAATCGACCCTGCAACCTGTTTCATCGCTTTGATCTGCGCGGCAGAACCTACGCGGGATACGGAAAGACCCACGTTCACAGCCGGACGCACGCCTTTATAGAACAGGTCAGTTTCTAAGAATATCTGACCGTCGGTGATGGAAATCACGTTGGTTGGAATATAGGCCGATACGTCACCTGCTTGTGTTTCGATCACAGGAAGTGCGGTCATGGAACCGGCACCTTCTTCGTCCGACATTTTAGCAGCGCGTTCAAGCAGGCGTGAGTGAATGTAGAATACGTCACCTGGGTACGCTTCACGTCCTGGCGGGCGGCGCAGGAGGAGGGACATCTGGCGATATGCAACCGCCTGTTTGGATAAATCATCATAAATGATGAGCGAGTGCATGCCGTTATCACGGAAGAATTCACCCATTGCCGCACCAGTGTACGGTGCAAGGAATTGCAGAGGCGCAGGCTCAGACGCGGTAGCAGCAACCACGATGGAATATTGCATCGCGCCGGCTTCTTCGAGTTTCTTTACTACCTGCGCAATGGTGGAGCGTTTCTGCCCGATCGCCACGTAGATGCAATACAGTTTTTTCTTTTCATCGCCACCGGCATTCACCTGTTTCTGGTTCAGGATGGCGTCAACGGCAATAGCGGTTTTGCCAGTCTGGCGGTCACCGATGATAAGTTCGCGCTGGCCACGGCCAATTGGAATCAGCGAGTCGATCGCTTTAAGGCCGGTGCTCATTGGCTCATGCACCGATTTACGGGCGATGATGCCTGGAGCTTTTACTTCCACGCGTGAACGCTTTACGTCTTTTAGCGGGCCTTTGCCGTCGATCGGGTTACCGAGGCCGTCTACCACACGACCCAAGAGGCCTTTACCAACAGGCACGTCCATAATGGTGTTGGTACGTTTTACGGTGTCACCTTCTTTTACAGCGCGGTCATCACCGAAAATTACGATACCGACATTGTCAGATGCAAGGTTCAGTGCCATGCCTTTGAGGCCACCATTAAATTCTACCATCTCGCCTGCCTGAATATTTTCAAGCCCGTACACGGTTGCGATACCGTCACCCACGGAAACCACCTGGCCGGTTTCAGACAGTTCTGTGTCTGCATCGAACTGTGCGATCTGTTTTTTGAGGATTTCTGAAATTTCTGAAGGACGAATGTCCATGCTACTGCTCCATTATAATAAAAGTTATGCTGCCTTGAGTTTGTTCTTAAGGCGATTCAGTTTACCGGCGAACGAGGCATCCAGCTGCTGGCTGCCAATACGAAGTACAACGCCGCCCAGCAGTTCCGGATCCTCGCTGGTTTCAAGCGTTACTTTCCTGCCATACGCCTTGCTTAAACGCTCGGTGATGATGGCAACATCTTTCAGTGAAAGCGCATGCGCGCTGATAGCTTCTGCTTTAATTTCGCCGCGGGCTTCCGCCGCGCGCTGTGCAAAAATGCGCGCCACATCGGCAAGGATCGGCAGGCGTTTCTGCGCGGCAAGAGTTGCGATAAATTGTTTGGTGATGGCATGCGCCTTAATGGCTGCAAGCACAGGCTCCATGGCTTTCGCCTGCTGGTCACGTGTGAGAAGTGGATTCACCAGAAGTGCAGCAAGCTCATCGCTTTCATTGATGAGTGTGGCAAGCACGCCTAGATCTTTTTCCACGGCATCGCGCGCTTTGGCTTCCGATGCAATGTCATAAAGAGCTTTGACGTAGCGTTCAGCGATCTGTCTGTAACCGGCTTTTTTCATGCACAATTGCTGGGTTTTTCGTTTAAGGAGTCGGCAAATTAGGCAAATTTATCCACAAGTGCAATAGAAAAGTGCGGCATCCTCCAAAAGGCACTGTCAGCCTACAAAAAACTCACCGGATCGATATCAATTTTTACCCGCACAGAAGAGGGGGATTTTACTGATTCCACGAGGTTTTTCATAAGCTCCGGCAGGTTGGTTTTGCGTTCAGCCTTGAGAAGCAGCCGGTAGCGGTATTTATCCCTCAGGCGGTAAAGCGGGGCAGGGGCAGGGCCTAAGAGGTGGATGGTTGATAGTTGATGGTTGATGGATGCAGCCAGTTGCTTGGCGGTTTTTATCACCAGATCTTCTTTTTTGCCTTCCACGATAAGGGCGGCAAGGCGTGTAAATGGCGGCATTTCAGCTTCACGCCTTGCATCCAGTTCAGCGGCAAGGAACGCATCGCGCCCACCATCCATGAGTGCCTGCATCACCGGATGTTCAGGCAGGTAGCTCTGCAAGTATACCGTACCTTTGATGGATTCACGGCCAGCACGGCCAGAAAGCTGGTGCAGCAGCTGGTAGGTTTTTTCAGCAGCCCGCAGGTCGCCGCCAGCAAGGCCAAGGTCGGCATCCACCACCCCAACAGTCGCAATGCCTCCAAAGTGATGGCCTTTAGCGATCATCTGGGTGCCGATCAATATATCCACCTCGCCGCGTCCCATAGCCCCAATAACCTCTGATAATTGCTTGATATTATCGGCATGGTCACTAGCCAGCACGGCAAGGCGCGCCTGCGGCAGAAGAGCCGCCACTTCTTCCTGCACACGCTCCACACCCGGGCCGCAGGCATGCAGGGAATCCTCGGTGCTACAGGCCGGACATTGTTTAGGCACGGGGATGCGATAATTACAATGATGACAACGTAAATCCTGATGAGCGATAAGAGATGAGCGATGATTGTTTTCGCTTTTCGCTAATCGCTCATCGCTCATCGCCTTTCTTTGGTGCAGCACCAGCCAGCTCGAACAATCCGAACACTGGAAGCGGTGCCCGCAGGTGCGGCACAGCATCAGCGGCGCATACCCCCGGCGGTTCAAAAACAGCATGGACTGGTGGCCGGCATCGAGTGTTTGACTCAGCGCATCCCGCAGGGTTTTGGAGATGAACGCGGTGCTTGGCAGTTTTTCGATGCGCATATCCACCATGCGGATATCCGGCATTTCCGCCTCACCATGCCGGCTGGGCAGCGCAATTTCGGCATATTTGCCCTGCTTTGCATTATAATGGCTTTCGAGCGATGGTGTGGCCGATACCAGAACGATGGGAATATGTTCCATCCGCGCCCGTGCAACCGCCATGTCGCGCGCATGGTAGATCACGCCTTCTTCCTGCTTATAGGAAGCATCATGTTCTTCATCAACGATCAGCAGTTTCAGGTTGCAGTAAGGCAGGAACAGTGCCGAGCGGGCACCCACCACCACACGCGCTTCACCGCGCGCAATGGCTTTCCAGCTGGCACGTTTTTTAGCTTTCGTAATCTCCGAATTCCACACAGCAGGCTCAAACCCAAACCGCTTGTTGAACCGCTCAAGCCATTGCACAGAAAGGGCGATTTCTGGCAGCAAAACAAGCACTTGCGTATCATGCTCACTTGCAAGCATTTCGGCAATTGCATGGAAATACACCTCCGTCTTACCCGAGCCGGTCACGCCATCGAGCAGCGTTACTGAAAATCCCTTGCCGAGTTTGGTTTCCAGCTGGGAGACAGCAGTTTGCTGCATGCCGGATAGGTGCGGGGTGCGCGGCGTATCATTTTTTACTGCCGCCTCTTTTATTCGCCCTTCCTTATCGATATCGGCGATCGGCATAAGCATCTTGATCACTGTGCCAAGCGGCGTGCAGTTATACCACGCCACCCACCGCGCAAAATCGAGCAGGGCGGGAGAGATGGGAGGTATATCTTCAATTATGCTTATAACCTGCTTGATCTTACCCGACTGGATGCTGGCCTTGCCTTCTGCGGCCACAATTCCCAGCACGTCCGAGCGGCCAAATGGCACCCGCACCACCTGCCCCACGGAAGCCTGTGTGCCTGCCGGCAGGAGATAGTCAAACCCATGGTCAAACACGCCGGGAAGCAGGATTTCCACCTGCCCGGTGAGTGTTTGCGGCAATGATCTGGCCTCTGGAATCATATTGTAAAATTCTGTAACTCGGTTATCGTTCATTCATTCATAACATCTGGGAGCTTACAAGCCTTATGAAATTTTTTGTCGATACGGCTGATATCAGTGAAATTCGCGACCTCGCGGCAACCGGCATGCTCGATGGCGTCACCACCAACCCATCCCTCATTGCCAAATCAGGCCGCGATTTCTTTGAAGTATGTAAAGAAATCTGTGCCGTTGTGCCAGGCCCGGTCTCTGCCGAGGTTACGGCAACGGATGCCGCAGGCATGATAAAAGAAGGCGAGAAGCTCGCCCGCATCGCCGATAACATCACCATCAAAGTACCGATGACATGGGACGGCCTGAAAGCCTGCCGCCATTTCACCAGCAAGAACATCATGGTGAATGTCACGCTGTGCTTCTCCGCTGAGCAGGCATTGCTTGCGGCCAAAGCCGGTGCAACCTTCGTATCGCCATTCATTGGCCGCCTCGATGATATTGGCCAGAACGGTATGCAGCTCATCGCTGATATCTGCCAGATCTACCGCCAGTATCCGAACCTGAAAACCGAAGTGCTCGCGGCATCCATCCGCTCGGCAGCGCACATCACCGAAGCGGCAAAACTTGGCGCACATGTGGCGACCATTCCGCCGAATGTGCTGCGCGGCCTCATCAAACATCCGCTGACTGATAAGGGTTTGGAAATATTCCTCGCTGACTGGCAGAAAACCGGGCAGAAGATCGCGTGAGTGCGAAACCGGATTCCTCCATCACACCTGAGCAGGTGCGGGCTTTCCTGAAGGAAAACCCGAATTTTCTGCGCGCCAATGAAGATCTGATAACCAATCTGACACCCCCAGAGCAAAAACTCGGTAACGGCATCATCGATTTCCAGCATTATCTGGTGAAGAACCTGCAGAAAGGTTCGCAGGATTTGCAAAGCCGTTATGACACGCTGGTGGAATTCTGCCGCGATAACATGTCGGTACAGTCACAGGTGCATCAGGCGGCACTGCGCCTGATTCGCGCCAAAAGCCTTGAACAATTGCTTGAAGCCATCGCGATTGACCTCACATCACTATTCGATGTCGATGTGGTGCGCCTTGCCATCGAATCCGAGCTGGGCGAAGTGGGCGAGGCGGATTTCGGCGCGCAGCATTCCGGCATTGTGCTCGTCTATCCGGGCACGGTGGATGTAGCGATTGGCAGCAAAAAAAATGTGCTTCTTGTTGAAGATACCGCTGTTTTCAAACCGGCAGGCTTTGAGGATATTTTTGCCGATTGCGCCGGTATGGTGGAATCCTGTGCATTCCTGAAACTCGAGCTGGAGCAGATGCAAAGCTGCGTACTACTGGCTTTCGGCGTGCGTTATAAAGAACGTTTCCATCCCGGGCAGGGCATTGAGCTGCTCAATTTCTTAGGGCAGATTGTTGCGCACCGTTTGGATATGTATCTGGATGATTTATCGGCATGAGCGGGCATCTGGCAACAGAGCTGGTGAAAGCGGTACATGATTGGGAAAATTGGCT
>CAZAQK010000045.1:0-11852 GCA_964487265.1 uncultured Rickettsiales bacterium | reverse complement strand
CGCGCACACTGTAGGACGCACGCCTGGTGTTGTCGGCCACCACTGACGTAATGGCTTTCACGATCTCATGGTTCACTTTCTTAGCCAGAAGCAGCTTGTGATGGTTTTCTTCAAGGATGTTGTTGAAAACGGAAACCACTTCCTCGAGATCCTTCTTGTCCTGAGATGGAATGGTTTCAGAAAGCTTCGGATGCTTATCCAGCAACTTGCGCTGCGCTTCGAGCATGCTGATGATGTAAAGTTTTTCATTCTGCAGATCCGCAATTTTGGAGACATGCATGGCATTGAGAAGGTCCACTTCTTCAGCCAATATCTGTGCAAGCCGCGCGGTAAGCGTTACCACGTCCTGCGCCCTGATTTTCGGTTCTTCCACTGGTTTTGCCTTGCGTTCCATAATCAAACCTCCTGAAACTTAAGTAGTTCTCTTTTCACATAATCAGCAATTCCTATGCCACCCGAGGCACTGATTTTCTGGCCAAACTGCTGCACCATCATCTGGCGGTATACATCGGCTGAATCATCACTCCCGAAGAAATCACTGCCCAACGACTCGCCGAACATATGTTCCAGCATCTGGCTGATGAACAGCGACTCAAAATCCTTGGCAGCAGCATCCGCCTTATCAGCTGCTTTGGGATCATTTTTATTCTTATACGCAAGGTCAGCCGCCGCAAGATTGGCTGTGCGGCCCGCCGTACGGTCGATCTGGGTCATCATGGCCTGTGATACGAGTGATTCACCGATCATGGCCTACCTCGTCTGTATTTCTGCCTGCAACGCGCCGGCAGCTTTGATGGTTTGCAGTATAGTAATCAGGTCACGCGGGCCAACACCCAGCGCATTAAGCCCGGCTACCAGATCCTTAAGCGTAGCTCCATGCTCAAGCACAGCCATGCGCTTGCCTGGGCCTTCATCTACCACTGCAACGCTTTCCTGCGTTGCCTGCACGGTTTCGGCAGATTCCGGTGCGAATGGACCTGGCTGCGAGATCACCGGTGCCGATTCGATCTTGACCACAAGATTACCCTGCGCCACCGCGACCGTATCGATACGTACATTCTCACCCATCACGATAGTGCCAGACGCTTCATCAATCACTATTTTAGCCACCTGATCCGTAGCAACGGTCAGCTTCTCAATATCAGCAAGCAACTGTGTAGAGTTCCCATGGAATACGGCAGGCACTGTGAGTTGTATGGTGCCTGGATCGGAAACAGTCGCCACACCAGGCCCTACATTGGCATTGATCACATTGGCAACAGACTGTGCCGTAGTGATATCAGGATTGCGCAGTGCCATCTTGATAACCGGCAGGCTGTTCAGATCGAAATCGACTTCTCGTTCCACCACGCCGCCATTCGCAATAAACCCTGAAGTAGGTACACCTTTTGTAATTGTAGTAGAGCCTTCGTCGCTGCCGGCACGAAACCCGCCGATCGAAATGGCACCCTGCGCTACGGCATATACTTCGCCATCCGCACCATAGAGTGGCGTGGCAAGCAACACGCCGCCGGTCAGGTCTTTTGCATCACCCATGGCACTTACAGCAACATCCACATGCCCGCCGCTGCGTGCAAAGGCAGGCAATTGCGCCGTAACCGTGACTGCGGCAACGTTCTTGCTTTTCAGGTTGGTACCGCGTGTATTGACACCCTGACGCTCAAGAAACGCGATCAGGCTTTGTTCCGTGAAGGCATTATTCTGTAATTTATCGCCCGTGCCGTTAAGCCCTACCACCAGACCATACCCCATCAGCATATTGGTGCGCACACCTTCAAAGGTAATGATATCTTTCAGGCGTGCTTCGGTAGCCTGCGCAGCACTTGCCGCAAACGCAACGCATGTAACTAGTGCCAGCAGTATTTTTTTGAGTGACGTCATAGCAAGCCTCGTTATTTGACTCACACTGTGCGATTTGCGTGCCAAACACACCTGTTAGAATAAGACCATATTTTTCATATGATTAAGGTCATATTATTATCCTGCCGGACACTAATGCAGATATTCGCCTAGGCATTTTTTTCCGAGGGTTGTTTGCCTGCAAAACTCCCTGTTTACTTGGCCTTAAAGCTTGCTGTATAGAATGTGCTCATGAAGATCAGCGGTTTTAACTCGATTAAATCGGCAGGTGGCGTCAAGAAACGTGGCAGCACCTCATCGGTAGGATCTTTTGCTGACCTGCTTGGCCTGTCAGAGACAGGGGATGCAGGATCCATTTCCAGCTCAGCTTCTGTTTCTTCTGCGTCGCCGGTAAACAACCTTCTGTCTTTGCAGGAAATTCAGGATGATGGCAAAGGCCGTCAACGTCTTATCCAGCAGGGCAATGATATGCTGGATTCACTGGACCAGCTCAGGCGTTCCATTCTGGTTGGCAGCGTGCCTGTACATGTGCTGCGCAACTTGAATAATCAACTTTCAATTAAAAAACAGCATATTATAGACCCTGCATTACTTGCCGTTATCGAAGATATTGAGTTGCTTGCTTCCGTGGAGCTCGCCAAAATCGAAACCGCCATGCAAAACCAGCAGGCAGGACGCAATGATACGCTAACCGACGACGACATCGTACCTTGATTTTTACCACTGCTTTCGCTATACAGCGCGGACATTTCGGGCTAGACTCAGGCCTCTATCACTCGTTAAGGATTGTATACCATGCCAACCAAAGCGACCAAAGCAGTAACCAGCAAACCAACTAAAGATACCAAGGCTTACAAGCCCACCGATAAAGAAGATTACATGAACACCCAGCAGCTTCAGTATTTTCGTGAGAAGCTGTTGAAATGGCGCGCTGAACTCATTGCTGAGTCGCAGGAAACCATCGCCAACCTGAAAGAGGAAAACTGGCGCGAGCCAGATCTGTCTGACCGCGCTTCCCTTGAAACTGAAGCAGGCGTTGAGCTGCGCACCCGCAACCGCTACCTGAAACTCATCGGCAAGATCGATTCAGCCCTGCGCCGCATCGAAGATGGTTCTTACGGATACTGCGAAGAAACCGGCGAACCTATCGGCCTGAAACGCCTGGAAGCCCGCCCTATTGCCACCATGACCATCGAGGCACAGGAACGCCACGAGAAAATGGAAAAGCAGTATATCGACGAAGAGTAAACCGCTCTAGTTAAAACGGAATCGCATTTGGCAGGCCTGTGCATTGGCCAGATTATCTGTCATGGTTTTGTAGATATTTGTGCTGCCACCTGCATTATCACCGCAGCATGCGTCGCCGTTGCCGGCTGCTGCACTCGGAACGCATGCCACCCCTAGGCTGGAAACGCCACGTAATCCATTTACCACACCCGTAAGAGGCAGCCCGTCATCCAGTTTCTTATCAATGCTGAATGCCTGATAGGGGCTAATGCCATAAGATAACGTATATTCTCCGGAAGTAATCCCAAGCGCCTTAGCCAACTGGAAGTAATTTGTGGTTTGCGTACTGTAGGCAAAATAATAATTCCCACGGCCGAGTTTTGATACCGGCACCCTATTGATGGTATACAGGCTATCATCCTCACCCATCATCAGCGACGGGCTAGGCCCATCGTTGGCAGTCGTATGCTGACTATCTATCATTCCTGCGATGGATAAATCAGACCAGAACAACAATGTTTCATAACCCACAACCATGTCACTTTGGTTGGTAATATTATCTTCTGTGGCTTCAATAAGCCCGTTGCCATTCACAACACCTGTGCCATGATTGCTGCGCGGAATGAAACCTAACGAGGCAGCAAACGGCAGGTCGCCCGGCAAACTGTTATATTTCGTCTGGAACGTTTTTACTGCAAGCTGATATCGTTCCGTTTGGGTAATGCTGGCCCGCATCTCGGCAGCTTCTATCAAATTCCTGCCTACAAGGACAGAAGCAGTGACCAAACCAATAATCACAAGCACAATAGAAATTTCAACCAATGTGAAACCAGATTTCTTATGATTACTCACTGCAGCTGCCCCGCACTCTAAGCACTTAAAACCCAACCATCCTATCCCATTTCCTGTACTTTAAGTAACACTTCCTTGGCGATCGGTGCCGCCGCCGATGATCCACCGCCGCCATGTTCGACCAATACTGAAACCGCGTATTTCGGTTTATCGAGCGGGGCAAAGCCGATGAACAGTGCATGGTGGCGATATTCCCATGGCAATGCATTCTGGTTCATGCCGCGCTGAAGGATCTTACGCACCTGTGATGTACCGGTTTTACCAGCAAACGCATATTGCGGCGGATCGGAAATACGTTTGCCATAAGCGGTACCGGTTGGTTCATTCACCACCGCTGTCATCGCTTCGCGGTTCAGCTGCAGCAGCGATTCGGATACGTCCATAGGTTCGAACTGTGGTGGCGTGCTGCCCTCTTCCACCCACAGGCGCGGCATCACTTTCCGGCCGCTGGCCATGCGTGCGCACATAACAGCAAGCTGCAACGGCGTTGAAAGCACATACCCCTGGCCGATCGAGCAGTTGATGGTATCACCGCCAGTCCAGCGTTGCTTATAACTTTTCATTTTCCATTCGGGATCAGGTATCAGCCCGGA
This sequence comes from uncultured Rickettsiales bacterium, assembly GCA_964487265.1. Classification (GTDB taxonomy): domain Bacteria; phylum Pseudomonadota; class Alphaproteobacteria; order Rickettsiales; family SXRF01; genus CAZAQK01. The sequence goes on along the minus strand of CAZAQK010000045.1, from coordinate 7,320 downwards.
TTTTTCGCCCATCAGCCCAATATCATATCGCTGCCCAAGCCCGAACCGCCTGGCCATCTGCGCGTATTTTTCTATGCCCATGCGGTCAGCCACGGTGTAGAAGAACGTATCGCAGGATTGCGCCACCGCCTGATGGAACTCGACCGTTCCATGCCCGCCTTCTTTCCAGCAGTTGAACGTGTGGCTGCCCAGCGTAAAATGCCCCGGGCAATACACCGTTGACGACGGCTTGATGATGCCCGCTTCAAGCCCGGCAAGCCCCACCAGCATCTTGAAGGTGGAACCAGGCGGATACTGGCCGGCAATGGATTTATTGAGAAGCGGCGCTTTTTTATCAGCATTCAGTCGCTTCCATTCCTCTATGCCAATACCTTTACTGAAGCTGTTCGGGTCATAGCCAGGGATGGATACAAGCGTCAGCACGTTTCCGGTATCAACCTCCATCACCACCACCGAGGCACTTTCTCCCTGCAGCAGGTCAGCCGTAAATTCCTGCAACGTGCTGTCGATGGTAAGGCGAATGTTCTTTCCGCTGATGCTTTCTTTTTTATTTATTTCACGCACCGGCACACCGTGCACATTCACTTCCAGCTGGCGTATTCCGGCAACGCCGCGTAAGTCCTCTTCCAGCATTTTTTCTATGCCGTTCTTGCCGATCTTGAAATCAGGCAGGCGGAATAGCGATTGGTGTTTCTCATCCATTTCGCTTTCGGCCACTGCACCCATATAGCCGATGAGGTGCGAGAATTTCTCGCCATACGGATAGTATCGTATCTGCCCCATATCGATGAATACACCAGGCAATGATAACAGGTGCAGCTCTATAAGCGATACTTCTTCCCAGCTCAGATGGTCTTTAAGCAATTCCGGCATACGTGCTGCCGATACACGTAATTTCTGCACTTGCTTCCACTTTTTTTCAGGAAACGGCAAGATACTGTGGAGCTTTTCCATGCTTTGTTTCAACTGTTCCTGCGAAATGCTGCCCATATCGAGAAACAGGCGATAATTTTTTTCGTTCTTAGCCATGGCAATGCCGGCGCGATCGAGTATCAATCCGCGCTCAGGCGCGATCAACTGCAGCTTGACGCGATTATTCTCAGAAAGCGTCTTATATTCTTCTGACCGGATAAACTGCAGGTAAAAGAGGCGGCTGGCCAAAGCGGAAAAGGCTATCATCTGCACCCCACCAAGCACTACGGCGCGGCGCGTGAATACGCGTTGTTTTTCAGTCTCTTTGGGCATGGCCTGACTACTTGGTATGCAGTAGCGTCAGCCTACGCGATGATATCAAAGCTTGCAACACATCAAATATCCGGCTTACCACCGGATAGCAGAACGCCGTAATCAGCCACTGCATGAAGAGCGGCAGCAACGCATGCTGCGTGCTGCCAAGGGATGTCACCAGCAGCCACTGCACGCCAGACATCACCAGCAGCAAGGCACTGAAAAATGCCCAGTTGATGAGGAATCCTTCCTTATGCACGAACCGGCGTTGCATGCGCATGAAGACAACAAACAGTATATATACCAGCGAAGATAGACCAAGCGGCAAACCGGTCACGACATCAATCAGCACACCCATTGCAAACACAAACCAGTATGGCATCTGTCGATGGCCCAGCATACCCCAGTAAAATATGGATGCCATGTGCAGCAAGGGCATGACATTACTGAACGCGAAAGCGTGTTTCGGCAGCACGTACAGAATAACGAAGAGCAGGGTGACCAGCATGGGAACGCTGAACCAGAAAACCAGCGCGCACTTATTTTTAAAGGCAGACATTCCTAGAACTTATAATCAACGGCACTGACAAACGTTAGCCGTGTAGGATCAACAAGTGGCTTGATACGCACACCGCCTTCAATGCTTGCTACGATCCCAACCGGTATGCCAGGCGGAAAAATACCACCATCGCCCGAAGTAACAACACGCTCACCCACTACCAATTTGCTGCCGGCTGCAAGATAAGAGAGGCTTGGCAATTCATGCCCGCGCCCAACCATGATGCTTTTTTCCCGGGAGATTTCTGCCACCACCGGCACGCGCGAGTTGATATCCGTAAGCAACAGCACACGAGCACTATTCTCACCCGCTTCCACCACACGACCAACCAGCCCGCCGGTTGTAATTACGGCCTGGTCCTGTTTTACGCCAGTTGCTGCGCCGCCATTAATCAGGGCAGCATGCGCAAATGGGCCTGAAAGATCAGAAACGATACGCACCGTGACATAGCTCTGCTGATGCTGCGGAACCACATGCAGCATATCCCTGAGTACACGGTTTTCTGTTTCCATTTCACGCGCTGCTGCCTGCCATTTCGCCAGCTGCAGGTTTTCATTCCTGAGGCGCACATTCTCCGCGCGCATATCCGCCATTTCTGAAAGCCATACACCAGCTGATTGTACTGTATCCACCGGGCTTGCCAGCACAGCCAGAACGGGAACCACCGCATCGGTAATTGACGTGCGGAACTTGATAATGGCAGGATTCTCTGCCTTATCCATGGCAAACAGCACTATTGCTGCGCATACCATGAAAAAAACGCCTGAACGTGCCGCCCATGCCCTGCCGGGCAGGAGCACTCTGGTAGTCAGGGGTTTAGGTTTACGCGATGCCATTTACAACTATGCACTGGTTTATACTATTTTTGCGCACATGAGCATCTGCCGCAAGCAAAAACACACATGCGTCTTTTCATAATACATCACATTTGATGAAAATTTTACTAACGTGGCAAAAACCCCACGAAATAGCTACCTATTAACTATTCCTGTTTGAACAGCACATGCTTGAGCTGATCAGGGTTTTCCAGCACTTTGCCGGACCCCAGGGCCACGCAGTTAAGCGACTCTTCCGCCACAAAAACAGGAAGGGAAGTGGCATTAGATAGCACCACATCGAGGTTTTTAAGCATTGCCCCGCCACCCGAAAGCACAATGCCCTTATCGACGATATCAGAAGATAATTCAGGCGGGGTGCATTCAAGAGCCACTTTTACTGCCTCAATGATCTGGCCGACCGGCTCCACCAGCGATTCAGCGATCTGGTATTCAGAAAGCACGATCTCCTTTGGTACACCATTCAGCAGGTCACGCCCCTTGATCTCGATAAGGCGTCCCTCACCATTGGCAGGTGCGCAGGCCGCCCCGATTTCTTTTTTGATTTTTTCTGCTGTGGTTTCACCGATCAGCAGGTTTCCATAGCGGCGGATATAGGAAATGATCGCCTCATCCATTTTATCGCCGCCCACGCGCACGCTGCGTGCATACACAATGCCACCAAGCGAAAGTACGGCCACTTCGGTTGTGCCGCCGCCAATATCGACAATCATCGAGCCGGTTGGCTCGGTCACAGGAAGGCCCGCACCAATCGCTGCCGCCATAGGCTCTTCAATCAGAAATACTTCTCGCGCACCGGCATTTTCCGCCGCTTCCTGGATCGCACGGCGTTCAACCGGTGTTGAGCCGGATGGCACGCAAATGATAATCAGCGGGCGCGGACGAATAAATGAGTTACGGCTGTGCACCTTATGGATGAAGTGCTTGATCATCTCCTCGGCGGATTGGAAATCAGCGATCACCCCGTCTTTCAGCGGGCGTTTCGCATCAATTTTCGCCGGTGTCCTGCCCAGCATCATCTTGGCTTCATTACCGAATGCGAACGGTATCATTGCCCCACCGGCATCCTTCATGGCAACCACTGAAGGCTCGTTCAGCACCACCCCCCTGCTCTTCACATACACCAACGTGTTAGCGGTGCCGAGGTCAATGGCCATGTCGGCGGAAGATAACCCGAAGAATTTGTGGAACATGTGCGCCTTCCTGAATAATCGCGAGAGTTAGGATGCTTTGGGGAGTACTGATTGCCTTTCCTGCATAGCACGCAATTTACATAATGCATTGATATAAGCAAGTGCCGATGCAACAACCGTATCAATGTTGCTTGCGCCGCCGTTTACTATTTTACCATCCGGTGCTTCAAGCCGGACGTTAACTTCTGCCTGCGCATCCGTACCAGCGGTGACTGCGCTCACCTGATACAATTTAAGTATTGCGTTGTGCGGAACCAGTGCCTTGATGGCGTTAAAGGTTGCATCAATTGGCCCATTGCCTTCCACTGTTGCGCGGCGCACTTCGTCTTCCACTTTGAGCGCAAGCATCGCCGTCTGCGGGCCGATGGTGCCGCAGGTGATATGCAGCGATTGAAGTTCAATGTTGTCGGTACGGCGAGCCTCGCTATCCAGCAATGCAATAATATCTTCGTCGAACACTTCTTTTTTCTTATCGGCAAGCTCTTTGAAGCGGTGGAATGCCTCTTCAAATGCGTTATCGCCCACTTCAAGCCCCAGCTCGTTCACACGTTCGCGGAACGCATGGCGGCCAGAATGTTTGCCGAGCACCAGGTTAGATTTGGTAAGCCCCACCGATTCCGGCGTCATGATCTCATAGGTGCCAGAATGTTTCAGCATGCCGTCCTGATGGATGCCGGATTCATGCGCGAACGCATTGGCACCAACGATCGCCTTATTCACCTGCACCGTTGAACCTGTGATGCTCTGGATAAGTTTTGAGATGCGCGAAATATGCGTAGTATCGATTCCAGTTTCGAAATGATACATGTCAGAACGCGTCTTAATGGCCATCACCACTTCTTCGAGCGCAGTATTACCCGCACGCTCGCCGATGCCATTGATGGTACATTCTATCTGGCGTGCACCGTTCCTGATGGCTGCCAGCGAATTGGCCGTTGCAAGACCCAGATCATTCTGGCAATGCGTAGAAATGATCGCCTTATCAATATTCGGCACGTTATTTTTCAAATATGCGATGAGTGCACCGTAATCATCTGGTGTGGCATAGCCCACCGTATCGGGGATGTTTACTGTTGTGGCACCGGCCTTGATCGCTGTTTCCACCGCCTTGCACAGGTAATCCTTATCAGAGCGCGTAGCATCCATGGCCGACCATTCCACATTATCGGTAAAGCTGCGGGCAAGACCCACGGTTTCGCGGATGATCTCCAGCACCTGTTCCTTGGAAAGCTTGAACTGGTATTTCAAATGAATGTCGCTGGTTGAAATAAATGTATGGATACGCGGCTGCTGTGCCGGCTTAAGTGCCTCGGCCGCACGCTCAATATCAGCGGCTTTGGCGCGCGCCAGTGAGCACACCACAGAGCGTTTAATGCGGCGGGCAATTTCGCGCACCGATTCAAAATCGCCGTTGCTGGCCATGGCAAAACCGGCCTCTATAACATCGACGCCCATGGCATCCAGTGCATCGGCAACCTGCAGTTTTTCCTCAAGGTTCATGGACATGCCGGGCGATTGCTCGCCATCGCGCAGGGTGGTATCAAAAATGATGATGCGTTCTTGTTTACTCACATTGTCCATCCATCGTTAACATTAAGGGAAAATTATGGTAAGCAACTGTATTACCTAAGGCAACAGATTCATAGCAAAATTTTAGGTCGCGTAATGTTCTATAAGCCCGCCCACCTGCCAGACATATTAACACGTGAGGAAGTACTCTTCTCATGGGCACTCGGCGAGGCCTACAGCCCACGCTGGCAACAGGATGTTATGAATGCGGTAAGCGACAGGCTCAAAACCAAGCTGGCACGCGGTGAAACGGTGCGTTTTACCGCTAAAGAACAAGCAGAACTTATCACAGATCTCAGCACACGCCGCCCATGGTTCATTTCGGAATACATTGATAAATCCAACCATTTCCGCGTCATGCATTTCCCATCAAAACTGCTGGGAGGCATCGCCGTGCTGCCAACATTCGGCTGGGAGAAAAATCCTGTATCACTTTCACGTTACCTGAAAATGGAAAGCAAAGAGGAATGGCTGCAAGACCCCCGCCAGGCCGCAAAGAAACTTATGGCGAACCCGCCTGCATCACCTTATTCCGGCCTGCCTATCGTCGCTTACAGCGACGAGCTGAAATGCGATATGCTGATCGATGGTTATTCCCGCCTTATCACCGCCATCTGGCGCATGGAAAAGGGCGAGCATTTCCCGCCCGTTGCGATGATCTATTGTGAGCGGAGATAAAAAAAATTACAGATTCCTGAGTAGCCTTGCTTTCTCAACGCCTGTTACATTCAGCACTGTATGTGTGAGCAACAAGGTTACGATGGGGAATATCTCGTAAAGGCCGCGTAGTTCATACTTCATGCCAAACACGATCCATACGCCTGTCGCAATAACTAAAACAGCACTGCTACGCCTTAACATTTCAGGTTTTTCGCTCCATCTGTAACATAGCAGGCAAAGGCCGGTTATCATTATTAAAATTTGTTCCAAGGATGTAATTTCTGTCCAGCTTTTAAAAAACTGAAAGAATAAATTGACGGCTAAGCCACCTGGATTTTCATAAAATACGGCGTATTTATACATCGCAATAACAGCGTAGATAAGAAGCTGGAAAAACAATATGGTAAAGAACCGTCGTTTTTCCAACCGGTCGTGACAGCATAAAACATAGAGTAATAGGCTGTATATGGCAGTTTCCTTATTCAAACAGGCGAGCAAAAACATAATGAAAAACAGAGGCCAGCGTCCGACAAGCAGCGCGTAGAAGCAGGAGGCCGAAAGACAAAGCGTAGCGGCATCGTACATGAAAGCGGCACGCCACTGCCCTGTGGGAATGAGGGCGTATCCCATCAAAGTGCTGGCATGCGCCGCAAAAGCCGACATCGGGAAAAAATGTCGACCCAAATGGTAAAGTACAACGCCGTATCCTGCCAGAAACAACGCGACTACCACGGCCGTAATGGCGCGCAAATGCAAAATTTCATTATTAACTGAATTGGCCTTAATATTTATATGGGCAATGCCTGCGTAGAATGATTGCACGGATGCTGCAGAAGAAGCGATAAAAGCCCGCATGGAATCTGTCAGCAAGCCATCGATTGCCGCCACTGTCATTGGTACAAGCAGTCTGGTTACGAAAGGTTTTGTAGCCGTCCCATGCACCATTTCCTTTGTGCTGTGACCACCAATTTCAGGGCTATAATATTGAATCCATGTGAATGCACGCAAACCCAATATGATACACAGCGCAATAAACGCTATCCATAACCACTTGCGTTCCATGGATGGCGTTATTGTAAACATTTCACTTCTCAGTTCTTCGCTTTATCCACTAGCTTGTTCTTTGCAATCCAAGGCATCATGCCGCGCAATTTGGTGCCCACTTCTTCGATGGGATGTTCAGCAGACAAGCGGCGTGACGCTTTAAAATTCGGCTTGCCGGCTTTGTTTTCCAGCATCCAGTCACGTGCGAATTTGCCACTTTGGATATCGGCAA
>CAZAQK010000044.1:10896-11925 GCA_964487265.1 uncultured Rickettsiales bacterium | reverse complement strand
ATCGTTCTTGTAAAGTCATGGTGGCAGTATAGTATTCCTCATAATCTTGGAAAGCGTTTTAGCATGACACTTCGCATAGTGACCTGGAATATCAATTCCGTCCGCATCCGTATTCCGCTGCTTAAAAAGCTGGTTGAGCTGCATAACCCCGATATCATCTGCCTGCAGGAAACCAAGGTGGAAGATGCCAGCTTCCCGCTGGAAGCATTGAAATCGCTGGGGTTTCCGCATGCGCTGTTTTCCGGCCAGAAGAGCTATAATGGCATGGCGATACTCTCCAAGGTCCCACTTTCTTCCATGAATTGCATGAAAATGGCCCTTTCGGACGATAAACGGCATATCTGCGCCCAGCTTCCGGATGGCACGGCCCTGCATAATTTTTACGTGCCGGCGGGAGGTGATATCCCGGATCCTGTGCAAAACCCCGCCTATGGCTTCAAGCTGCGATTTGTGGAGCATATGACGGAGTGGTCGAAAACCATCAAAAAGCAAAAGCAGAAAGCCATCATTGTTGGTGATTTCAATATTGCGCCGCACCCGAATGATGTGTGGTCACATAAGCAATTGTTGAATGTAGTTAGCCATACGCCTGCCGAAGTGGAACGGCTGAATGCCCTGCAGGCTTCGCATGACTGGTGCGATGTGGGCAGGCATTACGTGCCGCTGGAAGAAAAACTCTATAGCTGGTGGAGCTATCGCAATCGCGACTGGAAAAAATCCAACCGGGGCCGCAGGCTGGACCATATATGGGTGACGCCGGAACTTTCCGGCGCACTCAAGAATTTTACCATCTACCCTGACACGCGTGATTGGGAATCCACGTCCGACCATGTGCCGGTCATGGTGGATATAAAATTGGCTGCTTAATACATATGTCATCCCTGCCCCGTGTCGTAGCACGGGATAAACTCCGGCAGGGTTCTCAACTAACTGCTCGCGAGTACCCAGATGAGATTCCCGCCTGCGCGGGAATGACATCATCGAGAATGCATGATATATCATGCCAATGAACAATATTATTTCACGCGT
>CAZAQK010000044.1:0-10873 GCA_964487265.1 uncultured Rickettsiales bacterium | reverse complement strand
ATCGCCCAGTGCCATAAAACCGGCGAAGTGCTGATGATGGCATGGATGAACCGCGAAGCACTGGAAAAAACCATAAACACAAAGGATGTGCATTACTGGTCACGCACGCGTAATGCGTTGTGGCACAAAGGCGAAACTTCCGGACACACCCAGAAGTTGGTTGAATTATTTATAGACTGCGACGGCGACACGCTGCTGCTTAAGGTTGAGCAGAAAGGCCCCGCCTGCCACACTGGTGAGAAAACCTGCTTTTTTACGAAAGCATTATAAAATCACTCCTTATTAAAAGGTGTATGACCGGTCATACGATTGCTTCCTACCTGAAGTTAGGCGCGGAAGCGGCACCCGCACACTTTGGCTGTGCGAAACATGCCAGCGGTTTTCATAAAGGATAGCGAAATACAGCATGAGGCCCCTGACTGTCCTTTACTGTATTGGCTCGCTACCCAGTCAATCGATTGGATGGTCAGGATGGCATGCGTGCGGATGGCACGGAAGGGGAAATTTTTATATTTGTCATGCCAGCGAACGCTGGCATCTAGCTGCTGTATCTATGGTTTTTAAGACAGGCTGGATACCACATCGCTCGGTTTTTCATCTGCTCACGATGTTCGCAGGAAAAACCGGCGTCTGGTATGACAAAATACTGGCGGGGATGACAAAACTTAGAATTTCTTCAATAAATCCTTCAGCGCACCTTTATTATCCTTGATCTGCTGCTGGATATTTTTGACCGCCTCTTTTGCCTTCTCAGGATTCTGGATGACTTCCTTGATGGTACCTTCCAGATCTGGCCGGTAGCGCGGGTTATCCAGCGTGCCTTCAATGATGATAGGAACGCCGAAGCCCTGCTTCTCCTTGCCGCCCTGCCCCTGGATGGTTTCCACTATTTCAGGTGTGAGGCGGTAATTAATAGTGCGTTGTGGCAAGTTGACATTGCCCTGCCCCTTCACACGAAACAGCGGTGCTTTCATCGCAAGGTCATTGTTGGATACAACACCATTGGCTATGGTAAAGGTACCAGAAGCCTCAGAAAAATCGGTTTTCTGACTGGTTTTATCCACCGGCTTGAAGGCAGACTGAACATTACGCACCATCTCCGCGATGTTGATGCCCTTGATAGATCCATCCGTGCATTTGACATTTCCGGAACCATGCATGCTGGAGAGCATTTTCCGCTCAGTGTCGCCCGATGTGACGATGTTCATCTGGAAATTTGCCTTGCCACTGTAGCGGTCGGTCATTTCGGCATCTATCAGCAATGGCTCCAGATCCACGCCCGACACCACGATACGCTTTTCTATTTGTGGCACATTTGCCGATGCATCGACAGAAGCGGAGATGTTAGCCTTGCCGCCGTAAAACTCCGCATCAATAATATCGGTTGATAACCTGCCGCGCTGTATCTTGGAGCGGAAGATGGTTTTGCCGATTTTGATGTTATTGATTTTAAGGCCTCTGGTATTAATGGTTGCCACGAGATCTACGCTGCGAAGGGCGGAAAAATCCATGGGCTCATCGCTCCAGCCAGCAGCTTCAGCAGCATGGGCTGATGATACCAGTGACAATGACGATGTTTTGACCGGCTGTGTTTTAAAGATGTTCAGGTCCAGTGTGTTGGTATCCAGAGCCAGTTCAATGTATGGGACAACGCCGGAGAACCGTGCTTTTATTTTACCTTTTGCTTCCATGGAATCCAGCTTGAGCGAGGCATCGCTGAAGTTGCATTCGTTCAACGTGCAATCCGCATGGCTGGCAATGGCTAAAGGTAATTTGGATGCAAATGTACCATCCATCGGGTTGTTGCCCAGCCATCCCATCATATCCACCAGCGAGTTTGAGGAAATATCAAGCTTGCCTTTATAGTGCGTGTCGTTCAGGTCGCCTGCGGCGGATGCCTTGAACAAATCCGTATTCACGCTGAAAGCCACTTTGGCTTTTTGTGTGCTGAGTAATGTCTGTAAGGTTTCAATTTTGGCCTGATATGTGAGTTTTTTCTTATTCAGCTCAATATCGCCTTCCACTTTGAAAGGCGAGGTAATGCCATCCAGCGATACATCCACATTGATCTTGCCAAGCTCCCATTTCTCGCCCGTACTCTGGTTAGCATAGGCAACAAAACCGTTGGTAACGCGCACATCCTGCAACTGCACATTGCGCAGAAGGTTCTTGGCAAATTCACCTTCCGATGCCGGTTGGCCGGGCAGCGGCTCTGTTTGCTTGGCAGATGCCGTTACTATCCGGGGTTGCCAGTTCTGCCTGCCATCTGCTGCGACAGCAAGATGAATAACAGGTGATTCCACCACAAGGCTTTTGACATCCAGGCTGCCGGTAAGGAATGCTACGGTATCGATCGCAACATCCAGTGATTTCAGGGTCGCCAGTGGCTTCGAAGCTTTTTTGTCAATGACTACATCTTCCATATACGCGCCGATGTAGGGAAAGAATTTAACTTTAACTTTGCCATTAATGGCAATGTCAAAGCCCGTCAGTTCACGCGCCTGCTCAAACAGCGTTTTGCGTATGGTATCATTAGAGATGAAAGAAGGCATGACCAGTGCGATGGCGATGAGCACCGTAAGCAACAGGCCGATCGAGAACAGAAGTTTCTTAAGCATGTTATCCCTTCATGGCTTTTTGTAATAGTAAATGGTCGGCCAGCACGCAGGCCAGCATGGCCTCGCCCACCGGTACTGCGCGGATGCCCACACATGGGTCGTGGCGACCCTTGGTTTGCACAGTAGTGTTGCGGCCCTGAATATCCACGGTTTCAACGGGCTGGACGATGGAGCTGGTTGGCTTGACCGCAAAGCGCACCACAATCTCCTGCCCCGTGGAAATACCCCCTAAAATCCCGCCTGCGTTATTTGAGAGGAATTCTATTTTGCCATTGTGCGAGCGCATGCGATCAGCATTTTCCTCACCGCGCAGCGATGCCGCGCCAAAACCCGCGCCGATCTCCACACCCTTTACAGCATTGATACTCATCATGGCTGAGGCAATATCCGCGTCCAGCTTGCCATACACCGGCTCGCCAAGGCCAGCTGGCACATTTTCCGCCATGATGGCTATCACTGCACCAACAGATGAACCAGCCTTGCGCACTTCATCAAGGTATTTTTCCCATTGCATGGCAGCGATGGAATCCGGGCACCAGAATGCGTTGGTTTCGGTGGCGTTCCAGTCCCAGTTGGCATAATCGACCATATGTGTGCCCAACTGGATGAGCGCGCCACGGAGAGTGACATTTCCTATGATCTTACGAGCCACTGCGCCAGCAGCCACGCGCATGGCCGTTTCGCGTGCGGAAGCACGGCCACTGCCGCGCCAGTCACGAATGCCGTATTTTTTGAAATAGGTATAATCGGCGTGTCCCGGGCGGAATTTGTCCTTGATGTCGTCATAATCCTTCGACTTGGAATCTTCATTGGTAATCATCAGGCTGATAGGTGATCCGGTGGTTTTGCCTTCGAATACGCCGGAGAGGATTCTGACCTTGTCAGGCTCTTTGCGCTGTGTGGTGTGGCGGGACTGGGCAGGCCTGCGCTTATCCAGCCAGGGCTGGATATCGGCTTCGCTCAGTGAAATCTGTGCGGGCACACCATCGATGACGCAGCCTATGGCTTCGCCGTGGCTTTCACCCCATGTTGTAAATCTGAAAAGACGCCCAAATGTATTCGACATACACCCACCTGAAAATTATGCGGCGCATTGTAAAAACAAATGCGTAAAAAAGCGACTAGAAATCGCCTGCGAGTGCATCAATTTGTTCTTTGGTGGTAGCAAAGCTGCACACAAAACGATATACGTCACCACTGCCCCATTGATAAAATTCATGGCCGCACCCGCGCAGTTTCTGCACCAGCGCATCCGGCATATGCACAAACACTTCATTGGCCTGTACGGGATAAGCCATTTTGAGCTTAGTTTTTTCCACGAAGTAATCGGCCATTTCGTTGGCATGCCTGGCATTTTCCAGCCAGAGATTATTTCCTAGCATTGCCTCGGTTTGCGCCACCAGCAGGCGGTGTTTGGAAAGTAGGTGCCCACTGCGCTTGCGGCGATAATCAAAATCTTCCGCCTGTTCGGGATTAAAGAAAATCACCGCTTCGGCGGCAAGCGCACCATTCTTGGTCATGCCAAAGGAAAGTACGTCTATGCCTGATTTCCATGACATTTCGGCGGCACTGCTGTTTGTGCGCACGAGTGCATTGGCAAAACGCGCGCCATCCATGTGCACAGGCAGTTTATGCTGTTTTGCTATGGCTGTGAGCGCGCGTAATTCATCCATGCTGTAGGCCGTGCCATATTCTGTTGCCTGACTCACGGATATGGCCTGTATGGGTGATACGTGCGGCGCGCCATGCTCGGCGCCGTTTAATGCATCATGCAGCGTATCGGCAGCAATTTTGCCATTTTCACCATCCAGTGTGATGAGTTTTGCACCGCCGGAGAAAAATTCCGGTGCACCACATTCATCTTCCATGATGTGGGCTGTTTTATGGCACAGCACGCTGCCCCAAGGTTTTACCAATTGCGCGATAGCCAATGAATTGGCCGCCGTGCCGGTTGCTACGAGGTATGCCCGCACCTTGCGTTCAAAAACATCCGAGAATTTTTCTTCTATCGCTTTGGTGGCATCATCTGCGCCATAACTTTTGCGTGTGCCGGAATTGGCATCGACAATCGCCTGCATCACCGCAGTGTGCGCACCTGAGGTGTTATCGGATGTAAAATGATAGCTTGTCATTTAGACGGTTGCGATATCCGGCGCATCGACGCGCTTCATGCCGACCACATGGTAACCGGAATCAACATGCAATACTTCACCGGTTGTGCCCTGCCCAAGCTCAGACAGCAGGTACAGGCCAGCACCACCGACATCTTCAATGGTGGTGTTGCGGCCAAGCGGGGAGTTATATTCATTCCATTTCAGGATATAGCGGAAATCACCGATGCCGGAAGCCGCCAGCGTTTTCACCGGACCCGCCGAAATGGCATTCACGCGGATCTTCTGCGGGCCAAGATCAGCCGCCAGATATTGCACGCTGGTTTCGAGTGCGGCTTTGGCCACACCCATCACGTTATAATGCGGCACGACTTTCTCCGCGCCGTAATAGGTGAGCGTCACCAGGCTGCCACCGTTTGGCATCAGCAGGGATGCACGCTTGGCAAGCGCGGTAAAGGAATAACAGGAAATGTTCATGCTCATCAGGAAATTGTCGAGCGAGGTATCGACATATTTGCCCTTGAGCTCATTTTTGTCGGAATAGGCAATGGCATGCACAAGGAAATCCATGCTGCCCCAGCGTTTCTGCAATTCAGCAAACACGGCATCCATACTGGCGGTGTCGGTGACATCGCACGGCAGGATAATATCTGAACCTACGCTACCAGCAAGCGGGCGCACACGCTTTTCCAGTGCCTCACCCTGATAGGTGAAAGCAAGCTCGGCACCCTGAGCAGAAAGATATTTGGAAATGCCCCAAGCCAAGGACTTATCATTGGCAACGCCCATGACAAGCCCCCGCTTACCAGCCATAAGCGTACCTTTCGGCACGCTCGGCTCATTGACTGATTCACCACTCATTGAACTGGGAGACCTGACTATTTAATGATCTGCCATGTGCCATCAGGCTGGCGGCACGCGGTGCCATAGCCTTTTTCGGTTTTTCCACCAACGGTAATGTTCTGGCTGTATTCGCGGCAGTATTGACCAGCTGAATTCTGGTAATAGCCGGATGGAGTGATTGAGCCATAGTTACCGGTCTGCGGGTTTTTCCATGGCAGGCTCTGGCCCGGCTGCGCCGTTTCCATCGCGCGCTGGGATGTGCTGTGATACATAGCCATATCTGCCTTATCCAAAGATGCGCCAATTGAGCTGCCGATCATAGCACCAAGCAGCGTGCCGCCGATAGTACCGGCAATTGCGCCTTTACCACCACCGATATTGCTGCCGATGATACCGCCGCCGATAGCACCCGCGAGCGTACCAACATCCTGTTTATTAATGGAACTGCCGCCCTGCGTAACGCCACCACCCGCCTGGCCCATTGGCTGGTTACATGCGGTGAGCATAACAGCGGAAAGTGCAACGGCTGTGATCGCTTTAAAATTCATCATATATGTCCTTACCTCTAAAAAACTTATTTACTGCAATGCGGTAGTTATTTCATAAATACCGGCAGTTTGCAATACTCAACAGATGACGTAGGGATTACATTTTTGTAAGTTTCCCATAAACATCCCAAGAACAGGAACATGGCTCAAAAAGGCAAAGTATATCTGGTAGGTGCGGGCCCGGGCGATCCGGAGCTGCTTACCATTAAAGCACTCAAGATATTGCAGTCGGCAGATGCAATTGTCTATGACCGCCTGGTTTCCGATGAAATCATGGCACTGGTGCCAGAACATGTAGAAAAAATCTTTGCCGGTAAATCCTGCAAGCAAAAGGCCATGACGCAGGATGAAATTAATGCCCTGCTGGTGAAGCTTTCGGGCGAAGGTAAAATGATAGTGCGCCTGAAGGGCGGCGACCCCATGCTGTTTGGCCGTGGCGGCGAGGAAGCGTTACTGCTCAAGGAACATCATATTCCGTTTGAGATCATCCCGGGCATTACTTCAGCGCAGGGCTGCGGGGCGATCGCCGGCATTCCCCTGACCCACCGTGGCCTTGCCACTGGTGTGCGGTTTTTCACCGGCCACCGCATGACCAAGGAAGATGCAACGCAGGAACTGGAGCTGGACTGGCAAAGCCTGGCTGACCCTGAAACTACATTGGTGGTGTATATGGGGCTTGCGAACCTTGCGCTCATTTGCCAGAAACTTATGCAGCATGGCCTGCCTGCTGATTACCCAGCAGCCGCCATTGAGAACGGCACAACGCCTAAGGAAAAAATCATCATCAGCACACTAGGCCAGCTGGCGGCGCAGGTGGCAGGCGCAAAGCTTGAACCGCCAACACTGGTGATAATCGGCAAAGTAGTTGAATTATCTAAACAAATCAGGGCATAACACAACCCTTCGCGCCTTCATGAAAACGTCATACTTGGCGGGTTGCCTAAGCTGCTGATTATAGTGTAGATTAGGACTATGGCTGAATTACCTAAAAACATTGCTGGCGTAACTACGGATGAGATTTGCGACGATCCGCAGATCGCGCATTTCAAAGAAATGCAGCAGGAAAAATTCAAGAAACATGCGCAGCTTGAGAGTATTTCTGAATCTGCCAAGGCTGTCACTGGCCCATTGTTTGCTATAGGCATTAGCACACTAATTGCGGTACTCGGTACAGCCACTATTATTCCTATTGCAGTACCCATTGCCATGCTCGCAGCAGGTGCAGCTTCCCTCACAACAGCGGTAATTACCAATTATAAGGCCAGAGAAATATGGGCGGATGGCCAGTTCAATAATTATGAGATCAGTGCCAAAAGCACCGCACACCACATGGTGCAGGAAATGAAAGCCAGCGGGCTTGAAGTGGTGCATCATGAAGAATCCCGCCGCAGCGACGGCAAGAACTGGCAGGAATATATTTCCACCCGTGCCGCTAAGCTTGGCGAAACGCAGGCAAGGCAGTAGTTTTTCCGAATACGGCTTTAGCAGCCACGATCACGAACATTAATCCACCGATGATGGCAATCAAGCCGCCTCCGCCCATGAAACCCATGGCGATCTTAACCGGCAGTTCCATCTGCTCGATGCCACCCGGAGTTTTACGCAACACGCCATACCCGCCAGACCAGGCAAGGCCGGAAATGTGCATCACCTGCCCGATTGCATAGACAATCGGCTGCCAATAGGCGAGTTTCCAGCCTGCAACATCGCGGTATCCGAGTTTTGGGAACAGGTAATAGGCTGCACCCATGAAGGCAAGGGTAACGCCCACGATCGATCCATGGTAATGGGCGGGGATGACCACGTTCTGACCCTGTATCATCAGCCCCAGTGCACCGCCATAAGCATAGAGGAATATGGATGTCACAAGGCATGACCATAAGGCGCGATTTTTGCCTTTGCGTTCACCCCGTGCACGCCAGAGCGGCAACAGCATAAGCAACATGAATATCGCTGCCGCATGCCCATTCAGACCGATCATCAGATCAGTAAAAAACTGGCGGTGGTGCATGGAGGAAATATCACCGCCGATATATCCCAGCGGGCTGATAAGTGCCGCAGCCAACGCCACGGAAAACAGCACATACACCAACCGTTTATTGAGCGTGAATGTTGGCACGATGGCAAGTATCAGCAGCCACCAGCAGATCATGAGTATTTGCGTATGGGTGAACTGCAACAGATGGCCACCGCCCCAGAAGAGCAGCTCGTAATACTGCGTGCCGTCGATGACGGAGGGCATCATGGCATATGACCAGATGAACGCGCACAGCGAAATAAACGTGACGACACCTGCAACCTGCAGGCCAAAACGCTGCTCTTTAGAAAAAATGCTCTCGGTTGCCTTGGAGGCAAATAGCCGCAGCAGCATCAGTGCCGCACCACAGAATAAAAACGCCAGGCCCATGAAAAAAATCGGGCTGTGGATGACGGGGATGTAATTGCTCATCATCGCTTCACCCTTGGGATCAAGCGGTGAAAGAGTAATAAAAAGCGTGCCAAGGGCCGTGCTTATCAGCGCGGCTTCTTCTGTGTATGGAATGATGGGGCGCGACCTGGCAACCATCATGCTCCACAACAAGCAAGCAATAGCCATGAACCACACCAGCACCGATAAATCCACATGCACCACCAGTGCTTCATGGAACAGGTGGGTAAATAGTGGCATTTCTTTGAGCTGTGGTGCACGCGCCACCACCAGCACAATGGAAAAAAGGCCAGCCAGCGCGACCGACCAGCAACCGATCAACAGCCACCAGCGGGAGAGAGGTTTTGGAGGATTTTGCATTGTAAATTCATAACATTGTTATAAGACCATACCAGCGAAAAATTATGCCAGCTGTTATTAAAAATCACCGCTTCATCATCTTGTGGCTCTGCCTCTGCCTTGCGCTTGTGGCTGGCATGGTGCTGGTTGGCGGATATACGCGCCTTTCCGGCTCTGGACTGTCTATCACAGAATGGAAGCCCATCCATGGTGTGATACCGCCACTTAATGTTGGTGAATGGCATGAAGAATTCGACGCTTACCGCGCCAGCCCGCAATATGCGAAAATTAATAAAGGCATGACGCTGGATGAATTCAAAACCATCTTCTGGCCGGAATACTGGCACCGCGTGCTCGGACGCCTGATCGGTTTGGTGTTTCTGCTGCCGCTGGTATTTTTTGCAGCTACCAAAAGTATCAGCAAGCGTTTTACATGGCAGCTTACTGGTATTTTTGCACTCGGCGGATTGCAGGGGCTGATGGGCTGGGTGATGGTGGCCAGTGGCCTCGTTGATAACCCGTATGTCAGCCACATCAAGCTGGCGATGCATCTTTCACTGGCCTTTTTGATATTTGCGCTGATTTTGTGGACAATACTGGATGTAGTCACCAGCCGCCAGTCACCAGCCGCCAGCGACAAGGCCTATAACATCTGGTTTGGTTTGCTGTGTCTGCAAATCATTCTCGGTGCGCTTTTGGCTGGCCTGCATGGTGGCCTTATTTATAACACATGGCCGGATATGAACGGAGAGTGGCTGCCAGAGGGCATTTTTGCACTCTCTATAGAGAACATCGCCCTCATACAATTCCTGCACCGGAAAGCGGCTATCCTCCTGGCGGCAGGCTTTTTATTCTGGTGGTTTTGCCAGAGGGAATATGTTAAAACCAAGGGGCTTGGCAAGGAATGCATGGGAGTTGCGTCCATACTCTTCCTCCAGTTCATACTGGGGGTGATGACCCTGCTCCACCACGTTCCCCTGCCACTCGCGCTGATGCACCAGATGACGGCACTTCTGCTGTTTGGCGCAGCGGTGATGTTGTTACATAGAATAAAATACAGATGATCGATTACGAAAACATATTTGAGCAAAGCATCGAACGCCTGAAAGACGAAGGGCGTTACCGTGTATTCAACGATCTCGAGCGCAAGGCAGGCTCGTTCCCGATGGCCAAAAGCCACCGCACCGGCCGGAATGTGACTGTGTGGTGCAGCAACGATTACCTTGGCATGGGCCAACACCCGAAAGTAATAACCGCAATGGCAGAAGCCATCGGCAGGCTTGGCTCCGGCGCGGGCGGCACACGTAATATTTCCGGCACGCACCACGCCATCGTGATGCTCGAGCAAACACTCGCGGAATTGCACCAAAAAGAAGCCGCCCTGGTATTCACTTCAGGCTACATCGCGAATGAAGCAACGCTTGGCACGCTGTGCAGCATGCTGAAAGACTGTATTGTCTATTCCGATGAATTCAACCATGCCTCAATGATCCATGGCATCCGCATGAGCAAAGCGGAAAAGCATATCTTCCGCCACAATGATGTGGAGCATCTGGAATCGCTGCTGAAGCAGGCTGACCCTGCCCGCCCGAAAGTGATTGCTTTTGAATCGGTTTATTCGATGGATGGCGATATTTCGCCCATCAAGGAAATCTGTGACCTTGCGGATAAATATAATGCCATCACCTATCTTGATGAAGTACATGCCGTGGGTATGTATGGCAAGCGCGGTGCAGGCGTTGCCGAGCGCGACGGCGTGATGGATCGCATAACGATTATTCAGGGAACACTCGGCAAAGCTTACGGCGTGATGGGTGGGTATATCAGCGGCTCACAAGCCTTCGTGGATATGATCCGCTCCTATGCGCCCGGATTTATTTTCACCACCGCCATGCCGCCTGCCCTTGCCGCCGGTGCGCGCGCCAGCATCATGCACCTGATGGAAAGTGATGATGAACGCAGCCGCCAGCAACATAATGTGAAGAT
>CAZAQK010000043.1:217-11926 GCA_964487265.1 uncultured Rickettsiales bacterium | reverse complement strand
CAGTTGGTAGAGCAAGGGATTGAAAATCCCTGTGTCGCTGGTTCGATTCCGGCTCGAGGCACCATTTCTTTTCCCTCGGCGTTCTGCGGGTTTATTTTTTCTTTCGATCGATCGGTATAGGCCTGCGGTCTGGGCCAATTGCAACATAGACGAAGCGTCCTTCGGTGATCTTCTCGCGCAGCTCCGATTCGCGGCGTTCCACAAAGGTTTCCACCTTGATGGTCATGCTGGTATTACCTACTTTTTCTATATGCGCATAGCACTCCAGCAGGTCGCCGATAAAGACCGGCTTATGGAATACAATGTTTTCCACTGCTACAGTAACAATACGGTTGCCAGCACGCTTGCGGGCGGGTACGGCTCCCGCCAAGTCCATCATGGCAAGGATCCAGCCGCCGAACATATCGCCATCGGCGTTGGCATCGGCTGGCATGGCAAGGATCTTAATGGAAGGTTCTCTGAATGATTCGGTCATAATATCCTCTTATTTAGGTGACATGCGAAGCGCACCATCAAGGCGGACTACTTCACCATTAATGGCCATGTTTTCCACCATGTGTTTTACTAATGCTGCAAATTCCTCCGGCCGCACGAGGCGTGACGGGAAGGGAATGCCGGCTTCAAGGCTTGCTTTTACTTCCGGCGGCATGCCGGCAACCATAGGGGTATCGACTGGCCCAGGGGCGATGGCATTCACGCGTATACCAAACCGTGCAAATTCCCGCGCGGCAGGCAGGGTGAGGGCAACCACACCACCTTTGGAGGCAGCGTACGCAGCTTGCCCAATTTGCCCTTCATAAGCAGCGATAGAGGCGGTATTTACGATAATGCCACGTTCTTTCTCGGCCAGTTCTGGTGCGGCACTCATGGCAGCCGCGCATAAGCGCATGACGTTGAACGTGCCGATGAGGTTCACGCGCACCGCCGCTTCAAAATAATCGAGTGCCATCGGGGCTTCTTTGCCGAGGATGCGGCCGGCACCGAGAATGCCTGCACAGTTCACCACGATGCGCGGGGTGCCTGCTTTATCGAGTGCGTCTTTCACGCTTTGTTCGCTGGTTACGTCGCATTCAATCGCCATGCCGCCGGTTTCTTTTGCAACGCCTTGCGCGGCGGCAAGGTTGCGATCAAGCAGCACGACTTTTGCGCCGCCCTGCGCCAGCAGTTTTGCGGTTGCAACACCTAAGCCGGAACCGCCGCCTGTGATTAAAGCTATATTGTCTTTTAGTTGCATACTTGTCCCTTTTTCTTGTCATCCTCGGGCCGCGCATAGCGCGGATCCGGGGATCCAGTTTTTGCATGATGGATCCCCGGACGATGCGTTGCATCGCCGGGGATGACGATTACTCTAACTCCCTGCTAATAATAATCCGCTGCACATCCGACGTGCCTTCATAGATCTGCGCCACACGCACATCACGACAGATGCGCTCTATGGGGAAATCCCTCAGATAGCCATAGCCACCAAGTGTCTGCATGGCGGCAGAACATACACGCTCAGCCATTTCAGAGGCAAAGAGCTTTGCCATGCATGCTTCTTTCAGACAGGGCAGGTTTGCATCACGCAGCGCGCAGGCATGGTGCAGCAACTGGCGGGCAGCTTCCAGCTCGGTTGCCATGTCGGCAAGGCGGAAGGAAACGGCCTGATGGCCGAAGATGGGCTTACCGAACGCTTCACGCTCCTTGCTGTAAGGCAGTGCGCATTCGAGAGCAGCGCGTGCCATGCCGATACATTGGGAAGCGATGCCGATGCGGCCACCTTCCAGATTGGAGAGGGCAATTTTGTAGCCTTCGCCTTCCTTGCCGAGCAGGTGCGTGGTGGGGATCTTCATGTCGGTGAAGAGAAGCTGCGCTGTGTCAGACGAGGTCTGCCCCATCTTGTCTTCTACTTTGGGGACGCCGTATCCTAGCGTATTGGTGGGCACGATGAAGGCAGAGATACCTTTCTTACCAGCGGCTTTGTCGGTGACGGCAAACACGATCGCGATATCGGCGTATTTGCCGGAGGTGATGAATTGCTTGGTGCCATTCAGCACATAATGGTC
The DNA here is from genome assembly GCA_964487265.1 of uncultured Rickettsiales bacterium. Classification (GTDB taxonomy): domain Bacteria; phylum Pseudomonadota; class Alphaproteobacteria; order Rickettsiales; family SXRF01; genus CAZAQK01. Next base: position 9,881 of record CAZAQK010000043.1, on the reverse strand, counting down.
GCCTTGTTTTTGTGCTGTGCAGCGGAGGGCTGCGGCATCAGAACCTGCCTGCGGTTCAGAAAGTGCAAATGCGCCAAGCATTTTGCCTTGCGCCAGCGGGATCAGGAATTCTTTCTTCTGCCAGTCATTGCCGAATTTGAGCAGGCCCGCGCCCACCAGTGAATTCTGCACGCTCACGATGGTGGAAATTGCTCCATCCGCCGCCGCGATTTCTTCAATAGCTAGTGCCATGGAGACATAATCAGCACCCGCACCACCGAGCGATTCGGGGATGAGCATACCCATCAGCCCAAGTTCACCGAGGGCTTTGACCTCTTCGGTGGGGAAACGGGCTTCCTCATCGCGCTTGGCGGCACCCGGTGCAAGCTGGCCACGCGCGAAATCCCGCGCGGTCTCCTGAATCATTTTCTGGGTTTCGGTAAGGATCATGCAGCGCGCTCCACCGCCACGGCAACAGCTTCACCGCCGCCGATGCAGAGGCCAGCCATGCCGCGTTTCTTGCCGTATTTTTCCATGGCGGCAATGAGGGTGACTAAAATACGTGCGCCGGATGCACCAATGGGGTGGCCGAGTGCACACGCGCCACCATGCACATTCACTTTCTCATGCGGCAGGCCGAGGTCATGCATCGCTGCCATGGTGACGAGCGCGAAGGCTTCGTTGATCTCAAATAAATCAACATCCTTCAAATTCCAGCCGGTTTTTTCGGAGAGTTTCTTGAATGCACCCACAGGGGCGGTGGTAAACCATGCGGGTTGCTGTGCATGGCTGGCGTGGCCAACAATTCGGGCAAGGGGTTTAATGCCTCGTCTTTCGGCGTCTGACTGTTTCATGAGAATAAGGGCAGCGGCGCCATCGGAAATGGAGCTGGCATTGGCGGCAGTCACCGTGCCGTCTTTGGCGAAGGCAGGTTTCAGTGTTGGGATCTTGGCGGGATCGGCTTTGCCGGGTTGTTCATCTACCGCAATTTCCGTGTCGCCCTTTTTGCCTTTGATGGTGATGGGGGTGATCTCAGCAGAAAAGCTGCCATCAGCAATGGCTTTCTTAGCACGTTCCAATGAGGTAATGGCGAACTTGTCCTGTGCATCGCGAGTGAACTGGTAATGCTGCGCGCAGGTTTCGGCGAATACCCCCATGAGTTTGCCTTTTTCGTAGGCGTCCTCGAGGCCGTCGAAGAACATATGGTCTTTGATCTCGCCATGCCCCATGCGGTAACCGCCACGGGCTTTGGGGAGAATGTAGGGCGCATTGGTCATACTTTCCATGCCACCCGCCAGCACGATGTTTGATGTGCCTGCCGCAATGGCATCATGCGCGAGCATCACCGCTTTCATGCCGGAGCCGCACACTTTGCTGACTGTGGTGCAAGGGGTTGCTTCCTGAAGGCCAGCACCGAGTGCTGCCTGACGGGCAGGGGCCTGGCCAACGCCAGCGGATAAAACACAGCCCATATAGGCTTCATCGATGGTGTCGGCGGCAAGGTTTGCGCGTTTCAGTGCCGCGCTGATGGCCGCCGATCCAAGTTGCGGCGCGCTCATATCCTTGAAATCACCTTGGAAACCACCCATTGGGGTGCGTGCACCGGATACGATAACGATGGGATATTTACTCATGGTTCTTCTCCTGAATAGCTAGTCGCAGATAAGCCTAGTTAAGAGAATTTTACAAGCACTTAGGCAGCATTTTTTCCCAGCTTGCCGTGGATGAATGCAGCGGCTTTGTGCAAGGCGGCGGGGTTGGTCAGGGAGCAGCTGAGATTCTTGCTTTTGCACCAGTCTATCAGTGCTTCCATCGGCAGGTTGCCTTTGGGGCTGTTGGCGTATGGGCAGCCACCAAGGCCGCCTGCTGCCGCATCAAACGTGCGGATGCCGAGTTCGTAAGATTTCGCAACGTTGGCAATGGCATTGCCAAATGTATCATGGAAATGCATTGCAACTTTGGCAAGCGGGATGTGTGCCTCGTTGAATTCCTTAATTAATGCCTCAACCTGCAAGGTTGTGCCGATGCCGGTGGTGTCGCCTAGTGAAACTTCAAAACAGCCAGCATCCAGCAGTTGTTTGCTGCGGCGGGTGACTTCTTTTGGAGAGAAGGGCAGGTCAGTATAGCCAAACACATTCGAGATATAACCTCGCACGCGCATGCCAGAGGCAAGAGCTTCTTTAATGACGGGCACGATGGCGGTGAAGGATTCATCCACCGTCTGGTTGATGTTGGCTTTGGAGAATGCTTCTGAGACAGCAAGGAATATCGCGATTTCCTTCGCCTTGATGGATTTTGCGCGCTCAAGGCCTTTGAGGTTCGGCACAAGGTACGAAAAAAGCACATGCGGAAATTCTTTTTCTACAGGTGCAAGCAGCTCGGCTACTTCGCCGGAATTAGCCATGGCCACCACTTTGGGGTGTACAAAACTTCCGGCTTCAATGCGCGTTAAGCCCGTTTGCGCCAGCATGCGGATGAAGGACACTTTATCGGCGGCGGAAAGCTGCGCGGCATTTTTTTCATTCTGCAGCCCGTCCCGCGCGCTGACGTCTACCAGTTCGATGTCGAAGCTCATGCGCTTTTCTCTGCGGTGAGTTTCACCAGCTCGGTGCCTTCGGGGATCATCTCGCCTTCTTTGACCAGAATGGCTTCCACTTTTGCATCGCCACCGGCAGAAAGCGTCATCTGCAGTTTCATGGCTTCCATGATGGCGAGTGGCTGACCTGCTGCAACGCTATCACCTTTTTTCACCAGTATCTGGCGCACAAGGCCGGGCATTGGCGCGCGTGGGGAAAGCTCGGCAGCACCACCGGAAGAGGATGTCCCCGCTGCCAGTTCGCTTACCTTCGCGGCAAGATTGCCGATCTGGATATGCTTGGCGTTTTTGCCTTGCCATGCCGTGCCGCTTACGCGCTGCCACACGCCGTGCGTAATTTCCTGCTCAAGCAAATACGAACCATCCGGCAGGCGGTGACTGCGGAAGTTATAAATTTTTCCATCAAGTGTGAAGGATACACCGTTTTTATGGCGAACCGTGTTTTCCAGCGTGACGGGAGAGCCGTTGATGTGCAGGGTGGTTTTCATCGCATACCTGCCAGTCTTGGATTATTCCATGCCGAGTGCTCGACTTCCGAGCCCTCGCTGCTTGCCGTGATTGATGCACCAAAGAGCAGATAGGCGGCGGCGATGCGTGCCAGCTCGTCATTTTCCAGCTCATTCGCCATCAGTTCTTTTTTGTGTTTGCTGATGAAATCGGTGGCGGTGATGCCTTTTCGGAATGCGGCATGATCCAGCACGCGCATCAGGAAATCGCGGTTATTGGTGGTGCCGCTGATGCGGGTTTGCGCCAGCGCATTCAGCAAACGGTTGATGGCTTCCTCGCGCGTATGGCCCCATGCGGCGATCTTGGCGATCATGGGATCGTAGCTGGCGGAAATGGTGTTGCCATTCGCATAGCCATTTTCGCAGCGCACATGCGGCAGATGCGGCAGTATGAATGTCGCAAGTGTGCCGGGCGCAGGGAGGAATTCCTTTTCGGTATCTTCCGCATAGAGCCGCACTTCGATGGAATGGCCATGTTGCGCCACGTCTTTTTGCGTGAAGGGGAGTTTTGCACCTTCGGCCACTTCGATCTGCAGGCGCACGAGGTCGAGGCCTACTACCATTTCCGTTACCGGATGTTCCACCTGCAGGCGGGTGTTCATCTCGAGGAAATAGAATTTTCCATCTGAGTTCATGATAAATTCCACCGTGCCCGCACCGACATAGCCAATGTGCGAGGTGATCTTGGTGGCGCAATCCGTCATCGCTTTTCTTGTGGCATCATCCATGCGCGGGGAGGGGCTTTCCTCCACGATTTTCTGGTAACGCCGCTGGATGGAGCATTCGCGCTCGAAGAAATGCAGATGGTTGCCGTGCGTGTCGGAGAACACCTGTACTTCGATGTGGCGTGGCTCAGTCAGGTATTTTTCCATGATGAGGCGGTCATCACCAAAGGCGTTCTTGGCTTCCGAGCGCGCGGAATCAAGCGCGGCGGGTAGATCTTTTGCGTCATGCACAATGCGCATGCCCTTGCCACCGCCACCAGCAGCGGCTTTTACCAGCACGGGATAACCGATCTTTTCGGCTTCCTTGGCTAGAGTTTTGGTATCGGTGGCATTGCCATCATAACCCGGCACGGTGGGCACACCTATTTTCTGGCACATCATGCGCGATTCGGCCTTATCACCCATGCGGGCGATGACTTCTGCTGGTGGCCCTACGAAAATGAGGCCTGCTTTTTTCACGGCTTCAGCGAATTTGGCATTTTCGGATAAGAAACCATAGCCCGGGTGGATGGCATCGGCCTTAGCTGCTTTCGCGGCGGCAATGAGTTTTTCAATGTTCAGGTAAGTTTCCGAAAGGTTCTTTCCTTCCAGCAATACTGAAACATCACCCGCGCGGGCGTGCGGCAGGTCGCGGTCATCTTCTGCGAATACCGTGACGGTTTCAATGCCCATAGCCTTGCAGGTGGAGACGATGCGGCAGGTGATCTCGCCGCGGTTTGCAATCATCAGGCGTTTGATCTTTTTCATTACGCTACCTCCAGCCCCGCCGAATGGCGGGGTCCGGTTATGATTATCAAAATTTTATTTTCATATTTCATCTTTTTAGTCCTTATACCGGACCCCGCAATGCGCCCGCTATGCGGGCTTATGCGGGGTTGGTCAGGGAGCAGCTGAGATTCTTGCTTTTGCACCAGTCTATCAGTGCTTCCATCGGCAGGTTGCCTTTGGGGCTGTTGGCGTATGGGCAGCCACCAAGGCCGCCTGCTGCCGCATCAAACGTGCGGATGCCGAGTTCGTAAGATTTCGCAACGTTGGCAATGGCATTGCCAAATGTATCATGGAAATGCATTGCAACTTTGGCAAGCGGGATGTGTGCCTCGTTGAATTCCTTAATTAATGCCTCAACCTGCAAGGTTGTGCCGATGCCGGTGGTGTCGCCTAGTGAAACTTCAAAACAGCCAGCATCCAGCAGTTGTTTGCTGCGGCGGGTGACTTCTTTTGGAGAGAAGGGCAGGTCAGTATAGCCAAACACATTCGAGATATAACCTCGCACGCGCATGCCAGAGGCAAGAGCTTCTTTAATGACGGGCACGATGGCGGTGAAGGATTCATCCACCGTCTGGTTGATGTTGGCTTTGGAGAATGCTTCTGAGACAGCAAGGAATATCGCGATTTCCTTCGCCTTGATGGATTTTGCGCGCTCAAGGCCTTTGAGGTTCGGCACAAGGTACGAAAAAAGCACATGCGGAAATTCTTTTTCTACAGGTGCAAGCAGCTCGGCTACTTCGCCGGAATTAGCCATGGCCACCACTTTGGGGTGTACAAAACTTCCGGCTTCAATGCGCGTTAAGCCCGTTTGCGCCAGCATGCGGATGAAGGACACTTTATCGGCGGCGGAAAGCTGCGCGGCATTTTTTTCATTCTGCAGCCCGTCCCGCGCGCTGACGTCTACCAGTTCGATGTCGAAGCTCATGCGCTTTTCTCTGCGGTGAGTTTCACCAGCTCGGTGCCTTCGGGGATCATCTCGCCTTCTTTGACCAGAATGGCTTCCACTTTTGCATCGCCACCGGCAGAAAGCGTCATCTGCAGTTTCATGGCTTCCATGATGGCGAGTGGCTGACCTGCTGCAACGCTATCACCTTTTTTCACCAGTATCTGGCGCACAAGGCCGGGCATTGGCGCGCGTGGGGAAAGCTCGGCAGCACCACCGGAAGAGGATGTCCCCGCTGCCAGTTCGCTTACCTTCGCGGCAAGATTGCCGATCTGGATATGCTTGGCGTTTTTGCCTTGCCATGCCGTGCCGCTTACGCGCTGCCACACGCCGTGCGTAATTTCCTGCTCAAGCAAATACGAACCATCCGGCAGGCGGTGACTGCGGAAGTTATAAATTTTTCCATCAAGTGTGAAGGATACACCGTTTTTATGGCGAACCGTGTTTTCCAGCGTGACGGGAGAGCCGTTGATGTGCAGGGTGGTTTTCATCGCATACCTGCCAGTCTTGGATTATTCCATGCCGAGTGCTCGACTTCCGAGCCCTCGCTGCTTGCCGTGATTGATGCACCAAAGAGCAGATAGGCGGCGGCGATGCGTGCCAGCTCGTCATTTTCCAGCTCATTCGCCATCAGTTCTTTTTTGTGTTTGCTGATGAAATCGGTGGCGGTGATGCCTTTTCGGAATGCGGCATGATCCAGCACGCGCATCAGGAAATCGCGGTTATTGGTGGTGCCGCTGATGCGGGTTTGCGCCAGCGCATTCAGCAAACGGTTGATGGCTTCCTCGCGCGTATGGCCCCATGCGGCGATCTTGGCGATCATGGGATCGTAGCTGGCGGAAATGGTGTTGCCATTCGCATAGCCATTTTCGCAGCGCACATGCGGCAGATGCGGCAGTATGAATGTCGCAAGTGTGCCGGGCGCAGGGAGGAATTCCTTTTCGGTATCTTCCGCATAGAGCCGCACTTCGATGGAATGGCCATGTTGCGCCACGTCTTTTTGCGTGAAGGGGAGTTTTGCACCTTCGGCCACTTCGATCTGCAGGCGCACGAGGTCGAGGCCTACTACCATTTCCGTTACCGGATGTTCCACCTGCAGGCGGGTGTTCATCTCGAGGAAATAGAATTTTCCATCTGAGTTCATGATAAATTCCACCGTGCCCGCACCGACATAGCCAATGTGCGAGGTGATCTTGGTGGCGCAATCCGTCATCGCTTTTCTTGTGGCATCATCCATGCGCGGGGAGGGGCTTTCCTCCACGATTTTCTGGTAACGCCGCTGGATGGAGCATTCGCGCTCGAAGAAATGCAGATGGTTGCCGTGCGTGTCGGAGAACACCTGTACTTCGATGTGGCGTGGCTCAGTCAGGTATTTTTCCATGATGAGGCGGTCATCACCAAAGGCGTTCTTGGCTTCCGAGCGCGCGGAATCAAGCGCGGCGGGTAGATCTTTTGCGTCATGCACAATGCGCATGCCCTTGCCACCGCCACCAGCAGCGGCTTTTACCAGCACGGGATAACCGATCTTTTCGGCTTCCTTGGCTAGAGTTTTGGTATCGGTGGCATTGCCATCATAACCCGGCACGGTGGGCACACCTATTTTCTGGCACATCATGCGCGATTCGGCCTTATCACCCATGCGGGCGATGACTTCTGCTGGTGGCCCTACGAAAATGAGGCCTGCTTTTTTCACGGCTTCAGCGAATTTGGCATTTTCGGATAAGAAACCATAGCCCGGGTGGATGGCATCGGCCTTAGCTGCTTTCGCGGCGGCAATGAGTTTTTCAATGTTCAGGTAAGTTTCCGAAAGGTTCTTTCCTTCCAGCAATACTGAAACATCACCCGCGCGGGCGTGCGGCAGGTCGCGGTCATCTTCTGCGAATACCGTGACGGTTTCAATGCCCATAGCCTTGCAGGTGGAGACGATGCGGCAGGTGATCTCGCCGCGGTTTGCAATCATCAGGCGTTTGATCTTTTTCATTACGCTACCTCCAGCCCCGCCGAATGGCGGGGTCCGGTTATGATTATCAAAATTTTATTTTCATATTTCATCTTTTTAGTCCTTATACCGGACCCCGCAATGCGCCCGCTATGCGGGCTTATGCGGGGCTATGCTACCCATTTCGGTTTGCGTTTGGACAGCAGCGCGTCCATGCCTTCCTGGCCTTCGGGGCTTACGCGCAAATCAGCAATCGTCTCGATGGTGAGGTTCTTGATCGCTTCACGCGCCTTGGCATCGCGGCTTAAAGCAATGATATTTTTGATGAGGGCTTTGGATTTTTTGGCCGCTGCCGGTGCTGCTTTCAGGAATTCCTTGATGGTTTCTGCGCGTGCATCATCCAGCTCGCCGCGCGGCACGATGCGGTGGATGAGTGCCATGTCTTTGGCTACCTGCGCGCCAAAATGCGCACCGGAGAGAAAGTAAGCGCGGGCATAGGAGATACCAACTTTCTCGATGACATAGGGAGATATAACACTTGGTGCAATGCCGATGCGCGCTTCGGTGAAACCGAACATGGCATCTTCGCTCGCCACCACATAATCACACACGGAGGTGAGGCCGGAGCCGCCACCCATAGCTGCGCCATGTACCACGCCGATGAGGGGTTTGGAAAAATTCGCAATGGTTGCGAACATGGTTTCTAAGCGGCCGCTGTCGCCGATATTTTCCTCGCGGCTGTAATCCTTCATTTTACGCATCCAGTTCAGATCGCCACCGGCGCAGAAGGATTTGCCGTTGCCGGAGATGACAGCGAGGCGCACCTTGTCGTCTTTATCGACTGCCGCGAATACATCGGTGAGTTCGGCGATGAGCTTGTCATCGAACGCATTGTGAATTTCCGGGCGGTTCAGCGTGATAGCTGCAACGCCGCGGGAGTCGATATCGAGAGTCAATAAATTATAATTGGTCATAGCTAATAAGTGGTACAGTTAAAGCCACCTCTAGAATTAGGGCGGCAATCAGTAAATTGTGGAGAACGAGGAAGCATCATCAATTTTCTATCAATCCTCTCTTGGGCTTTGTCGTAGAATTCAGAGTTAATCTCATTCATTGCTGCTTCTGCTTCAATATTGGTCATTTTATTGTGAACTAATTTTTCGTAGACTACGGCTTTCTTAGAAAATGCAACATTTATAAGATCGATATTATCATTTCCAAGATAAGTTATATTGGCATTCTTCTCGCAGTCGTTGCGGCTAAGTAGATATTCCAGTCGTTTCTTGGCAGGTTTTATATTGGTTGCAGCCTCTATCGGATATTGTGCTCTACACTGATCTATAAGCTCTCCTATGTTTGGCTCAGGCGGCATGTCACAACCAGCTAATAAAACGCATAAGAATATAAATCGCTTCATACTTACATCCTGAACACGCCGAATTTGGTGTCTTCGATCGGGGCATTCAAACTGGCGGCAATGGCGAGTCCCAGCACGTCACGGGTGGTGGCGGGGTCAATGATGCCGTCATCCCACAGCCGTGCGGTGCTGTAATACGCGCTGCCTTCGGTGGCATATTTATCAAGTATCGGCTGGCGGATGGCATCGATATCTTTCTGCGAAAGTTTTTTGCCTTCTTTTTCCAAAGCATCGGTGCGCACGCGTGCCAGCACATCGGCTGCCTGTTCGCCGCCCATCACGGAGATTTTGGCATTTGGCCACATGAACATGAAGCGCGGGTCAAATGCCCGGCCACACATGCCGTAATTGCCTGCACCGAATGAGCCGCCAATCACCACGGTGAATTTGGGCACGGCTGCGTTCGATACGGCCATAACCATTTTGGCACCGTGGCGGGCGATGCCTTCGGATTCATATTTTTTGCCGACCATGAAACCGGTGATGTTCTGCAGGAATACCAGCGGGATTTTGCGTTGTGCGCAAAGCTCAATGAAATGCGTGGCTTTAATGGCAGATTCTGAGAACAAAATGCCGTTATTGGCCACAATCCCTACAGGTGAGCCATGGATGGAGGCAAAGCAACACACGATCGTGGTGCCGTAGCGTTTCTTGAATTCATGGAATTTCGAGCCATCGACGATGCGGGTGATGATGTCACGCACATCAAACGGCACACGGGTGGATTCTTTGGGCAGGATGCCGTAAATATCCTCAGCAGGATGAAGGGGCTCTTCATACGGTGTGGTGTT